>NZ_JBWWVR010000021.1:0-72065 GCF_056675575.1 Xanthomonas sp. NCPPB 3959
AAATCATGCGGCCGGCAATGAACCAAAGCAGATCAGCGGCCGCCAGGAAGCCTACGAGAACCTGATCAATCAGTATCTGACGCGTTGATGTCCCGTGGCCGGCGGCGCATTGCGCGTCGCCGGCCGATGCCGGCCACCCCCATGGCCGCTCCTTTGCATGCTTCCAGGTGACCCCATGTCCAGTGTCTCCGTAAACGGCGCCCCCGATGCCGGTGAGAACACCCGTTTTATCGTCCTGATCAGTTGTGTAGCCACGATCGGCGGATTTTTGTTCGGTTTCGATAGCGGCGTGATCAACGGCACTGTCGATGGCCTGAAGCAGACCTTCAATTCCAGCGCCTTCTTGACTGGCTTAGAAGTCGCCTCAATGTTGGTGGGCTGCGCTATTGGCGCCTTCTTTGCCGGCTATTTGGCCGACCGTTGGGGCCGCCGCGCGGTCCTGATCATTTCTGCGGCACTGTTTCTGGTCTCGGCGATCGCCGCTGGCGCCGCGCACAACTCCTTGTTTTTCATTTTCGCTCGCGTGATGGGCGGCTTTGCAGTGGGCGCGGCAAGCGTCATCTCGCCGGCCTACATCGCCGAGGTCGCCTCCGCGCGCTATCGCGGCCGCCTGGCCACCGTGCAGCAGATCGCCATCATCAGCGGGCTGTTCTGCGCCTTCCTGAGCAACTATTTGTTGGCAAAAGCCGCTGGTGCCTCCACCGAGCCGTTATGGGGCGGGCAGGCCGCGTGGCGCTGGATGTTCTGGATGCAGGCGATTCCCTCGCTGGCATTTCTGTTGTTGCTGCTGGTCATTCCCGAAAGCCCGCGCTACCTGGTGGTCAAGGGGCGTCGCGAGCAGGCGCTGGCGGTGTTGAAGCGCTTGTACGGCAACGCTGCGGCGCAGACCAAGTTGACCGAAATCTCGGCGTCCATGTCGGCCGACCAGCACAAGCCCAAGTTCTCCGACCTGATCAGCACAGCCACCGGCAAGGTTCGCCCGATCGTCTGGATCGGCGTGGGCCTGGCGGTGTTCCAGCAGCTGGTCGGCATCAACGTGGTGTTCTATTACGGCGCGGTGTTGTGGCAAGCAGTGGGCTTCTCCGAGCAGGACGCGCTGCTGATCAACGTGCTCTCCGGCGGCCTCAGCATTGGCGCCTGCCTGGTCACGGTGATGCTGGTCGACAAGATCGGTCGCAAGCCGTTGCTGTGGATCGGCTCGGTCGGCATGACCGTGTCGCTGGCCCTGGTCACCTATGCCTTCGCCACCGCCTCGCTGGATGCCGCTGGCAAGCTGGCCATGTCCGATGCCATGGGCATGCTCGCGCTGGTGGCCGCCAATGTCTATGTGGTGTTCTTCAATGCCTCATGGGGCCCGGTGATGTGGGTGATGCTGGGCGAGATGTTCCCCAACCAGATCCGCGGCTCGGGCCTGGCCATCGCCGGTGCGGCGCAGTGGACCTCCAACTTCGCCATCACCGTCAGCTTCCCGATCCTGCTTGGCAGCATCGGTCTGGCCGGTGCCTACGGCATCTACACCGTGGCCGCCTTCATCTCGGTGTTCTTCGTGCTCAAGTACGTCTACGAGACCAAGGGCAAGGAACTGGAGCAGATGGAAGGCTGATCCTGTCTGTTATGCCGATATCGGCATGTAAAACGAAGAAGGCCGCGCATTGCGCGGCCTTCTTCGTTGATGGTCTTGCTTATGCCGAGCATAGAAGCGCAACTGCATAAGCTGTCCCATCAAGGCGGTGGTGATCGCTTGAAGCAATTATGCGCTTGCGCTCAGTGCTGCAAGCGATCAGCACAGCTCATCGCTACGCGCTGATGTGTCTGCATCGCTGTATGAGCCAATGCACCAGTAAAGTGCAAAGTGGGTCGCTCTAGGGGATAACCGCCTAGAAGCTCGGAGTCTGTCCATTGCGCTTCGTGCAAATTGTGCGCCAACGCTATACTCGAACAGACAGTTCCCTCCAGACTAGGGCGAATCGTGGAACCAAGGAGTGGTGGAATGGCAGTAGCTAAAGAAGTCTTGAGAGGCACGCTGATCAGCGTGTGCTACGGGCTAACGTTTGTAATGCTTTGGTTCTTCTCCATTGATCAATGGTATCTGCCAGTCGGATTAAGAGTCGTTACATTGTTGTTTCGCCCATATCGCGAGTGGCCATTCTTGCTGGCGGGCGATGCGGCAGCGATGCTTTGGCTTCGTGTTCCCCTCTCGCAACGGCAGGGTTACGATTTGACATGGGCTTACGTCAGTCCATTCCTGCACGCGCCGATGCTCGCTTATATCATTTGGCTAGCCCGGCATTATTCACGTGGAATTATTTATCAGTCGCGTTGGTTAATTCCGTTTGCCATTTTTGTTGCATTCTGCAACGCGTTGTGGAGCATTTTGATAAATGCTGTCCTAGATGGTCCGACTACAGCGCAGACAATGGGTTTCCTGCTGCGTTACACTCTCGGAGGCTATTTTGGCATCTTGATGTTCTTGCTTCCTACGATGCTTTGGTCGCCCAAAAAGCTGAAGCCGATTCGGATAGACTTGCCGCGTGACCTCGGCTTTTCCATTATCTTCATCGTTTCACTGTTTTATATGCTTTATTACGTGTATCCTGTTTATTACCGTAATATTATTATGATCGCTTTAATGGGGCCCGCAATCGTCTTGACTCGTCGTCATGGCGGAATGGGGACAGTACTAGGGACCTTGCTTGCAAGTGTTGCGCTTGCTATCAGCATCCCTGCTGCCTATAAGGTAGGATTTTATGATAAAGATTTATTCATAATTCAAGCGGTGCATTTGGTTGTTAGCACAGCCCTGTTTATTTTTGGGGCGCGGATTACGAAGCCTTTCAGGCGCTTCGATACCATTCGCAATATCAGGGCGGAGGCGGAAAAAGCTGTAAGAGATAGTTATTTGGCCGCAGAGCGAACATTGCGCAGTCAAGTCGTTGACTATTCTGATGTTAGTGTTCAGATCAATCGAATGCGTAAAGATATCGTGGCAGACCTGCGCGCGCGTGGACACCACGCGGCTGCAATGGAGATTACGCGTGTCGCAGTGATTGAGTCCCAACTTCTTCAGGAATATGTCGCAAATCTGTATCCGCTGGAGATCGAAACGCATGGCCTGTTTCAGTCGCTCCGCTCGCCGGCACTCGCGCGATTCAAGTCCACAAAATTTGAACATCTTTTACAAGGAGATTGCCGTCAACTCTCACTTGGTCTCCAGTTAGCTGCCTATCGTTGCACGCTTGGTGCAATTGAGCTGCTGCCGCACGCAAGTAAATATTTTATCCAGGCCCGCGTATGGCGAGGCCGAGGGGGGCAAGGCGTCGCCGTGCGCGTGTTCGCGGACACGTCCCTGATAGATGCCGTGCGGCGCGATTCACCAGAGGCTGATGCCGAATTTCGTGCCCGATTGAAGTCGCATAGCGGCACATTCCGTCGCCGCCATGCGTTAGTGCTCACCTTCCTTGTCGCAGAGATGTCAGCTGCTAGTTCGAAGGAGAGACCCTCCAGTGTTCCCCGTTGGCTTGCTGCTCGACGTGCACAGTGAAATTTCCAGTCCTGTAGACCATGCGGACCCTGTTACTTGTTGTTTTGCTCGCGGTAGCGTTATTGCTGCTGGTCCCAATGGAATTGGATGCTGGTACTGACACGCGGTCCACATCCTTGCCCATTGGTACTACCCAAAGTGCATTGTCGACACGGGCCACCACCGCTCGCACTGCGCCTGCGGTATCGTTGATCTGCACGTAGGTCACGCCATCGCGTTGGAATTCGTAAATTGACCACGCAGCATCCAATGCCAAGTTGGTTGCACTTGGATGACTGTCGCCCAGGCCCGTTGCTCGCACTCCTACACCACCACTAGGGCAGCAAACCTGGGCTGACGCTTCGCCAAAGATCAAAAGGCCCGCCAGTACGCACACGGCTCTCAGTACGTTCGCTTTCATGTCCATAATTTTTCGCCTTCCCCTGCTAGGGACGATTCTGCCTGCGATTCAGGCTCACCTACGGTACGTCCATACGGCTATCCGGTGTTGGTGTTTGTCGCAAAAATTTATTGGGCTAAGGTGATGCTGTCTCGATGCGTTCTCGCGTGTGAGTTGGCACAAGCTTTTGCGCTCTTCTAGGCTACTTCAAATTGCTAATTCGCCCAATTGCGCGCTAAGAGAGTATGCAGAGTCATTTATTTGGACATGTGTACAAAACGGGGAGCGCTGACCCGGGTGCACGGCTGCATGGCGGTTTTATCGGGCAGTAGTGAGTCACCGCAAGGTGTAACTCTCGTCTTGTCTCGTCATACGGAGATATTGCTCAGTTCGGTAGAAGTGCGACTGTGCAAAGGTGTTCTGAAGGCCTTGGGGTTATCGAATTAATGCTCCGGCTCCAGATCCAGATCCATCCGAGCACGCTCAAACCACCCAATCACCTGCTGGTGATGCGCCTGGCCCCAGCGACGCAGAAATTGCTGGGTGTGGTGGTCGTTGGAGTTGCGCAGGCTGGTCAGGCGCTCGGCGATGAAGAGGGCGGTCAATGGCTGTGCGCAGTCGACTTCGATGCAATGGCGCCAGGCGGTGTAGCTGTCGGGAAGGGCGGCAGACATTGGGCGGGCTCCGGTGGCAAGGAAATGAACCTGAAGGCGCAGGCAAGCAAGCATGGGCTTGCTTTTGCGCAGCTATTGTTACTTTATAACACTTCATCTCCCTCGCTGGGCCAAGCTCCCGTGTCGTGTTCACTGCCGTTGTTCGTGTGCTCCAAGTCGAGTCGGTCGCCAGATCGGAGATGGCGAGGCTGCTGTCTCTGTCGTCCCGGGTGCGCCGCATGAAGCGGCGACAGCTGCTGCAGACCGCCGGCGCGGCGCTGGTGCTGTCGCCGGGTCTGGGCTATGCGCAAGAGGTTCCGGAACTGCGCAGCTGCGGCGTACAGCAGCACGATGACGGCCTGCGGCTTCGACTCGAATTGAACGCGCAGGTCGCCTACCGCAGTTTTCGTCTGTCCAATCCCGAGCGCTTGGTCATCGACCTGAGCGGCGTGTCGAGCCAGCCACCGCGGATCGATCCGTTACCTGGCGGCCTTGCCGTCGTCGCGATTCGCAGCGGTCCGCAGATGGACGGATTGCGTGTGGTGCTCGATCTGGCGCAGCCGCTGGCAACGACTGCGCGGTGGGAGGGCAGTGCGCTGGTGCTGGATCTTGCTGTTGCTTCCGGCACTGGGTCGTTGTCCGCCGCCGATACCACCGATCCGGCGGTTGCGTCCACGCGTTCACGTCTGCACCCCTACGTGGTCGCCATCGACGCCGGCCACGGCGGCAAGGATCCCGGCGCGGTCAGTGCCGATGCGCGCTACGAGAAGCATGTGGCCATGGCGGTCGCGGGGCGTCTGCACCAGCGTCTGGCGGCCGATCCGCGTTACCGGCCGACGATGATCCGCAGCGACGATCGCTTCGTGCCGCTGCATGAGCGGGTGTTGATCGCCCATCGCCACAACGCCGATCTGTTCGTCTCCATCCACGCCGATGCTGCGCCCAACAGCGAAGCACGCGGTGCCTCGGTGTTCGCGCTGTCGCAGAACGGCGCCAGCTCCGCATTGGCGCGCTGGATCGCCGATAGCGAGAACGCCGCCGACGACATGGGAGATAGTGCGCGCCGTTTGCGGGTGCCGAGCAATCCGGTGTTGTCGCAGGTGCTGGCCGATCTGTCGCTGAGCGGCACCATCGCCTGCAGCCTGCAGTTCGGCAGCTTGATGCTCGGCCGGTTGCAGCAGGTGACACGGCTGCATCAGAACCAAGTCGGGCAGGCGGGCTTTGCGGTGTTGAAGTCGCCGGATATCCCGTCGCTGCTGGTGGAAACCGGCTTCATGAGCAATCGCGACGATTGCCGGCGGCTGTGTGGCGATGCGCATCAGGACGAACTTGCGCAGACCTTGCACGCCGGCATCGACGATTACTTTCAGGCAGTTCCCGGTCGCGCCTGAGGCGCGATCACTCCCTCCTCATTCAACGAGCTTTCGATGTCCGCCACGCTTCCCGATGTTGCCGTTACCGAACTTTCCACGTTGAGCGCGCCGCTGCGTTGGGTGGGCATGCAGGACATCGCCATGCCGGTGCGCCTGGACGAAGCCGAGCCAAGCGGAACTGTGGCCGCGCGCGCCACTGTGCAGGTGGATCTGCCACAGCCCGAGCGCAAGGGCATCCATATGTCGCGGTTGTATCGATTGCTCGATCAGCACCTGGAGCAACCGTTGTCGCCGGCGATGCTGTCGCATTTGCTGCAGGCCATGATCGACAGCCACGCCGATTGCGGAAGCCGCGCGGCGCGCGTGTCGCTGGCTTTCGAGTTGATGCTGCGGATGCCGGCATTGCTGAGCGAGGGGTTGGCCGGTTGGCGCGCTTATCCGGTGCGGATCGACGCGCAATGCAGGGCAGGGCGCAGCCATGTGCGTCTGCAGATCGATGTGCTCTACGCCTCTACATGCCCATGTTCTGCGGCGTTATCGCGCCAGTTGCTGAGCGAGGCGTTCTTGCAGCAACACGCCGGGCGTGACGCGCTGGCGCCGGAGGACGTTGCGCACTGGCTGCAATACAACGGCTCGTACGCCACGCCGCATAGCCAGCGCAGCGTGGCGCAGGTGCGCGTGGACCTGATCGCCTGCACGCAGCGGTTCGATATCCGCGAGTTGGTCGGTCTGTGCGAACAAGCGCTGGCCACGCCGGTGCAGGCCGCAGTGCGGCGCATCGACGAGCAGGCGTTTGCGCGCTTGAACGGCGCCAACCTGATGTATGTCGAAGACGCTGCGCGGCGTCTGCGCAAGATGCTGGCCGAGCGCTATGCCAACTTCCATGTGGCGGTTCGCCATTTCGAAAGTCTGCATGCCCACGACGCGGTTGCCGAGACCGACAGCGATGCCGAGGGCTTTCATCCATTTGCCGATTGAGGGCTTGCCATGCCGTGCAAGAATTCGTTGCGTTGTGCGCCACGTCCACGCAAACGCGGTGTCTATCTGGCTGCGATGCGCAGTGCGCAGCCCACCGCGCAAGCGTGCGTCGTTGCCGGGCCGTATGTGGTCATTCGCGCCAACGCGATCGGTGCGATTACGAGAGTGCATCGCTGCTGATCGGCAGCAATGTCGCTTGAGTTTTGCTGCAGGTTTCGCAGCAAGTCAGCCGACACCCACAAGCGAGCGCGACAGATTGACACATGGGCTGCTGCAACTGAGGCGCCATCTGAAGGGGTGGCTCAGGCGCAGCTCGGCGTTGATCTGCAACGCCCCCGCGATGCACCGCAGACCAACTGCGCCGTACCGCCTGCGCCACAACGCAAAAGCCCCGCAATGCGGGGCCCTGGCGTTTTTCTGCAGCGAGACGGGAGTGGTGCTCCCTAGGGGGCTCGAACCCCTGTTTTAGCCTTGAGAGGGCCACGTCCTAACCATTAGACGAAGGGAGCGTTTTGTCGCGTCCTGTGCAGCGGGCTAGTATAGTGTGGCAACAGCCGTTGGGCAATCCTGCAACACGAAACGGAAACGCCATCATCGAACCCTCAGTTACATCTCCGTTCACGCTGCGCGTCATTCCACGCGACCAGCACACCATCTCGCGCAAGGACATCAGCCCAAACGCGCTGCGCGTGCTGTACCGCCTGCGCGAATCGGGCTTTGGCGCCTACCTGGTCGGCGGCGCAGTCCGCGATCTGCTGGTCGGCGGGCATCCCAAGGATTTCGACGTCGCCACCAGCGCCACGCCGGAAGAAGTCAAAGCGCTGTTCCGCAACTGCCGTCTGATCGGCCGCCGCTTCCGCCTGGCGCATGTGGTGTTCGGCCGCGAGATCATCGAAGTGGCCACGTTCCGCGCCAATGTCGATGACGGCAGCGGCGACCGCGAACTGGATAACGGCCGGCTGGTGCGCGACAACGTCTACGGCAGCATCGAAGACGACGCGATCCGCCGCGACTTCACCTGCAATGCCTTGTACTACGCGATCGAAGATTTCTCGGTGCGCGACTACTGCGGCGGCTTCGAAGACGTGCAGGCACGGCTGATGAAGTTGATCGGCGACCCGGAGCTGCGTTACCAGGAAGACCCGGTGCGCATGCTGCGCGCGGTGCGCCTGGCCGCCAAGTTGAACTTCGATATCGAAGCAGGCACCGCAGAACCCATTCCGCGCCTGGCCGGGCTGTTGTCCGAAGCCGCGCCAGCGCGCTTGTTCGAAGAAATTCTCAAGCTGTTCCTGTCCGGGCACGGCGTTGCCAGTTTCGAAGGCCTGGAGCGGTATGGGCTGCTCGGCGCGCTGTTTCCCGAAAGTGCCGCGGCCCTGAAATCCAACCGCAGCGGCGCATTGCGCGCCATGGTGCTGGAAGGCCTGCGCAATACCGATGCGCGCGTTGCCAACGACGAGCCGGTGTCGCCCGCATTCCTGTTCGCCTTGCTGCTGTGGCCGGCGTTTTGCCGCACCTTGATGGGCCTGCAGGCGCAGGGCGTGCAGCCGGAAGACGCGCAGCGACGCGCCGCCGACAGGGTCACTCTGCATCAGCTGGAGCGTGTGGCATTGCCGCGCCGTTTTTCGCTGCCGATGCAGGAAATCTGGCTGCTGCAGACGCGCTTTTCCTCGCGTCAGCGCAAGCGCGTGTTCCGCACCTTGTCGCATCCGCGTTTTCGCGCCGCGTTCGATTTTCTGGTGCTGCGCCAGTTTGCTTCGCCCGATCACGCCGCCGACGTGGAGTTCTGGCGCGAGGCGCAGAAATCCTCCGGCCAGGAGCTGGTCGATGCGATCGAAACCGCGCAGGTCGATCAGGAAGGCGACGAAGGCTCACCGCGCAAGCGCCGTCGCCGCCGTCGTCGCACCGGCGCCCCTGCAAGCGAGTAGGGCATGCACACCGCCTTTGTCGGCCTGGGTGCCAACCTGGGCCCGGCCGAGGCCAGCGTGCGCGCCGCCATCGCCGCGCTCGGCGAGGTGCCGCAGTCCACGTTGATTGCGGCCTCGCGCCTGTATCGCACGCCGGCCTGGGGCCGCGAGGACCAGCCCGATTTCATCAACGCCGTGGCGCAGTTGCACACCACGCTGGCGCCGCTGCAGTTGCTGGACGCTTTACTCGGCATCGAGCAGGCCTTCGGCCGGCAGCGCCAAGCCGGCGAGCGCTGGGGCCCGCGCACGCTGGACCTGGATCTGCTGCTGTATGCCGATCAGGTGATCGACCTGCCGCGCCTGCAGGTGCCGCATCCGCATCTGCAGGTGCGCGCCTTCGCGCTGTTGCCGCTGTCCGAGCTGGCTCCGGAGGTGATCATTCCTGGGCATGGAACAGTGCGGCACGCCCTGCAATCGATCCAGGTCAGCGGGCTGGAGCCGATTGGGTAGATAATGGCCGGCTTATCACCCCACGTAATGACTTCATGAGCAGCCATACCGACAGCAAGCCCTGGACCGTGCCCGCCTTGGCGCAGGCCAAGCGCGACGGTCGAAAACTGGTCATGTTGACCGCGTACGACGCCGGCTTTGCGCGCACTTTCGATGCCAATGGCGTGGACCTGATTCTGGTCGGCGATTCGCTGGGCATGGTGGTGCAGGGGCATACCTCTACGCTGCCGGTGACCACCGCCGATATGGTCTATCACACCGCCTCGGTCGCACGTGCGCTGGAGCGTGCGTTGCTGGTGGCCGATCTGTCGTTCCAGGCCGATGCCACGCCCGAGCGTGCGCTGGACGCGGCCACCCAGCTGCTGCAGGCCGGCGCGGAGATGGTCAAGCTCGAAGGCGCCGGGCACAAGCTCGAGGTCATCCGCTACCTGGTCGAGCGCGAGATCCCGGTCTGCTCGCACCTGGGGTTGACCCCGCAATCGGTGCTGCGCTTCGGCGGCTACAAGGTGCAGGGACGTGGTGAAGCCGGCGAGCAGTTGCGTCGCGATGCGCAGGCAGTGGTCGATGCCGGTGCCAGTCTGGTCGTATTGGAATGCGTGCCGACCCCGATCGCCGCGCAGATCAGCGCCGAACTCAGCGTGCCTACCATCGGCATTGGCGCCGGCCCTGGCTGCGACGGCCAGGTGCTGGTGATGCACGACATGCTGGGCCTGGACAGCGGCCATCGCCGTCCCAAGTTTGTGAAGGATTTCCTCGCCGAAGGCGGCTCGGTTGCCGGCGCGGTACGCGCGTATGCGCAAGCCGTGCGCGACGGCAGCTTTCCCGATGCAGAGCACGCGTACGCCGCATGATTCAGACCATTACCGATCTTTCCACCCTGCGCGCACTGGTCACCGGCTGGAAGCGTGAGGGCTTGCGCGTGGCGCTGGTGCCGACCATGGGCAACCTGCACGCCGGGCATTATTCGCTGGTGATGCTGGCGCGCCAGTACGCCGACCGTGTGGTCTCGAGCGTGTTCGTCAACCCGACCCAGTTCGGCCCGAACGAAGACTTCGCGCGGTACCCGCGCACGCCCGAGTCCGATCTGCGCGGGCTGGAAGACGCCGGCTGCGATGCGCTGTGGCTGCCGGACGTGGACACCATGTATCCGCTGGGCACCGCATTGGCCACGCCGATCCATGCGCCGGGCGTCAGCGATGTGCTGGAAGGTGTGTGCCGGCCGGGGCATTTCGACGGCGTGTGCACCGTGGTGGCGCGCCTGTTCAATCAGGTGCAGCCGGACGTGGCCGCCTTCGGCAAGAAGGACTATCAGCAGCTGGCGGTGATCCGTCAGATGGTGGCCGACCTGGCGTTTCCGATCGAGATTCTGGGCGGCAGCATCGTGCGCGAGGCCGACGGCCTGGCGATGAGCTCGCGCAACCAGTACCTGACGGCCGACGAGCGCCCGCGCTCGGCGCAGATCCGCAAAGTGCTGTTGCAGATGCGCGAGCGCTATGCCGCCGGCACGCTGCGTGCGCAGGTCGAAGACACCGCCACCCAGGCGCTGGAACAGGCCGGTTTCCGCGTCGATTACGCGGTGGTGCGTCTGCCCGACCTCAGCGAGCCGGGCGACAGCAACGCCGGCGCACGCGTGGCCTTGATCGCTGCACGCCTGGGCAACACCCGGTTGATCGACAATCTGGAATTCTGAGGGCCGCCGCTGTGGCCGGGCTGAAGCCCTCACCACCGACCGCGCTGCCGGCCGGTCGGCGCGGGCGCTTTCCGCTAAAATGCCTGCTTTCCTTTAGCCGTTGCCCGTCATGCACCTGTCCCTGCTGAAAGCCAAGATCCACCGCGCCACCGTCACCCACTCCGAGCTCAATTACGAAGGCTCGATCGCCATCGACGGCCTGCTGCTGGAAGCCACCGGCATCCGCGAGTTCGAACAGGTGCACATCTGGGACGTCACCAACGGTGCGCGTTTCAGCACCTATGCCATTCGTGCCGAAGACGGCAGCGGCATCATCTCGCTCAACGGCGGCGCCGCGCGTCACGTGCAGGTCGGCGATCTGATCATCGTTGCCGCCTTCGCCAGCATGAGCGAAGACGAAGCCAAGACCTTCAAGCCCAATCTGGTATATGTGAACGCGCACAACGCGATCTCCCACACCAACCACAGCATCCCCACGCAGGCCGCATGACACACACCAACGGATTCGACGCGCTTCACGCCCACGCCCAGCGCCTGCGCGGCGCTGCCATCCCCGCATTGCTTGCCGCCGAGCCGCAACGGCCGACGCAGTACGCCAGGCAAGTCGGTCCGTTGTATTTCAACTTCGCGCGGCAGAAGTACGACCGCGCCGCGCTCGATGCCTTGTTCGCCATTGCGCGCGAGCGTGATCTGGCCGGCGCGTTCCAGCGCCTGTTCCGCGGCGAGCAGGTCAATGTCACCGAACAACGCGCTGCCTTGCATACCGCGTTGCGTGGCGATCTGACCGACGCTCCGGTGGCCTCCGAAGCGTATGCAACGGCTGCCGAAGTGCGTCAACGCATGGGCGCATTGATCGCGCAGCTGGAAGCCACCGACGTCACCGATATCGTCAGTGTCGGCATCGGTGGCTCCGACCTGGGTCCGCGCCTGGTGGCCGATGCCTTGCGTGCGCCGTCGGGTGCGCGTTTTCGCGTGCATTTCGTCTCCAATGTCGATGGCGCGGCGATGCAGCGCACCCTGGCGACGCTGGACCCGGCGCACACCGCCGGCATCCTGATTTCCAAGACCTTCGGCACCCAGGAAACCTTGCTCAACGGCAGCATCCTGCATGCCTGGTTGGGCGGCAGCGAGCGGCTGTATGCGGTCAGTGCGAACCCGGAGCGTGCAGCAAAGGCCTTCGATATCGCGCCAAGCCGCGTGCTGCCGATGTGGGACTGGGTTGGCGGGCGTTATTCGCTGTGGTCGGCGGTGGGTTTCCCGATCGCCCTGGCGATCGGCTTCGAACGTTTCGAGCAGTTGCTCGAAGGCGCAGCGCAGTTCGATGCGCATGCGCTCAACACGCCGCTGGAAGAGAACATCGCGGTGCTGCACGGGCTCACTGCCGTGTGGAATCGCAACCTGCTCGGCAGCACCACGCATGCGGTGATGACCTACGACCAGCGTCTGGCACTGCTGCCGGCGTATCTTCAGCAGCTGGTGATGGAGAGCCTGGGCAAGCGGGTCAAGCTCGATGGTTCTGCGGTGGATAGCGACACCGTGTCGGTGTGGTGGGGCGGTGCGGGCACCGATGTGCAGCACAGCTTTTTCCAGGCGCTGCACCAGGGCACCAGCGTGGTGCCGGCCGATTTCATCGGTACCGTGCATAACGACGATCCGTATGCGGAAAACCATGTCGCGCTGATGGCCAACGTGCTGGCGCAGACCGAGGCGCTAGCCAACGGCCAGGACAGCAGCGATCCGCATCGCAGCTATCCGGGCGGCCGCCCGAGCACGGTGATCCTGCTCGATGCGCTTACCCCGCAATCGCTGGGCGCGCTGATCTCGATGTACGAGCACAGCGTGTACGTGCAATCAGTGATGTGGGGCATCAACGCGTTCGACCAGTTCGGTGTGGAGCTGGGCAAGCAGCTGGCCAGCCAGTTGCTGCCGGCGCTGAAGGGCGAGTCGGCCGACGTGGCAGACCCGGTGACGCGCGAGCTGCTGGCCAAGCTGCGCGGCTGAGTAGTCGCGCAGCGGTAGCGTGCTGGACAACGAGGCCTTCGGGCCTCGTTGTCGTTTGGGGAAGCGGTACGGTACGCGGGTGCATACGCCCCGCAGCCTGCAGGCCCGCTCTCTGCGCCGGCATAGGCTGGTCTGGCTAAAATGGCCAAATTACTAGAAATGGTAAATTTGGGAGTAGGCTGATACCCGTCACTCCTTGCAGGACCGTTCGATGCCACATCCGCAGGATCTGCCCGACCTGGAAAAATCTCCTGCTGCCGACATCAAGGTGAAGGGCTGGCCAAGCCTGATGCGCAAGGTGCGCACGCATGGCGCAGTGGTCATCACCAACCACAATCACCCCGAAGCGGTGGTGGTGGATGCGGAGGAATACCGGCGCCTGGTGCGTCAGGCAAGCGCGGCCGCCGATGCCTCGACGCGGGCGCAATCGCTGCAGGCATTGCAGCTGAAGTTCGATGCGCATCTTGCGGCGGTGACCGAAGGCGCGGGCCTGGCTGCGGTGATCAGCAAGCCCGCACGCCGGGGCAGGAAGATCACCCTGGGTCCGTCGCTCTAGGTCGTGGGAAATATCCTGGTGCTTGCCGGCGTCAACGGCGCCGGCAAGAGTTCGCTGCTGGGCAGCTTGTTGCGGGAAGACGGCGCCACCTGGTTCAACCCGGACGCGTTCACCCGAGACCTGGTGGAGCAGGGCTGGTCACCCGAAGACGCCAACGCGCAAGCCTGGCAGGAAGGCGTGCGGCGGCTACGCCAGGCGATGGCCGATGGCCGCGATTACGCGTTCGAAACCACGCTTGGCGCAACGACCATCCCGCGCCTGCTGCGCGAGGCCTGCGCGCAACACACGGTGGCGGTCTGGTTCTGCGGTTTGTCGACGGTGGAGCTGCACCTCGAACGCGTCGCAGCGCGGGTTGCCGCTGGCGGGCATGCCATTGCCGAGCACAAGATCCGCGAACGCTTCGATGCTTCGCGTGCGAATCTGATCGCTCTGTTGCCGCATCTGGCGGTGCTGCACGTCTACGACAACAGCGCGCCCGCCGATGCGGCGGGGCAGACCGAGCCGCTGCTGGTGCTGGAACTGGATCGTGCCGGCTTGCATTACCCGACAACGTTGGAGGAATTGGCGCAGGTGCCCGACTGGGCAAAGCCCATCGTGATGGCGGCATTGGAGATGCGCCGCGCGTTTTGAGCAGAGTATCCGGACGGACATGCGCGAGTCGCCTGCCTGATTGAAGATAGGAGTGGCTAGTAAAACTGCTTCACGCCGGTCTACTGCGGGCCGGCTGATCTGCGGCCTGGCTGCAGGGCCTTGCCCGCCCACCATCGCGGGACACGTCGCAAGTACGGACTGGTTGAACAATGTAGATAGATCACTTGTAGAGCAGATGATCTTTAGCTTGGCTGCAGGGCCCTTGCCCGCCCGCCATCGGGGGACACGCTGCAAGTACGGACTGGTTGAACAATGTAGATAGATCACTTGTAGAGCAGGTGATCTTCAGCTTTGCTGCAGGGCCCTTGCCCGCCCACCATCGCGGGACACGCTGCAAGTACGTCCTTGTAAGCTCTTACGCGGCATCCATGCCGCGTAAGGTCCCGCGACGGTGGGCGGGCAAGGACCCGTCGAGATTGTCGGTGTGCATGGTTTTAAACAAAGCAACCGATCAACTCTCTGGTGCGGTGTCCTCACCGATTGCGGGACCGTGTGGCGGCATGGATACCGCCACCGAGCCTCCATGGACGGATTCACGGCGTGTCCCGCGAGCGGTGAGGGCACAGTGCCCTCGACGCACTCGACTTCTTCGCGTTTGCTGCAGGGCGCTTGCCCGCCCACCATCGCGGGACACGCCGCAAGTACGTCCGTGTAGGCTCTTACGCGGCATCCATGCCGCGTAAGGTCCCGCGACGGTGGGCGGGCAAGGACCAGTCGAGATGGTCGGTATGCTTAGCTCTTCTCAAAGCGATCAGCAAACTGTCTGGTGCGGTGAGGGCATCGCACGCTCGACCGACTCACGCGCCCTCACACGAGCGCCCGTCGCGCAGTTGATATAACGGACGAAAGACCATGCCGCTCGCAGCGCTTTGACAGCACTGCGAGCGACGAGACCATGCGCTTAGGCCTTGCCCAACTTCACCGCCACGGGGTCACCGGTGAGATAGCCCACCGCCGCGCCGAAGCGGTTCTTGTAGTTGGCGCGGATCAGCGGATCCAGGGTCGCCTTGACGGTGTCGTGCAGCGGGCTTTCCCAGTCGCCGGGGTGCTGGAAATTACTCATCACGTAGGTCCAGCCGTGGATCTCGTCGACTGCATGCAGGCCGGTCGATTCGGCCCCGGCGGGCACCGACAGCACCCGTGTCAGCGTGCCGCTGTCGACGTTGTAGGCCCACAGGAAATTGTTGACGTGCAGGCTGCTGTCTTCGCCTATGAACAAGGTGCGCAGCGCTTCGGAGAACTTGAGGTTGTCCGGGTTGGCCAGGCGTTCCGGGTCGGCCAGATTTCCCAGCGCGTCGGCTTTGGCCAGATCGTGGCCGGTGAGCGCGGCCGGCGCAGCCATGTCGATCGGCACCCACTCGCTATGAATCGGTGCGCCGCTGCTGTCGCGGCGGCCGCCACGCAGATTGAGCGCATATACCGCACCGGAGTCCGGACCTTGTACTTTCACATCGCCCGAGCCGTCGCGCATGCTGGTGACGATGTAGGACATCGCCATGTAGGCGATCTTGTCGCGGGCATTGACGGTGGTGCCTTCGAGCTTGGTGAAGCCCAGGCTGCCGCCGGCCAGCGCCGCGTAGCGATGGGTTTCCAGATAGGTGGCCGCCTTCTCCATGCCGGGCTTGATGCGGATCCAGTTGAAGGTGCCGTTGAACGGGATCTTGGTGAAGGAGGCATCGCCTGGGTCGCTCAGATGCACGTCGAGGATGTCGGCGGCGGTGAGGCGGTCGGCCAGGGCCTGGATCTCTGCGCTGGTGGCATGACCCAGCTTGATCCAGCTCAGCGTGGCCGCGCCCGGGCCGACGCCGGAGGTCTGGTGCCACTTGCCGACATACAAGGTGCCGGCCGACAGATCTGCCTTGCGGTCTGCGATGAACATGAACAACCCGCCATTGGTGGCGTCGTCGCCCATCAGCACGGTGCGTTGGTCGGGCATCACCTGCACCAGCTCATGCGAGATGCGGCCCAGGCAATAGTGCTTGCGTACGCTCCCCGTGCCGTCCGGGTGCACGGTGATTTCGGGCAGATGGCCGTAGTGATACGGATTGGCTTTCTCCGGGTCGCCGTACAGATGCGTGCTGTAGCTGCGGAACTGGGTGTTACCGGCCAGCGCGGTGGCGTCGGGCTCGTACTCTTCGCTGGATAGATGGGTATTCCATGGCGACAGGCTTGCGCCGCAGGTGGTCCACAGCCCGTGCACCGGCGCGGTGTCCACGTTGTGGTACTTCACCAGCGACAGCTTGCCGGTGGCTGGATCCTGATCCAGCGTCAGCACCGCGATCGGTGCAGGCAGATGGCGGTTGGTGTCGTTGCCGGCCTGGTCGCGGGTGGTGTATTCGAACTGCACCACCGCAAATACGTGATTGCCTTTGACTCCGGTCACCTTGGCATTTGGCAGGGTCAGCAGCGAAGAGCCGTCCGGGCAATCGGAAAAGAACGGGCGTTCGGCACCGGGTTTGGAGCGGTCGATGATCGGCCGGTGCTGGATGTCGTAATAGCCGCCAGCCAGCACAGTGCCGCCCTTGCCGTCGGGCACCTGGTCGCCGGTGACGAAGAACGGGTGGTAGGCCAAGTCATAGCGCTGCGTGCTGCCGTCGCTACGGGCGATGGTCAGTGCCGAGCCGACCGTGGTGGTGGCCATGGCAGCCGGGTTGGCCAGACTGGGCGCGGGCATGCCATGGAACGTGGCCGACACAAACTGGGTCGGATTTTCCGACGGCCGTAACGGGCGTGCAGCCAAGGCGGCGCCACCGAGTTGCTGCAGGGCGGCGGCGCTGGCGCTGCCAAGCGGCAGCATCGGGACGGACGCCAGCAGTTGCATGAGGCGGCGGCGGGCGGGATCGGGGGAGGCAGACATCGAAACTCCAGGCAAAGACAACGATCAACGATGGCCTGCGGCGCATCGGCAAGCCGGTCACGCTAGGCCGGCCGTATGACAGTTGTTTGACGACGGGCTCACCCGTTGGCTGGGGTTTGGATGTGCGCATCGCAGCGGACCCGACCACGCTGTATCGACACGGGCCGGCTGCGCATCCCTGACAGCACCAAGTGGTGCGATGCAACAAAGTGCACGTTTGTCGAATGCCAAGCAGCGCGCCGGATTCGGCGGTTTTCCGTGGTTTGACAGGTGCTGCCGGTATTCCAAGGCTATAGCCGCGGCCAATAAGTTGCCGGCCATTTGGCATACGGGCTGGCGCGGTTGACAGGGTAGGGGAATCACGCAAGCGTACGCCGCCTAATGGCCTGCGGCGTCACGCATTGCCGTGGGGAGAACCACCTGGAGACCTGGATCTTGGACAAGCTGCTTCGTCGTACCGCCGCGCCCGTCGCGCGTCGCGCCCTTTCTCTGGCCACCGCCGCTGCAGTGCTGATGCTGGCCGCCTGCCAAGGCAAGGACACCGCTGCCGAGGCGAGCAAGACCACACCGGCTGCCGCGCCTACCGAGGTGTCCACTGCGATCCATCCCGACCAGTGGCCGTCGCCGAAGTGGCCGTTCGCGCAGGACCAGGCCCTGGAGCAGCGCATCACCGATGTGATGGCCAAGATGAGTGTCGAAGAGAAGGTCGCGCAGACCATCCAGGGCGACATCGCCAGCATGACCCCGGACGATGTGCGCAAGTACCGCATCGGCTCGGTGCTGGCCGGCGGCAACTCCGATCCCGGCGGCAAGTACAACGCCAGCCCGGCCGAGTGGCTGAAGCTGGCTGACGCGTTCTATGAAGCGTCGATGGACACTTCAAAGGGCGGCAACGCGATCCCGATCATCTTCGGCATCGATGCGGTGCACGGCCAGAGCAATATCGTCGGCGCCACGCTGTTCCCGCACAACATCGGCCTGGGCGCCACGCGCAACCCGGAGCTGATCAAGCAGATCGGCGAAGTCACCGCCGCCGAAACCCGCGTCACCGGCATGGAGTGGACCTTCGCGCCCACCGTGGCGGTGCCGCAGGACGACCGCTGGGGCCGCAGCTACGAAGGCTATTCCGAGTCGCCGGACGTGGTGGCCAGCTTCGCCGGCAAGATGGTCGAAGGCGTGCAGGGCGTGCCGGGTACGCCGCAGTTCCTCGACGGCAGCCACGTGATTTCCTCGGTGAAGCATTTCGTCGGCGACGGCGGCACCACCGACGGCAAGGACCAGGGCGACACCAAGGTGTCCGAAGCCACCATGCGCGACATCCACGCCGCCGGTTATCCGCCGGCGATCGCGGCCGGTGCGCAGACGGTGATGGCCTCGTTCAACAGCTTCAACGGCGAAAAGATGCACGGCAACAAAGTCATGCTGACCGACGTGCTCAAGGGCCGCATGAACTTCGGTGGCTTCGTGGTCGGCGACTGGAATGGCCACGGCCAGGTCAAGGGCTGCACCAACGAAAACTGCCCGGCCTCGTTCATTGCCGGCGTCGACATGGCGATGGCCTCCGACAGCTGGAAGGGCATCTACGACACAGAACTGGCGGCGGTGAAGTCGGGCCAGATTTCGGCCGAGCGCCTGGACGATGCGGTGCGCCGCATCCTGCGCGTCAAGCTGCGTCTGGGCCTGTTCGAAGCCGGCAAGCCGTCCAAGCGCCCGCTCGGCGGCAAGTACGAATTGCTGGGCGCGCCGGAACATCGTGCGATCGCCCGCCAGGCAGTGCGCGAGTCGCTGGTGCTGTTGAAGAACCAGACCGGCATCCTGCCGCTGGACCCGAAAAAGCGCGTGCTGGTGCTGGGCGATGGCGCCAACGACATGGGCAAGCAGTCCGGCGGTTGGACGCTGAACTGGCAGGGCACCGGCACCAAGCGCAGCGACTACCCCAATGGCAACACCATCTGGGAGGGTCTGGACAAGCAGATCAAGGCGGCCGGCGGCAAGGCCGAGCTGGCAGTCGACGGCGCTTACAAGACCAAGCCCGACGTGGCGGTGGTGGTGTTCGGCGAGAACCCGTACGCCGAGTTCCAGGGCGACATCGCCACCCTGCTGTACAAGCCGGGCGATGAGAGCGAACTCGCACTGATCAAGAAGCTCAAGGCCGAGGGCATCCCGGTGGTGGCGGTGTTCCTGAGCGGGCGTCCGTTGTGGATGAACCAGTACATCAACGCGGCCGATGCGTTCGTTGCCGCCTGGTTGCCGGGTTCGGAAGGCGAGGGCATTGCCGACGTGCTGCTGCGCAAGGCCGATGGCACGGTGCAGAACGACTTCAAGGGCAAGCTGAGCTTCTCCTGGCCCAAGACGGCGGTGCAGTTCGCCAACAACGTCGGCCAGAAGGATTACGACCCGCAGTTCAAGTTCGGCTTTGGCCTGACCTACGCCGACAAGGGCGACCTGGCCGCACTGCCGGAGGAATCGGGCGTGTCCGGCGAACAGTCGGTGGGCGGGGTGTACTTCGTGCGCGGCAAGCCGGCGCTCGGCATTGCGATGCAGCTGTCCAATGCCGGCCAGGCCAACATGCCGGCGACCACGCTGCCGGTGGGTCTGTCCGATGGCAGCCTGAAGATGATCGCGGTCGACCACAAGGCGCAGGAAGATGCACGGCGTCTGGTCTGGTCCGGTGCCAAGGCCTCCAGCGTGTTGCTGGTGTCCGGCAAGCCGGTCGACGTCTCGCGCGAGAGCAACGGCGATGTGCAGTTGCAGCTGACCGTGCGCCGCGACAGCGCGGTGACCGCGCCGGTGTGGCTGGGCGTGGGCTGCGGCGACAAGTGCGGCGGGCGTGTCGATGCGCAGAAGACCCTGGCCGCGCTGCCGCAAGGCCAGTGGAAGGTGGTCGGGGTGCCGTTGAAGTGCTTCGCAGTGGCCGGTGCCGACGTGACCAAGCTGAGCCAGGTCGCCAGCATCGAAAGCGGCGCAGCGCTGGACCTGTCGATCTCCAAGATCGCGCTGGGCGCACTCAACGAAGCCGAAGTCACGCTCGACTGCCCGGTCAAGTAAGCAGCACTCCCGCAGGCGCGCTTGCGGGGGTGCCCAGGTAATCAAGCAACACACGCGTCGCCGGCCCCGGCGACGTGTTACAGCGGCCACCCTCAGCGGTGGTGTCATCAGCCGCCGCGGGACGCGCGCGTCGATCGGCCGGGAAGGCCTGCAGCTGCGGTTCGCCGCGCTGCCGCCATGCACGCAGTGCGGGCGGCGGCAGTGTGCAGGCTTGTCCGGTCCACGACGCACACCCCAGAGCCAGACAGGAGAGTGCAGTGGGTTTGGCGACGTTGGATATCGTGATTGTGCTGGTCTATCTGACCGGCATCTTCGTGCTCGCGCAGTGGGTCTCGCGCGAGAAGGCAGGCCACACCAAGAGCGCCGAGGATTACTTTCTGGCGAGCAAGTCGTTGCCGTGGTGGGCGATCGGCGCCTCGCTGATTGCCGCAAACATCTCGGCCGAGCAGATCATCGGCATGGCCGGTTCCGGCTATGCGATCGGTCTGGCGATCGCGTCCTACGAATGGATGGCGGCGCTGACGTTGCTGATCGTCGGCAAGTTCTTCCTGCCGATCTTCCTGCGCAACGGCATCTACACCATGCCGCAGTTCCTGGAACAGCGGTACGGCAAATGGATCCGCACGCTGATGGCGGTGTTCTGGCTGCTGCTGTACGTGTTCGTCAATCTCACCTCGATCCTGTGGCTGGGGTCGATCGCGGTCAGCCAGGTCACCGGCATGGACCAGACCCTGGCGCTGACCTTGATCGGCGTGTTCGCGCTGGTGTATCAGTTGTACGGCGGTCTGAAAGCAGTCGCCTTGACCGACATCGTGCAGGTCACGCTGCTGGTGCTGGGCGGCCTGCTGGTGGCGGGCCTGACCCTGGCGCGCATCGGCGATGGTGCCGGCGTGCTGGCTGGCTTCAAGCAGCTGTGGAGTGCGCACCCCGAGCACTTCCACATGATCCTGAGCAAGGACAACCCGTTCTACAAGGACCTGCCCGGCCTGAGCGTGCTGCTGGGCGGTCTGTGGGTGATGAACATCAGTTACTGGGGTTTCAACCAGTACATCATCCAGCGCGCGCTGGCGGCCAAGAACATCGGCGAGGCGCAAAAGGGCATGGTGTTCGCCGCGTTCCTGAAGCTGCTGATGCCGTTGGTGATCGTGGTGCCGGGCATTGCCGCGGTGGTGCTGGCGCCGGACCTGGCCAAGCCCGACCAGGCCTATCCGACCATGATGCAGCTGTTGCCGACCGGCATCCTGGGGCTGGTGTTCGCAGCCCTGGTGGCGGCGATCGTGGCCTCGCTGGCTTCCAAGATCAATTCGGTGGCGACGATCTTCACCCTGGATTTCTACGCCAAGTTCCGCCCGCAGACCGAGCAGAAGCAGCTGGTGCGCGTGGGCCGCATCGTGGCCATCGTGGCGGTGGTCATCGGCATCCTCACCGCGCGGCCGTTGCTGGGCAACTTCGATCAGGGCTTCCAGTTCATCCAGGAATTCACCGGCTTCTTTACCCCGGGCGTGGTGGTGATCTTCATGCTCGGCCTGTTCTGGAAGCGCGCCAACGAAGCCGGCGCACTGACCGCGGCGATCGGCTCGGTGGTGCTCTCGTTCGCGCTCAAGTTCGCCTGGCCGGAACTGCCGTTCATGGACCGCATCGGCGTGGTGTTCGTGGCGGCGCTGGTGCTGGCGGTGCTGGTGTCGCTGATGACCGCGCCCACCCAGGCGCGCGACCTGATCCGTACCGACGATGTGGCCTACGGCACCACGCTGGGCTTCAAGATCGGTGCGATCGGGGTGGTGGTGATTCTGATCGCGCTGTACGCGGTGTTCTGGTAATCGCCAACGCAACCGGCTGACATCGGTTGTTGCACGCGGCGCGGCACGCAGGTGTCGCGCCGCAGTGCGTTTGGACGTTGTGGTTTACACGCCACGCAGCGTCTTACACCCGCGCCGCCGCCAGGCTAGCGGCGAGCAGATTGACCGGGGCTTCAAATTGCGCATGCCACGGCGTCTGCAGCCAGGTTTCCAACGCGGCGGCCGGCATTGGCTTGGCGATCCAGTAACCCTGGCCTTCGTCACAGCCCCAGGCGCGCAACTGCGCATACGCCTCGGCCGACTCGATGCCTTCGGCGACCACGCGCTGGCCCAGGCTGTGGCCGAGCTGGATCATTGCCGGCACCAGGGTGCGGTCGGTGCGGCTGTCCGGCAGCGAGCGGACGAAGGATTGATCGATCTTCAACGAGCTGGCCGGCAGCTGCTTGAGATAGCTGAAATTGCTGTAGCCGGTGCCGAAGTCGTCGATGGCGATATGCACGCCCAGCGCCGCGATTGCCGCCAATTGCTCGGCCAGATGCTCCGGGTGGCGGATCATCGCGCTTTCGGTGAATTCGATTTCCAGCCGGCGCGGATCCAGCTTGTGGCGCTCCAATCCGCGCTTGAGCAGGCCGGCAAAGCCGGGCCGGTCCAGATCGGCGGCCGATACGTTCAAGGCCAGGTTGAAGTCCAGACCCTGTTGTTGCCAGCGCGCAGCCTGGGCGATGCCGTTGTCGATGACCCAGGCGGTGATACGGTTGATCAGCGCAGTCTTCTCGGCCATCGGCACGAAGTCGGACGGCATCACCGGGCCGATCATCGGGTGCTGCCAACGCAGCAGCGCTTCCACCGCCACGCAGCGGTGATCGTGCAGATCCACGCGTGGTTGATAGTGCAGGCGCAACTGACTGGCGCTGTCCAGCGCGGCGGGCAGGGCAGCCAGCAGGCGGAAGGTATTGCGCTGGGCCACATCGTGCTTGCGCTCGTACATGCTCCACGGCAAGGCGCGCTCGCGTGAGACATCCACCGCGGTGGTGAGCGAGCGGATGGTATCGGCGGCGCCATAGCTGGTCTGCAGCGCAACCGCGCCGATCGAGGCCACCGCCGTGTGCGGAATACCCTGATGTTCCAGCGGCTCGGCGAAGGCCTTGGAGACCTTGATGCACAGCGTGGACAAGCGTTGCGTCTCGGCCTGCGCCAGAAAGCCGAAGGTGGTCGGGTCCAGGCGATACAACGCGGTACTGGCCGGCAGATAGGCCGCCAGACGACGTTGCGCCAGGGCCACATAGCCGTCGGCGTAATCCCAGCCCAGCGCCTTGACCATGTCGCGGAAGTAATCGCTGCCGCAGATATCCACCGCCACCGCGGTGGTCGCAGGTGCGCCTTCGCGTTGCGAGAGCCAGGCATCCAGGTCCTCGCCAAAGCGCGATCGATTGGGCAGACCGGTCGGGCCATCGCGATAGGTGGTACTGCGCAGGTTTTCCACCCGCAGTACGGCCAGGTCGCGCAGGCCTTCCAACTGGGCGATGGTCGCTGCGTCCAGACCTGGGCGCGGGCTGGTGCCGATCACGCACAAGGTGCCGATGCTGTGGCCGTCGAGCAGTTTCAGCGGTGCGCCTGCGTAGAAGCGGATGAACGGCGGGCCCAGCACCAGCGGGTTGTCGCAGAAGCGCGGATCCAGCTGCGCGTCGGGTACCACCATCACCTCGTCGGCGCGGATCGCATGGGCGCAGAACGCCTGGTCGCGCGGGGTTTCCTGCGCCTCCAGGCCAATACGTGCCTTGAACCACTGGCGGTGCTCGTCCACCAGCGAGACCAGCGCGATTTCCGCACCCAGACTGCGTGCGGCCATCGCGGCGATGGTCTCGAACATCGGATCCGGCGGCGAGTCCAGCAGGCACAAGCCACGCAGGACGGCCAGCCGGGTGGACTCATCGGCCATCGGCGAAAGCAGGGATTCGGCAGAGTTGAGCATGGATTGCATGTGTTCGTATCGGCCTGAAGCGTGATCCCTTGATCAGGGGGGACTGGCTTTGTTCAGTTGATTGCGGGCTGTACTGCCGGCAGGCGGCGTGCCATGCGCTGTCGCTGCCCGGATCGATGCAATCGCGCGGTGTTTACCGCGACTCGCAGCGTCGCTGATTGGTCTGACTCGGACGACATTCCTGATCTGCAAAGCCTGTCGCACAAGCGGCGACGGAATGCCTCCAGACCGCTAAACATTGCCGGCTTACGGCCGATCACTGGCTGTACGCAGATTTGTAGAGCCAGCGACAAGCCCGATTTATTTCAGCGCGTCGCTGCTTCTGTGATCTGGGTTGCCTTCACCGCTGTCGGGAGTTGACACAGTGTTCATGCGATCTGTGGATTCCGCCGTCGCGGTTACGACGTCCCTGCCTGGAAACCGATCGTGAAATCATTGCAGTTTTTCGCTCAACGCATGCTCCTGATCACCGCCGGTCTGGCGTTCTCGTCTGCCGCGCATGCGGGATTGTCGGTCTCGGGCACGCAGTTGCGTGAGTCCAACGGCAACGCGCTGGTGTTGCGCGGGGTCAATCTGCCGCATGCCTGGTACGCAAGCCGTACCGATGCAGCCTTGGTGGCCATCGCTGCGACCGGCGCCAACAGCGTGCGGGTGGTGCTCAGCTCCGGCTACCGCTGGAACCGCACACCGGAGGCCGAGGTGGCGCGCATCATTACGCGTTGCAAGAGCCTGGGCCTGATCGCGGTGCTGGAAGTGCACGACACCACCGGTTATGGCGAAGACGGCGCGGCGGCCGGTCTGGCCCATGCCACCGCTTACTGGACCAGCATCCGCAAGGCGCTGATCGGTAACGAAGACCACGTGATCATCAATATCGGCAACGAGCCGTTCGGCAATCGCTTGAGCGCGAGCGAATGGGTCAACGGCCATGCCACCGCGATCGCTGCGTTACGCAAGAGCGGTCTGACCCACGCGCTGATGGTGGATGCGCCGAACTGGGGGCAGGACTGGCAGTTCTACATGCGCGACAACGCTGCTGCACTGCTGGCGCGCGACAGCAAGCGCAATGTGATCTTCAGCGTGCACATGTACGAGGTGTTCGGCAGCGATGCGACGGTCAACAATTATCTGCGTGCCTTCCGCGATAAAAAGCTGACGCTGGTGATCGGCGAGTTCGGTGGAGACCATCGCGGCGCACACGTGGACGAAGCGGCGATCATGCGGCGCGCACGCGAGTACAGCGTCGGCTACATGGGCTGGTCGTGGTCGGGCAACGACAGCAGCACCAAATCGCTGGACATTGCAGTGGGCTGGAATGGCGCACGCCTCAGCACCTGGGGAACCAGATTGCTCCTGGGCGCCGATGGGATTGCGGCGACTTCGCGTAGGGCTAGCGTGTTCGGCCCGCGTTGAGGCGGGAACACCCGTCAGCGAGCGTCGGCGGTCTTTTGATTCGGCGTTGCGTCTTAGGTTAGGTGTAGAGCGGCTGGTGTTTGGTTTTGCTGCAGGGCCCTTGCCCGCCCACCATCGCAGGACACGCCGCAAGTACGTCCATGTAGGCTCTTACGCGGCATCCATGCCTCGTAAGGTCCTGCGACGGTGGGCGGGCAAGGACCAGTGGAGATGGTCGGTGTGCATGGTTGCAAGCAATGCATGAGGTGCGTTGTTTGGCTGTCGCAGCGTCCGATTAGCTTCCCAAAGCAAGCCGAGCAACAGGCAGGCTTTCATCCAACTACCGACCAACTTTCTGGTGCGGCGTCCTTGCCGATTGCGGGACCGTGTGGCGGCATGGATGCCGCCACCGAGCCTACAGGGACGTACTTGCGGCGTGTCCCGCGAGCGGTGAGGGCGCCGCGCCCTCGACTGACTAGTCGGCTCCATTTTAGACGCCAAGACTCGAAATCTTGGTTGTCTTGCTAAGTGCTTGGACGGTACAGACAGGTCGTCCTGAGCGGCGAGGGCACCGTGCCCTCGGCCAGCTCGCCCCCGACCAGCTCGTCCTCACGACAACCTAGCCAGCTCTCAACGCCCGGGCTCGCGTAATGGGCCCGGGCTTGGACGCTTGGTCAATTTGCGCTGCAGCGAGCGGCGATGCATGCCGAGCAGGCGTGCGGCGGCGGAGACATTGCCGCCGGTTTCGTGCAGCGCCTGCTGGATGTGCTCCCATTGCAGACGGCTGAGCGGTGTCATCATTTCCTGCGCGGTTTCTTCTTCGTCCGGCTCGGGTAGCTCGTCGTCTTCTTCGCCCAGCGCGCGCATTATGGTGGGGATATTGGCCGGCTTGGGCAGATAATCGTCGGCGCCGAGTTTGATCGCCTCCACTGCGGTGGCGATGCTCGCGTAACCGGTGACCAGCAGGATGCGCATGTCGGTGCGAATCTCGCGTAGCGGCTGGATCAGGTTCAGACCCGAATCGTTGCCGAGCTTGAGATCGATCAGCGCGAAATCCGGCAACGCGCTGCGCGCGATCGACAATGCACTGGCCGCGTCGGTGGCGGTCAGCGTTTCCACGCCGCGACGGGCGAGGCTGCGTTGCAGGGTGCGCAGGTACAAGGTGTCGTCGTCGACCAGCAGGCCGGTGCGCAGGGGAGTGCTTGTCATGCGAGTGCCTCGTGTTCGGAGAGCGGCAGACGGAAACCGACGCGGGCGCCGCTGCCTTCGGCGGGCAGCATCCACAATTCGCCCTGCAGCCGCTCGACGGTGGCATGCGACAGGGCAAGACCCACACCCATGCCGTCGTGCTTGCCGCTGTTGAACAAGGTGCCCGGCAGCATGGCCTGCGAGGTGTCGAAGCCCGGCCCGTAGTCGCGCACTTCGCCGCTGAGGTGGTCTTGCTCTATGCGCAGGGTCAGATCGATTTGCGGGCGCCCGGCACGTTCGCCGGCGTCAGCGGCATTATTGAGCAGCACCATCAGCAGATGGCTGACGCCGGGCTGCAGCAGCAGGCGCATCGGCGCGTCGTCGTTGCGGCGCAGCTCGATGGTCGGGCGCACCAGTCGCCACTGTTCCAGCACGTCCTTGACCGCCACTTCGCGGCTCAGGTGCCCATTGTCGGCCGGCGCTGCCAGCGCCAGCACGCGCTCATGGCATTGCACCAGCAGCTCGCGCAAGGTGTCCAGATCTTCGCGCAGCTCGTTCTGGTCGCACTGGTCGGCGATGTCGTCGACCAGCAGGGTCATCGTCGCCAGCGGGGTGTTCAACTCATGCGCGACCGAGGCCGCATGTGTGGCCAGCGCCACGATGCCCTCGTTGCGTGCAAAGCGCTCGCGCAGCATGGAGATCTCGCGCTCGCGTTCGCGCATCGACAAGGCCAGCCGCGTTGCGAACGCCAGTACTACCACCGTGGAGAGCAGGAAGTTGGCTGCCATGCCCCACATGTGCAGGCTCAGCGGGTCGAAGCTGCCGTAGGGCAGCGGCAGGCCGAAGGCGGCGCTGATCACGTAGCCGGCCACACAGGAGGCCGCCACCGCCATCGCCCAGCCCAACGGCAGGGCCAGTGCGGCCAGCGCGATCAACACCAGGAACAGCGAGCCGAACGGATTGGCGATGCCGCCGCTCCAGCCCACCATCCAGGTCAGCACGGTCACATCGACTAGGATGTGGCCAAATTCGGTGGCCTGGCTGACCGCACCGCGGTGGGCCACACGCAGCTGCGCGTACAGGTTGAACACTGCCAGCGCGGCCACGCCGGCCCACAGCGGTTGCTGCGGCAGGTTCAGGCCCATCACCCCGGTGGCGACCAGGATGGTGGCGGCCTGGCCGGCAGTGGCCAGCCAACGCAGGCTGCACAGGGTTCGCAGGAAGGAAGCGTCGGAGCTGTTCATCACGGCAATGCTATGCGCTCGGGAAGGTGGCGGTATGCGACAAACCGTCGCATCGGTGTGGAAGACGGCCCGCGCGGCGCTTCAGCTGTGAGCGGACCGATGACAGGCTAAAATACCGCGATGTACGACGCCGTGACCCGCCCAACCCCTCCCGCCGACGCCACCGCCTGGCCGCGTCGCATCACCCGCAGCGTCAAGATCGGTAGCGTGGTCGTGGGCGGCGGCCACCCGGTGGTCGTCCAGTCGATGACCAATACCGACACCGCCGACATCGCCGGCAGCGTCAAGCAGGTGTCCGAGCTCTGGCGCGCCGGCTCGGAAATGGTGCGCCTGACCGTCAACAACGCCGAGTCTGCCGCCGCCATCCCGCGCATCGTCGACAAGTTGCGGATGATGGGGATCGAGGTCCCGTTGATCGGCGACTTCCATTACAACGGTCACCAACTGCTCGCCGCCGAGCCGGCCTGCGCCGAAGCGCTGGCCAAGTACCGCATCAACCCCGGCAATGTCGGTTTCGGTAAGAAGAAGGATCTGCAGTTCGCGCAGCTGATCGAATTCGCCATCAAGTACGACAAGCCGGTGCGCATCGGTGCCAACTGGGGCTCGCTGGATCAGTCGCTGGCGGCGCAGCTGATGGACGAGAATTCGCAGCGCGATACTCCGTGGGATGCCGGCCGTGTGCTGCGCGAGGCATTGATTCGCTCGGCAGTGGATTCGGCCGAGCGTGCGGTGGAGCTGGGCCTGGCGCGCGAGCGCATCATTCTGTCGGCCAAGGTGTCCGGCGTGCAGGAGCTGATCGCGGTGTATCGCGACATGGCGAGCCGCTGCGACTTTGCGCTGCACCTGGGCCTGACTGAAGCCGGCATCGGCAGCAAGGGCATCGTGGCCTCGGCTGCCGCGCTGAGCGTACTGCTGCAGGAAGGCATCGGCGACACCATCCGTATCTCGCTGACGCCGGAGCCGGGCCAGTCGCGCACCCAGGAAGTGATCGTTGCGCAGGAACTGCTGCAGACCACCGGCCAACGCGCCTTCACCCCGATGGTCACTGCGTGCCCGGGCTGCGGCCGCACCACTTCGGAGTTTTTCCAGGAACTGGCTGGCGTGGTGCAGAACCATGTGCGCGCCAAGATGCCGGAATGGAAGATCAGCAATCCCGGCGCGGAAAACATGACCCTGGCGGTGATGGGCTGCGTGGTTAACGGGCCGGGCGAATCGCGCCACGCCAATATCGGCATCTCGTTGCCGGGCACCGGCGAGGCGCCGTCGGCGCCGGTATTTATCGATGGCGAAAAAAGCGTCACCCTGCGTGGCGAGAACATCGCCTACGAGTTCATCGATCTGATCGACCAGTATGTCGAACGCACCTATGTCCGCCGCGCCGGCTGAATCGCCGGCCGGTTTCAGATATTGGCTGCGCAACAATGCATGGCGCATGGCGTTGTTGTTCGCCGGCGTGTTGTTGCCGCTTGGGCTGTTTGTTGACCTGGCCGATGAAGTCCACGAGCTGGAGAATTTCTACTTCGACGAGCCCTTGCTGTGGAGCATGCGCAGCATCGCCACGCCGGGGCTGGATGCGTTTTTCGGCCTGATCTCCAGAGTCGGCTACCAGTACGGCGTGATTCCGATCGATATTGCGATCGTGCTGGTACTGCTGGCGTTGCGGCGCTGGCGCGAAAGCACCTTCGCCGCGCTGGGGTTCGGTGGCTCGGCGTTGTTGAACATGGGCGCCAAACAGTTCTTTCAGCGCAATCGCCCGAGCCTGTGGGAATCGATCGCGCCGGAAAGCACTTTCAGCTTCCCGAGTGGTCACGCGATGGGCTCGATGACGCTGGCTGCGGTGGTCGTTGCGCTGGCCTGGAACACGCGCTGGCGCTGGCCGGTGACTATTGCCGCCAGTCTGTTCGCAGTGCTGGTGGGCGTGTCGCGGATTTACCTGGGCGTGCATTACCCCTCAGACATCCTGGGCGGCTGGTCGGCCGCACTGGTGTGGGTGGTCGGGCTGTATCTGGTGATGTTTCGCGGCGCGCGACGTCCACATTGGCGTCGCCATCGCATGTCAGGCTGATGACACGGCCGCGCCGACGTTGAACGTGGTGGGCGCAGGCGCGGGCACCTAGCGTGGTGCAGACAGGCACGGCCTTTGACTCAGCAATGATTTGCTCGCTCCCGGCGCCATAACTGCAGCCCGATCACGCTGCCAATCACTGCCAGCAGACTCATGTAGTACGCCGGTCCCATCGGGTGCTGCTTGAGTAACATCACCACCACCAACGGTGTCAGACCACCAAAGACGGCATAGCCCAGGTTGTAGGCGAACGACACGCCAGACAGGCGCACCAACGGCGGAAATGCTTCGACCATGATGCGCGGGATCGCCCCCAGGACGCCGAGCGCAGCGCCCAGCAGGGCATACAGCGGAAACAACAGCTGCGGGTCGCCCGCCAGCCGATAGAACAGCCATGCGCTAATGCCCAGAAACACACTGCCGACAAGCAGCACGCGTCCGTTGCCCCAGCGGTCGGACAATGCACCGGCCACGATCGAGCCGATGGCCTGCAGCAGAACCGCGAGCAGATTGGCCTGCAATGCAACCGCTGCCGGGTAGCGATACACGCTCTGCAGCAGCGTGGGCGTCATCAGCGATACCACCAGCACCCCGGCCGCGACCATCCAGGTCAGCCACAACGACAGCGCCACACTGCGCGGATGATCGCGCAGCACCACCTTGAGTGGCGTTTCGCGCGCGATCGCACGCATGGCCATCAGTTCGGCGAACACCGGGGTTTCGTGCAGCCAGCGCCGCAGATAGACCGAAAGCAGCCCGAAGACGCCGCCTGCCAGGAACGGCAGGCGCCAGGCATAGTCGGCGATCTCCTGCGGGGTGAAGGCGCGATTGATCGCCCCGGCGCTCAGCGAACCGAGCAGGACGCCGGCAGCCAGGCCGGCGGTCAATGTTCCGCAAGCGAGTCCTCTGCGCTGCGCCGGCACGTGTTCTGCGACGAACACCCATGCACTGGGAACTTCGCCGCCAATGGCCGCGCCCTGCAGCAGCCGCATCGTCAGCAGCAGGAGCGGTGCGGCCAGGCCGATCTGCGCATAGGTTGGCAGCACGCCGATGGCCAGCGTGGGCAATGCCATCAGCCCGATGCTCAGCGCGAACATGCGCTTGCGACCAAGCAGATCGCCGAAGTGCGCCATCACGATCCCGCCCAGCGGGCGGATCAGGTAGCCGGCCGCAAAGATGCCGAAGGTCTGCAACTGGCGCATCCAGTCCGGGATGCCTGGCGGAAAGAACAGCTCTCCCAGCACCGTCGCGAAAAAAATGAAGATGATGAAGTCGTAGAGTTCCAGCGCGCCGCCCAGCGCAGACAGGGCCAGCGTCTTGTAATCGCCGCGTGTGAGCTGAGTTGCTGGTGCAGTGCCTGGTGATGGGTCGGTCTTCAAGGCGTGACCTCCTGTGGCAGGTGATGGCGTGCATGCGCGTGCTGGAACGGTGACGTTTGACGCAGCTGTGCTGCCGCGCCAGCAAGGCACAGCTTGCACGTTTGTACGCGAGCAAGACGCAGATGCACTTCGGTAAAGGCGCGGTGGCTGCGCCTTCGATACCGATCAATCGTGCACGCTTGCCAGCGCCGCTGCCTCAGCGTGCAGTGCGGTGGTGTCGAACAGTGGTAGCTGCGCATCGGTGGCATCTACCAGCAGCGAAATCTCGGTGCAGCCCAGGATGATCCCCTGCGCAGCTTGCTGGCCGACGCATGCCCCCGATCAGGCCAATGGTTTTGCTTGGAACCGGCATGCCGACCTCATCGCGGAGCATTCAGTGAAAGTGCGCCTGGCGGCGTGGTCCCGTCAATGTGCGGGTTGCGCCGACACGCAGTGTACGTTGGCATCGTTGCCACGCCACCGCGCGGGCCTGCGCGGCGCCGCACAGACGATTGATCACTCGCCTGGTTTTACGCCCTCTATCGGCGCGTGCGTGGCAGCGCGCCGTGCCAGCACGCTTTCGCGATGGGCGATATAGACGTTGGCAGCGATGATGATGGCCGCACCGATCAAGGTATGGCGTTCGATCGCCTCACCAAACAACCACCAGCCCAGCAATGCCACCAGCGGCAGCTGCATGAAGCTGATCGGCTGCAGCGCCGAGACTTCGCCCAGCTTGAGCGCGCGCGTCCAGAACAACTGCCCGGCGGTGCCGAAGATGCCGGTTGCCACCAGCCACAGCCAGTCGATGCCCTGCGGCCAGGTCCATTGAAATAGCGCCGGAGTCAGCGACATCGGCACCCAGAACACATAGGTGTAGAACACCACAGTGTCGGAGTCATCGTTGCGCGAGAGCTGTTTGATCTGGATCGCGACAATGGCGCTGATGACCGCAGCCAACAGCGCAACCAACAGGCCGGGCGTAAAGGTGGACGAACCTGGCCGCAGGATCACCAACACACCGATGAATCCTGCCGCCACTGCCAGCCAGCGGCGCATGCGCACTTGTTCGTGCAGCCATACCACCGCCAAGACGGTGACGAACAACGGCGTGGAATACGACAACGAAATCGCTTGCGACAGCGGCAGATGGCCGATCGCCCAGAACCCGCACAGCATCGAGGCCAGACCGATCGATGTGCGCGCCAGATACTGCGGCAATTGCCGCGTACGCGGCAGCGGTTTGCCCGGCCGCACGATCAGCGGCAACAACGCCAATAATCCGAACGCGTTACGAAAAAACGCAATCTCGGTGGTGGAGATATTGCTTGAAGCCAGCCGGATGGCGATGGCCATCAGGCCGAAGGCGAAGGTACTGGTGAGCATCCACAGCGCAGCACGTCGTGATGCCTGTTGCGCTGTCACCAATGCGCTCCGATGACGCGCGGTTCCGGTTCAAGAATCACCGAGTAACGCTCGCGTACCGATTCGGCGATGCGTCGCGCAAATTCCAGCAATTGCGCGCCGCTGGCCGTGCCGTAGTTGACCAGCACCAGTGCGTGGTCCGGCGACACACCGGCATCGCCCTCGCGCCGGCCTTTCCAGCCGCACTGCTCGATCAACCAGGCCGCCGACAATTTGCCCTGCCCAGGCTGTTCGCCGGGATACACCGGCATATCGGCAAACGTGGCCTGCAGTGCGGCGATTTGTTCGCTCGGCAACAACGGATTCTTGAAGAAGCTGCCCGCATTGCCCAGCACATCCGGGTCCGGCAATTTGCGCCGACGGATGTTGATCACTGCCTGTGCCACATCGGCCGCGCCAGCCAGTTCGGCGCCCATGCTGGCGAGTTCCTCGCGGATACCGGCATAGTCCAGCCGCAACTCATGCAGCAGTGGCAGATTGAATTCCACTGCGACGATCAGATAGCGCTCCGGCAGTTGCTTGAACACGCTATCTCGATAGCCGAAGGCGCACTCCGCCGCAGCCAGCCGCACAAACTGCTGCGTGTGCCGATCGAAGGCGTCCACCACATGGATGAAGTCGCCCACCTGCGCGCCGTAGGCGCCGATGTTCTGAATCGGACAAGCGCCCACCGTGCCAGGAATCAATGCCAGATTTTCCAGCCCCGACAAACCTTGCTGCAGCGAATACAGCACCAGCGCATGCCAGTTGACGCCGGCACCGGCGCGCACAATGGCGTGGTCGGCGTGGTGCGCGATGATGCTCAGATCGCGGTTTTCGAAACACAGCACGCAGCCCGGCGGGTCGCCAGCCAGCAACACATTGCTGCCGCTGCCCAGGACCATTAGCGGTTGCCCGGCGATCTCGGGAGCGGCCAGTGCCCCGGGCAATGCGTCGGGCGCATGGATGCTGAGCAACCAGCGCGCCGTGGCCTCTACATGAAAGGTGTTGAGCGCACGCAGCGGCGCGTGCTCGCGCAACTGCCAGCCCGGCTGCATGGCCTGGCTCATAACGGCGACACCGCACCGCCGCTCGGCGCTTCGCGGCGGCGACGAATTGCATCCACGCATTCGCCGATCAACTGCGGCCCGCGATACACCAGGCCGCTATAGCACTGCACCAGGGTTGCGCCGGCGGCCATCTTCGCCAGCGCATCGGCACCGGAGTTGATACCGCCCACGCCGATCAACGGAATCGATTCGGGCAGGCGCGCGCGCAAGCGGCGCAGCACCAGAGTGGATTGCCCCAGCAGCGGTGCGCCGGACAGTCCGCCGGCCTCGCCAGCCAATGGATGGTTGGCGATCAAGGTGCGCGTCACCGTGGTGTTGGTGGCGATCACGCCATCCACCGCCAGGTCGGCCAGTACGCGCGCCGCAGCATCGATGTCGCGGTCGTTGAGGTCCGGTGCCACTTTCACCAGCATCGGCACGCGTTTGCCGTGTTGCGCAGCGAGGGCTTCCTGGGTTTCGCGCAACTCGGAAATCAAACGACGCAGCGCCTGTTCTTCCTGCAACTCGCGCAAGCCGGCGGTATTTGGTGAGGAAATATTGACGGTGATGTAGTCGGCCAGCGGGTACACGCGCTCCATGCAATAGCGGTAGTCGCTGGTTGCTTCCTCGTTGGGCGTGTCCTTGTTCTTGCCGATGTTGATGCCAAGCAGCCCGCCGCGACGGCGCGCGCGCTGCACGTTGGCCACCAGCGCATCCACGCCCAGATTGTTGAAGCCCATGCGGTTGATCACCGCCTGATACTCCGGCAGCCGGAACATGCGCGGCTTGGGATTGCCTTCCTGCGCACGCGGCGTCACCGTTCCGATTTCGACGAAGCCGAAACCCAGCGCCAGCAGCGCATCGATATGTTCGCCGTTCTTGTCCAGCCCGGCACCGAGCCCGACCGGATTGGGAAACATCAAACCAAACGCAGGTGTCGGCAGCGGCACCGGGCGCTTGGCCAGCAGCGGCGTGGTGCCGGTGCGGTAGGCGGTGTCGATGGAACGCAGGGCCAGCGCGTGGGCGCGCTCGGCGTCGAGGGAAAACAGGAAGGGGCGGGCAAGCGAATACATGCGGGTCAGTTCAATCTCCCGGCGAAAACGCGGGTCTGGTATTGGAAGTCGATGTGTCCGTCATGCGCATGCGCATCGAACAGCGTGCGTAGCGCGGCGAGCATTGGTGCATGGCGCGGGTCGTGCGCGAGCGGCGCATACGAAGACGACAATAGCCGGCCGCGCAAGGCGTCGAAATCCAGCTGTTGCGCATTGGGAAAGCGTGCCATCGCGCGGAAGCCTGCGCCGAACCAGGCCTGCATCGTGGCATCGTCCTGGTAACGCTCGGCCACGGCCGAATAGTCGGTGCCGTAGTCCAGCAGGATTTGCTCATAGCCGCGCAAGAAGTCGGTGGTGTCCAGCTCGCGGGTGTTCCAGTAGATCATCGCCAGCCCGTCGGGCTGCAGGATGCGCGCCCATTCGGCGCGAATGGCCTGCGTGTCGAACCAGTGGAACGCCTGCGCGGCGGACACCAGGCCAACGCTGGCATCGGCCAGCCCGGTGGCCTCGGCGGTGCCATCGATCGCCTGAAACTTGGGAAACCCCGCCAGCCACTGCTGCGCGGCTTCACGCATGGCCGGGTTGGGTTCCACTGCCGTGACTGGATAACCGGCCTCCAGAAACAGGCGGCTGGAGATGCCGGTGCCGGCGCCAATATCGGCCACAGCGGTTGCCGGGGTCACACCCAATTCTTCGTGCAACCAGCGCAGCAACTGCGGCGGATAACCGGGCCGGTAGCGCACGTAGGCCGCGACGCGGTCGTTGAAGCGCTGGGCAGAGGAGGGCGCGGCCATGCTCAACTGTTTGCGGCCGCAAGCCAGGCCATACCGCCGAAAAACAGGATGAAGATCGCGAGTCCTGCCACCCAGAGCGCCACCGCCAGCCAGCCAAGAATCAGCCCGCCGATGGCCAGCCCGTCGCCGTCCAGGCCCTGCGGATTGCGGCGGATTTCCGCCCGCGCCAGGTGGCCGGTGATGATGGCGCAGAGGCTGCCCAGGAACGGGATCAGCGTCCAGCCGAGAATGCCTGCGACCAGGCTGACAATGGCCATGGCACTGGTCTGTCGAACGACGACGTTCATCAGCAACTCCTGTAGAAGGGCCGGCAGCCGACGGCTGACGTACCGCGATTATCCCAGAGCGGCCGCCCGAAAGGCGTGCCGTTTGCGGCCAAACGGCGATCGCGTGGGCGCGTTTGGCGCGTTTGAGCGCTCGAATCGGCTGAGTGTGCGGCGTTGGGCGCCGCTACTTACGGCAACAAGGGAGGGGCGGACGCTCCGCAGATTGCTGGTCCAGTGGCCTTGGTGCAGGCAGTTATCGGCTGCCGGTCGCGGGACGTCGGCGACCAACGCCGTCACTGTCAGGCTGTCCTGCCAGCAAGCCGCCGAGTGCAGTGCAGCGGCGTTGCCCATCCGCAGATACGGCAGCGCGCCGGGCATTCCCCGGCGCGCCGTGCGGCCTTCAATCAAGATCGAACTTGATGCCCTGGGCAAGCGGCAGCGAGTCGGAGTAGTTGATCGTATTGGTCTGGCGACGCATATAGACCTTCCACGCATCCGAGCCGGATTCGCGGCCACCGCCGGTTTCCTTCTCGCCACCGAACGCGCCACCGATTTCCGCACCCGAGGTGCCGATGTTGACGTTGGCGATGCCGCAATCGCTGCCCGCAGCGGACAGGAACTTCTCGGCCGCCTTGAGGTTCTGGGTGAAGATCGACGACGACAGGCCCTGCGGCACGCCGTTCTGCAGGTCGATCGCCTCGTCCAGCGTGCTGTACTTCATCACGTACAGGATCGGTGCGAAGGTCTCGTGCTGCACCACCGCGTCGCTGTTCTGCAGCCCGGTGACAATGGCCGGCAACACGAAGTTGCCGGGGCGATCGATCGCGGTGCCGCCCACTTCGACCGTACCGCCGGCTGCCTTGGCCTTGGCGATCGAGGCCAGGAACTGCTCCACCGCACCCTGGCTGTTGAGCGGGCCCATCAGGTTGGCCGGGTCGGTGGGGTCACCGATCTTGCTGTCGAGCTGCTTGTACGCCTTGACCAGCGTGGCCAGCACGTTGTCGTGGATGGATTCGTGCACGATCAGGCGGCGCGTGGTGGTGCAGCGCTGCCCGGCGGTGCCCACCGCACCGAACACGATGCCCGGGATGGCCAGCTTCAGGTCGGCGGTTTCGTCCAGGATGATGGCGTTGTTGCCACCCAATTCCAGCAGGCAACGGCCAAGACGATGCGCGACCTTCTCGGCGACCACGCGGCCGATCTGGGTCGAACCGGTGAAGCTGATCAGCGGCACGCGGCCGTCTTCGACCAGCTTCTCCGACAGCGTGGTGCCGGCATCGTTGATCAGGAAGAAGATGTCCGGGAAGCCGGCGTCCTTCAATGCCGCATTGCAGATCTTCATCGTCGCGATCGCGGTCAGCGGCGTCTTGTTGGACGGCTTCCAGATGCAGATATCGCCGCAGATCGCCGCCAGAAACGCATTCCACGCCCACACCGCCACCGGGAAGTTGAACGCGCTGATGATGCCGACCAGGCCCAGCGGCTGGTACTGCTCATACATGCGGTGGCCCGGCCGCTCCGAATGCATGGTGTAGCCGTAGAGCATGCGGCTCTGGCCGACCGCGAAGTCGGCGATGTCGATCATCTCCTGCACTTCGCCATCGCCCTCGGGCTTGCTCTTGCCCATTTCCAGCGCCACCAGCGAGCCCAGCGCATCCTTGTGCGCGCGCAGCGCCTCGCCACACAGGCGAACGGCTTCGCCACGACGCGGCGCCGGCGTGGTCCGCCACACCTTGAAGGCGGCCTGCGCACGTTGCACGATCAGCTCGTAGTCTTCCGGCGTGGTGGCCTGCACATCGGCGATCACCGCGTTGGTAGTCGGATTGAGCGGCTGCAGCACCCCGGCGCCGGTGGCCTGCGACCAGGTCGCCTCGCCAAGATAGGTACCGGAATTGGACGCGGCGAGGTCGAGCGCCTTGAGCAGGTCAGCGGACATGGGATCTCCAAATGTCGGGACGGTCGCGTGGCGGCCAGGGCCCCCGCGACACGGGTAGCCACCGATTTTAGCAGGCTCCGCCGACCACCCACCGGCTTGGCAATCGCAACGATCGTGCGACAATGCCGCCCTTGGCCCCGTAGCTCAGCTGGATAGAGCGTCCCCCTCCTAAGGGGAAGGTCGCCCGTTCGAATCGGGCCGGGGTCACCAGGAATCAGACACCTGGGCTGCGAGTTCGCCAGCCCGTGGCAGTTCAGTGGATAAGTGTCCTGCCTGTACCGGTAGTGCCAGTCTCGTCAAGCGACACGTTGAGGGGATCCGGTGTGCGAATAGCTGGACGCGCAGAACAATCAGGCGCCTCTCACGACCTTTATCAACGACTGGGTGGGAGAGACGTGGGAAGACCCGTCGATGCGGGCGGTGAAAGCACAACGTCATTGCCGACCGCGCAGAACCGTACCGCCTGCGGCACGCACCGCGCGGCGTTCTGGCCATTACGGTGGGCGTCGATACGCAGGACAACCGACTTGCGGTACACATCGTGGGATGGGGCAGGGGCATGGCCGCGTGGACGCTGGACTACGTGGAGCTGCCAGGTGACCCAGCCGAGGAGGCTGTGTGGATTGCGCTGACCGATTTGCTCAACCGGCCGATTGAGCGCGAGGACGGCGCGCAGCTGCGGCCGATGGCCACTGCGATCGATGCCGGTGGCCATCGGACAGAGGCGGTGAAGCACTACGTGCGCCAGCGGCTGATCTCTCGGCCGATGTGCATCTTTGGCGCCGTGCCGAACAACGCCCCGATCCTTTCGAAGGGAAAGCTGGTCGACGTCACCTGGCGAGGGCGAACCGACAAGCGCGGCATCACGATCTACCACGTAGGCAGTGTGGCGGCGAAGCACTATTTGTACAGCCGGCTGTCAGTAGATGCTGAGCGGCAGGCCGATGCGCGCCTGGTGCACTTCAGCGATCAGCTGCCGCCGGAGTTTTTCCCGGGGCTGGTGTCGGAGGTCTACAACCCCGTGAAGAATAGGTTCGAGAAGAGGGTCCTGCGTAATGAACCCCTGGACACATGGGTCTATGCGTACGCGGCAACACACCAGCCAGAAGTGCGTCTGCATAGGTATACAAAAGCCGACTGGGATCTAGCGGAGGAAAGGTCGCTCCCTTGCCTCGCAGGATCACGCGTGCCCGACTCTGATGATCTGATAGATGCAACACCAGATAGAACCGATTCCCGTGGAACCATCGCCGTCACCCAGGTGCGCAATGTGGGCTTTGGCCGCGACGGCTGGGGGCTGTGATGTCAAAACGTGCCGAATCAAATGATCAGCTTCGAGTTCGTATGATCAGTGCTATGCAGGAGGATATCGGGATCAGCACTCAGATGGCTTTACCGTTTGTTGAATCAATCATGCGATGCTTCGCTGGCGAGCGCACATATTTTCCTGCCATTCCACGCTCATATCCTACGGAGGACATTGCCGCGATGTTGTCAGCGGGTGTCCCCGTCAAAAGCGTTCTAAGCAGATTTAATCTTTCGAGATCAAAGTTACACGCCTTGTTTCCAGGAGGGCTTCCGGGAAAAGATGCCCGATGCCCGGTTGGCGGAAAAAGTGCTCATCGATAAGAGGCTTGGGATTTTCTGACAGCCACATTGGGGTGGTCCAGTGTCTCCAAGAAAACCGATACCCCTGTCAGCAGCGCGCTATTCTTAGGCCCAACAATTACCTCGACGATTGGGTTGATATTTCCATCGCGTGAGAAGTTGATGTCCACATAAGCACATGGAGTTCCCTGCTTCATCAGGAAATTCAGTTTGGATGGCCCGCATGGTTCGCCAAAGGCCGAGCCGCCGACGCTCACCAGCTTGCGAGCATTGTTGCTGTCGAGGTAATTAAGTGTATGTAAGAGTCTTACCTCTTGTTCTTCTCTGAATGCAGGGTTCTTGAACGAAGCTAAGTCTATGGCAAGCGTGTAGCAGGCCTCGAGGAAATCGGCGCTGAACTTTTCCTCGGCGTCAGATTCAACGCTAGCTATAGCTCTAACCCATCTCTCAAGTTCACTCAGTTGCTCAACCTCGCTGTAAAGAACTCGCAGCGGTCGAGCCTGAAGTTGTGCAAGGTCCTCGGCACGGAATCCAACGGCATAGCCTGTTCCATCCTGTGAGTAGGCGCGCCATTGGCTTAGTACGTCGCCGTCGGTAGAAAGGCAAGTGGCAAGGGGTGCGGCAAGAATATTTATATGTTTAAGGATTGCATCAATTTTCGCCAATAGATCCTGGTCTATTTCTCCATTCAACTTTTCACGAACTCTTTCCCATATACCATATCCCCAATGCATTTCAAGAAAGTCATTCATTGAAAATATATCACTGAAACGTAAAGTTCGGTTTGTGCAAATTGCCAGTAGGGTCTCGGCGGAGCAGTAGTGATAGAGGGTTTCCCCTTTGCTTGGTTGGTAAAGCCTACTGGTTAGCATTGTTATTATTCTCCGAACAAACTTGGGTCTGGATAAATTAGTTAAAAAACCGGTCCCGAGAAATGCTCGGCCGTTTGGAGTGATGTCGAGTATGGAGAAAAGAAGCTTAGTCGAAGCTTGGGGTCATGTAGATCAAAGCTGGCGATATGATGAGCTCCTGCTCCTCGCGTCTTGCTAAAAAGCCTAATTCTGAGATCCTCGGTATTTATCTCAACAGAAAGCCCGAGCAAGTCTATTTCGTACAGCGATTCAGTTACAACGTGCTTCTTATCTGGGAAATTATTTTTGTATTTTTCGTTGTAATGAGGCTGAAAATATCTAATAAGGGCGGCTTCCGCTAGCGCAATCTCCATCTTTGGCGATATTTTTTCTTCGATCTGACGGATATCTTCCATCGCGTCCCGATCATTATCAGGATCTAAGGACTTATCCGCTCCATTGAAGTGAATCATTGCCATTGGAGGCTGGTATTGAACCATTACAATAAGCGCCTCCGAGTCCGGCTCGTCGGAGTTTATGTCTGCTAATACCTGCTGCAGCGTGGAGTGGCCTTCCAGCCGGTCTTTAGCGGAGCGATTGCCGTCCCCATAGGCCATTCCAACATAGACTACTTCGCATTCATGGATCCAAGGCGAGTCCGTCCAATCTGCTACTCGCGGAATAAAGTGGGCGGGGAGCGTAAGGACGCGCAAGCCCTGCTCGTCAATTAGGTCGATCGTCCGGTGGGGATAAGGAGCGTACGAAATTTTGTATAAAGGCTCACCCACCATGCTGAATAATATTGGCTGATCCCTACCGGCAACTCGGCATGACAAGGAGCCCTTGGTGACGCCATTTTCCCAAGTCAGTGAATCAGGCACAAACGAAAGTCTTGGCCTTTTAACGATCAGGTAGATGTGGCAGTCATTGGCTATATCGAGAATCTCTTGGCTCTGTTTTTCGATATGTCCAATGTCTTTTGCGTGTATTAAGAGGGTATTTTTGGTGTGGAGGTTAAAGGCGATTTCAGTGAAAAACTTGCGTTCCATCGTGGCTCCCCTATTTCCTTAGCCTAAGAAAAAGCATCTTGTCCGAGATGCTGGCAGATTTAAGGACAAAGTACTTCGGAAGTCTTTACTAATCAATCATTTGGGTCCGCGCATATCTATGGTTCTGCGTAGATTGGGGCCACGTGCACTCCTAGCCTGACTTCTTATGAAGACGGCTCAGGAAATGCTCATCACCTATCAGCAGGCAGAGATTGCCGTGCTGCAAGGGCAGAGCGTTCGGTTCGGTGAGCGCATGCTTACCCGCGCGGATCTGGCCGAGATCCGCAAGGGCCGTCAGGAGTGGCAGGCCGCCGTTGACCGGCAGGCCTGTACTGGCCGTCGCGCTCGCTGGGCGACGGTTGATTTCGGTGGCCGGACTTGATGGCCACCGCTGCTGTTGCCCGCGACCGGCTGAGCGTCGCCATTTCCCACGACCGGAGCGTGCGTGCCATTGAGGCCCGCGCGGCCGATGTCGTCACTGCTAAGGAAACCGAGCTCGCTCAGCGCAACGAGCAGTTGCGCGTACTAGCACGCGCCCATGAGGTGACCCGCCCATCGCGCAGCCGCAAGCTCGCGCGCGACTGGGGCAGCGGCAATGCGATTGCCGGCATGGACGCCCGACAGCTGCGTGACCAGGCGCGCCACCTTGAGCGCGACCTGGATCTGGCCGACAACGCACTCAACGTGCTGGTGCAAAACACCGTGGGCTCGGGCATCGACGTGCTGTCTGCACCGCGCTTGCCAGGCCAGCCGATCAACCGCGACCTGGCCCTGCAGCTGGATGAGCTGTGGGACGTGTGGTGGGACGCGCCCGAAGTGACGCGCGCGCATGACTATGGCGCGTGCCAGCAGTTGCTGGCACGCAGCTGGCTGCGTGATGGCGAGGCGTTCTACCAAGACCTGAGCGGCGTTGTGCCGTATCTGGAGCATGGCGGCGGTGTGCCTTACAGCATCGAGATGTTGGAGGCCGATCTGGTGCCGCTGGACTTCAACGACCCGGCCCGCAACATCCTGCAGGGTGTTGAGCGCAACGCGTGGGGCCGCCCCGTGGCCTACCACGTCTACAAGCAGCACGCAGGTGACCCGCTGGGGTGGACCACTTAGACCAAGCGCGTGAGCGCCGAGGTTATGCACTGCATTGCCAACCTCAAACGCCTGCACTAAGTGCGGGGTTTGAGCGTGTTTGCCAGTGCGATATCGCGCTTTGAAGACGTGAAGGACCACGAGGATTCGAGCGCATCGCGGTCAAGGTGGCGGCGTCGCGGTACCGTCTTCGACAACGGTACTGGTCAAATCTATCGAGAACCTGGGCACCGACCGCTGCAGTCATGTCGCGGGACAAACACTCGCATAGCGTGCCAGCGTCCACAGCGCTTCGTTGGATCGTCACCCATGCCGCACCACCCGCACCCCCACCGGCCTTGCAAACTTATCCATCGCCACCGATGAGATACGGCTATGACGCAGCAGGCTACCAAGCTGCTCGGGAACGCCCAGACGTTGATCGACTTCCGGTTCCAGCACGGTGCGGCGGCGTTTGCGCCGGTCGGCTTTGGCGAAGCGCAGGCGGTTGTACTCGGCCCAGCCGACGGTGGTGATGGCGCTCATCAGTGCGATCACCGGCAGGGCGCCGAGCGCGAACGGGTCCAGTGCGTTGTGCTTGAGATACAGCTCCGTGTAGGCGCTGCGCAGGCCGAAGAACCAGGCGATCAGCGTTGCCAGTGGTGCCCACAGATAGAAGTAGACCATCCAGGCGCCGGCAGTGGCGGCGCCGTATGCGAGGCGGCGCGAGCGGCCGAGGCGTTGCGGCAGGTTGATGATGGGCGGTGTCATTGGATTCCTCGGTCGGGGCTTTTCCAGCGGGCGCGTTTGCTGCGACGCGCGAGCAGGGCACGGGGGAAGGCGATGACGGCAGTGAGCATGCCGATCATCCAGAAGGCGACCGGATACCAGATCACCCAGAAGAACTGGCGCGCCAGGCCTTTTTCGTAGCGGCGTTCGATTACCAGGCTGGTGGCGAACTGCATCAGGCATACCACTGCCAATACCAGGCCATGCCAGCGCGGCAGGATGGTGTCGATGTACAACGCAGGCGGCATGGCGATGAACTTGCCGAGCAGCCACAGCACGATGATGAAGAGCATCGTGTAGGCCCAGGCCAGGCTGAGCGCGTATTCCAGCAGCACGCCCCACATGCGTCGGCTGCGCCAGGACAACACGCGGCGGCCATGACTCAGCAACACTTCCACGCCGCCGCGTGCCCAGCGCAGGCGCTGCATCCACAGGCCGCGGAAGGTCTCCGGCATCAGGATCCAGCACAGCGCGTTGGGCTCGTAGCGGATATCCCAGTCGTCGAGCTGCAGACGCCAGGAGATGTCGATGTCTTCGGTGACCATGTTGTCGGACCAGAAGCCGACGTGATGCAGCGCCGAGCGGCGAAACGCGCAGATCACACCCGACACGGTGAACAACCGTCCGTAGACCCGCTGCGCACGCTTGATCAGCCCCACGATGGCGGAAAATTCGCCCACCTGCATGCGGCCCATCAGCGTGGTGCGGTTGCGCACGCGCGGGTTGCCGGTGACGCCGCCGACGCGCGGGCCGGAGATCAGGTGGCCGACCATCCAGCGCGTGGCATTCGGGTCCAGGATGGCGTCGGCATCTACGCACACCAGATAGTCCGAGCGCGATGCCAGCGTGCCGACACGCAGCGCGTTGGCCTTGCCGTGGTTCTGCTCCAGATGCACCACGCGCAGGCGCGGATGCTGGTGGGTGAGGTCCTCGAGCGCTTCGGCCGTGTTGTCGCTGCTGCCATCGTTGATGGCGATGATCTCGAAATCCGGGTAGTTCTGCGCGCTCATCGCGGCGATGGTTTCGCCGACATGCTTGGCCTCGTTGTAGCAAGGCACCAGCAACGACACGAACGGCTCGCTGGACAACGGTGGCGGCGATGAAGGACCCGGCGTGCCGCGTTCGCGTCGCAGGTAGTAGTACGTGCCTCCGATCATCCAGAAGAAGGCCATGATGATCGGATAGAAAAACGCGAAGTTGAACAGAGCGCCCAACAGGAGGCTGGTCGTCATCGGTTACCGCTCGATATAAGGGAATTGCCGAGCCGACATGGCCTCGCGCGCTTCGGGAAGAGACGGGTGGCCGCCGATGAAGTCGTCGGGGTAATACGCCAGATGGCGCACGCCCGCAGCCAGGAGCAACTTGGTGTGTTCGAGCAGCACACCATCGGGTAGAGGCTTGCCGGTGCGCCAATCCACGGTCTGCAGTTCGAAGATGGTGTTCTCGAAGCCACGCGGCTGCTGGCCGACACGCTGCGCCAGCTGCTGCAGCCACCGCTGCGGGTCGTTGGCCTGCTCCATGTACGGCATCGCCATCAACGCGGTGTAGTCGTAGGCAGATGCAAACGCGTCCAGGCGCTGTGCAAACCAGACCTCGCTCTGGGGCTCCAGCACTGGCTGCGCGAACAGGTTGCGCACGGTCACCAGCTTGGGGCGCCAGCGTTCGGCGGCCGCTTTGAGTTCCTGGGTGAAGCCGATTAGCTGCTGCGTGCGTTTGGCTGGATCGCCATCGCCGTAAGCACGCACTTCGTCGTCGCGCAGATAGGCATCGTCATGGAACAGCAGGCCTTCGAAATACGTATTAGCGGCAAGGTCTTCGTAGATATCCGCGACCAGCTGATGCGTACGCGGATTGCCCGGATCCAGGCGCGGCACATCCTTCGGATCCTTGCCACGAATCTGCAGTGCGGCCTGCTGCTGGGCATCGGGCAGATGGAAGCCCAGCACCGGCAGCCAGGCGAACACGCGCACGCCTGCACGGGTGCGCAGCTGCCAGGCGACGCGCCCGAACAGATCCGCACGCATCGGCAGATGACGGTTGGGGAAATACAGCGCATCGGCTGCGCCATCGCCGTCCGGGTCGGCGAAGGCTTGCAGGAACACATGGCTGGGACCGATGTCCTTGACGCGCTGGACCAGGATGTCGAGGTTGCGTTCCAGCTGCGCCGGATCCGGGTCGTAGACGTAATCCAGATCGATCTGGATCGCACGCAAGCCATCGCGCGATAGATCGCGTCGCAGTTCGCCGGCCAGATCGCGCACATCGGGATTGTTGAACAGCAACAGGCGGCCAAGGCTGGCCAGCGATTGCCCATCCACGCGATCGCGGCCTTGTTGACCGATATCGGCTTCGTGCGAGCGGCCTTCCAGATCGAAGCTGAGCGTCATGCCCAGTTGCGCGGCAATGGCGTTGCTGGCGCGGTTGTACGCGGCATACGGCCACACCATGGCGCGCGGCGGCTTGCCCAGATGCGCCACGATCGCGTCGCGGCTATGGCGCAGATCGGTCTGGATGCGTTGGCGATAATCCGCTTCGCTCTCGTAGCCCTTGCCTGCATCCCAGCGACGGGTGACCGCAGCAGGCGTCTGATTGCCGAACGGATTGCCGGCGATGCCTTTGTGCAAGTCATCGCTATGCGAGCCGATTTCGATCAGGCCGCTGTCCTGCATCTCGCGCAGTTGCGCCCAGGTGACGAAATCATCGTGAGTGAAATCGCGATGGCCGTAGGGCACCACTTGGCCAACCGGCAATTCGACCCAGCTGGTGACGGGGGCGACCAGCGCGGGATAACCATAGGCCTGCAATAACGGGAACACACGCGTGTAGACGCTGCGCAAGCCGTCGTCGAAGGTGAGTAGCACCGGCCTGGAGGGCAGGGCACGCTTGCCGGCACGTGCGTCCAGCACTTGCTGCACGCTCACCGGGTGATAGGCATGCGAGCGCAGCCAATCCAGATGCGCGGCGAAGTTGCTGGTGGACACCGCATAACGATCGGGATCGCCCTTGGCGGCGACATCGTCGCGAATATCGTGGTAGCTGAGCACCAGCAGGCCCGCCTGCGCCGACGACGCGAACGTCATCAGCAGCAAGGCGACCAGCAACAGCGGCAGGCGGATCAAGGCGTACCTCCCCATCGGAAATCCAGGTCGAATCCAAGTTGTTGTTCGCGCTGGCCGTCGTAGACGGGGCGCGACCAGCTCACGCCGTAGCTCAGCGCACTGCCGTCGCCCAGCGACCACAGGTGCCGATAGGCCGCGCTGGGCACCCACTGGCTGCCGAAGCCGGATTGATAAGTCGGACCGGCAGTGACTTCCAGCCGCTGCCGAAAGGCGTAGTCGTAGCGGCGCCAACCGATCTGATCGATGCGCACGCCGGCGGCCACCGCAGAGCTGCGGCGTGGATTGAAGTAATTGACTGCGCGCTCGTCTTCGGCGCGTCCTGCCGAGGCGGCGAACAGGCCGTCGAGCAGCACATGCGGGCTGGCCCACAGGCGTTGGCTTCCCGAAAGATCCAGCTGGTCGCGCCGATTGCCATCGCTGTAGCGCAACTGGCGTGCCTGCAATTCCCAGCGGCTTTCGTCGTTGGGTGTCCAGCGCACGGCGGCACCGATGCTGTCGCCGGTGATGCCGAAGCGGCGTGCCTGCAATGAAGCTTCTGGATCACGCGTGCGCCAGGCGACGCTGCCATACCAGGCATCGGAAAAACGCCAGCCGGCATCCAGCGCCCAGGCGGTGCCGTCGCGATCGAATGCATCGAGCGCACGTCCGCCGTAAGCGCTGAGATCCAGCCGGTCGTAGTGGTAGTGCGTGCCCAGCCAGAAGCTGCGATAGCGCACGCGCGTGTTCTGAAAATCGGCCCAATCGTCGCGTGCGCGCAAGCCCACACGCCAGCCCTCGCCGAGAAACGGCGATTCGGCTTCCAGCAACGTACTGCCGAAGTCGTTGCCGAGCGGCGAGGTGCTGTTGGTCAGGGTGTCGTTGTCGCTGCGTCCGCGCGCATGGCTGAGATGTACCTGCCAGCCGCGTTGCCGTTCCAGCGAAGCGCCAAGCCGTTGCAGGCCGGCATCGTCCGGGTATTCGTTGCGAAGCGACGCAAACGTGGCATCGGCCAGATCCAGACGATCCAGAACGCGCTGCGCTTCCACCACGCCACTGCGGGCCTGTTTCTGATGCGGATCCAGCGTCAGCGCAACCGCATTACGTTGCAACGCTTTGGTGGGTTGCCCGCGACGAAACTCGATCGAGGCCAGTGCGGCCTGTAGCTCTGCATTGTCGGGACCGATGGCCACGCGCTCGCGCAGCAAGGCGTCTGCGTCGCGGTTGTCGTTCGCTGCAGAGCGTGCAGTGGCCAGTGCGATATCTGCACTGAAGCGATCCCAGTTTTCGTAACCGCTGGCCGCACCCTTGCGACGCGGCCACGGCGCTTGTGTGGTCGAGAGTTTTTCGAACAGTGGCATCGCCAGATCGAAGCGTTCCTGCTCCAGCAATGCGTAGCCGAGCAGGAGCTGGGTATTGAAGTCGTTCGGGTTGTGCTGCAAGGCTTGCCGAAGCACGGCTTCGGCTTCGGCCGGGCGACGCAGGCCCATCAGCGAATCGCCGACCGTTGGCAACACATACGCGGGAACATCGATGCCTTCGGCTTTTAATGCCTGATAGTTGGCCACCACATCGCGATGGTGCTGACGCTGGTTGAGTGCAACCAAGGAGTCGACGCGCAACCGCGTGGCTTCCCATGTCACCTTCGGCGGTGCTTCGCGCTCGATGCGGGCGACATTGACCAGGGCCTGATCGGTTTCTGCATAGCGATGCGCGGCATCGATCGGTTCGGCACTGGCCCAACCGATCATGCGGGCGACGCGATCGTTTTCGATGCGCTCGCGCTCTTGCTGCGAGAACCAGTCCGGATGCCGCCAAACGGCCTCCGCCGCAAGCTGCGCGCTGCCGAGGTCGGTCAGCGTGATCGCACGCATGGTGTAGGCACCGCGGTCGCGTGGGTCTTGGCGTAGTACACGTTCGTAGATGGCGAGCGCATCTGCATAGCGCCGCTGGCCGCGTAACTGCTCAGCCTGCTGCATGGGAGTGTGGGCAATGGAGGCGCCAGTCACTTCTGTCGGCCGCACTTCACCGCTGTGCGCCTGAGGCACACATGCGGCAATCAAAGCGAGGCTGAGCAGGGGAGTGAGTGCGCCTTTGCGGTCAGGACAGCCGCGACGCACGTGGTTGCGTAGGCAGGAGAGAAAGGGTGTTCATTAGCGTTCCAGGCGTATGACGACTGGCGATACTGCGTATGCCCATGTAAAGCCTATGTCGTCACGGAGCTAACGGGATCTTCATCGGTTGTGTTCGCTATAGTTTGTGATTTTTGTCACAAAAAAGCCTGGTTTGGTTTGAGAGATCACGTGTAGCTATCTAACAGCCAAGCGCCGACTTCGCTTAGGCAAGGAGCGTTATTTCGAATGCCATTTTTATCGTTTATTGGAAATTTCTCTAGAAAATTTCGTCATTCTGAGTGTGAATTGACCGCGAATTGGCGCCCAATCGAGTGAGTAAAATGATCAAAAAAATGCAGCGACTTGGTTTGATGTGCTGGCTGGTACTTTGCTACGCAGTAGCCGCCCTGGGAGCGGCGGCATCGATCAAAGCGGCGAGCTTCTACGCTGAGTTGCAGCGGCCGGCGTGGGCGCCGCCCGGGTGGTTGTTCGGGCCGGTGTGGACCACGTTGTACGGAATGATGGCGGTGTCGGCGTGGTTGGTCTGGCGGCGCGGTGGGTGGAGCAGTGCGCGTGGTGCGCTGAGTCTGTTCGTGCTGCAGTTGGGGTTGAACGGGTTGTGGAGCTGGTTGTTCTTTGCCTGGCACATGGGCGCCTGGGCGTTTGTCGATATCGTGGCGCTGTGGGTGGCGTTGGTGCTGACGATCGTGGCGTTCGCCAAGTGGCAGCGGGTTGCTGCGTGGTTGTTGGTTCCGTATCTGCTGTGGGTGAGTTTTGCGGCGGCGTTGAACTATTCGGTGTGGCAGCTCAATCCGCAGGTGCTTGGCTAAGGGCTGTATGGATCAAAAGTGGCTGATGCACTTTGCGTTCGGCGCAAGATGGGAGCGCGGCCGCTAGGCGGAATCAGCCGAATCCGACCTCGTCTGGCACCAGGTCTCCGCTACAGGATGCTGCGCAAGCACCGCTTGGCCTGGCGCATTAAAAGTTTCCATAGCAATCAATCGTTTGGGGCTGCGTCGCTTAAATCTTTGTCCTGCAAGGCTTTCTGTATAGGTGCGCGGTCGCGCATGGCTAACGTAATACGCGGTGCTTGACAGCCTTCGGCCCGGTGATGTCTTTTGCACACATGCCTAATGCTTTCGCCACCGCTTCGCTTACCTGTCAGCCGCAGCTGCGGCAGGGTGCGGGCGTGGCCGGCATTAGCACCACCATTACCACCGCCACCATTCGCCCGGTGCGGTCCGTCGTCTTCGCGTAATTTCCGAAAACAACGGCCCCGCACCCGGATCAGGATGCGGGGGTCTCCCTCTCTCACCTGAAGCGGACGGGGCCTCCCCAACGAGGTCTGTCGATGTCATCGCCTGTCGTTTCGTTCGAACCCGCTGCTGTTCCCGCGCCCGCTGCGCGCACCGTTGTGCACAAATTTGGCGGCACCTCGGTGGCCGATGCCGAGCGCTACCGGCATGTGGCGCAGCTGTTGCTTGCACGCGAGGAGACGGTGCAGGTCACCGTGGTGTCGGCGATGAAGGGCGTGACCGACGCGTTGATCGAATTGGCCGAACTGGCGGCGCAAGACCGCCCCGAGTGGCGCGATCGCTGGCATGAAACGCGGGCGCGCCATCGCGGTGCCGCAGTGGCGTTGCTGGGCGAACATTCCGGGCCAACGGTAGAGTGGCTGGACGAGCGCTTCGAGCATCTATCGCAAATCCTCGGCGCGCTGGCGGTGATCGGCGAGCTGCCACGCGAGGTGCTCGACCGCGTGCAAGGCCTGGGCGAGGTGTATTCGGCACAATTGCTCGGCGATCATTTCCGCGCGCTTGGTGAGGATTGCGCGGTGCTGGATGCACGCGATGTGCTGGTGGTCAATCGCGGCGAACTCGGCGTGGATGTGGATTGGGACGTCAGCGCGCAGCGCTTGCAGACCTGGCGCCAGGTGCATCCGCAGAAGCGCGTGGTGGTCACCGGCTTTGTGGCACGCGACCGCGCCGATCGCATCACCACCTTGGGGCGCAACGGCAGCGATTATTCCGGTGCGATCTTCGCGGCCTTGTTCGATGCCGATGAGCTGCATATCTGGACCGATGTTGATGGCGTGCTCTCGGCTGATCCACGCGTGGTGCCGGAAGCGGTACAGCTGGAAACACTGAGCTACGACGAGGCCTGCGAGCTGGCGTATTTCGGCGCCAAGGTGGTGCATCCGCAGACGATGTCGCCGGCGATCGAGCGCGGGCTGCCGATCATCATCCGCAATACCTTTCAGCCCGAACATCCAGGCACGCGCATCACCGCCAGCAGCAAGGTCAGCGGGCCGATCAAGGGGCTGACCTTGAGCCCGGATCTGGCGGTACTCAATCTGGAGGGCACCGGCCTGATCGGTGTGCCGGGCACGGCCGAGCGGGTGTTTGCGGCGCTGCGTGTGGCGCAGGTGTCGGTGGTGATGATCTCGCAGGGCTCGTCGGAGCATTCGATCTGTTGCGTGGTCAAACAGCACGAATCCGAGCGCGCGCGTAATGCCTTGCTGCAAGCGTTTGCGCACGAACTCACGGTCGGTCAGGTGCAGCGCGTGCAGCTGACCACCGGCATCAGTGTGCTGGCCGCGGTAGGCGATGGCATGGCTGGGCAACCGGGTGTGGCGGCGCGGTTGTTCGAGTCGTTGGGGCGTGCGCAGGTCAATATCCTGGCGATCGCGCAGGGCTCGTCCGAGCGCAATATCTCGGTGGCCATCGATGCGGCGCATGCGACCAAGGCCTTGCGTGCGGCGCATGCGGGCTTCTGGTTGTCGCCGCAAACCTTCTCGGTGGGCGTGATCGGGCCGGGCAATGTGGGCGCGGCGTTGCTGGATCAACTGCGCATTGCGCAGCCGCAATTGCTGGGCAAGGCCAACATCGATCTGCGCCTGCGCGCAGTGGTCTCCCGCGGCCGCATGTTGCTCGACGAGCGCGGCCTGGTCGGCAATTGGCGTGATGCGTTTGCCTCCGCAGCTACTGCCACCGATCTGGAGCAGTTCACCACGCATCTGCTGTCTGCACATCTGCCGCATACGGTGATCATCGATTGCAGCGGCAGCGCCGAAGTGGCCGATCGTTACGCGCAGTGGCTGGCTGCCGGCATCCACGTGGTGACGCCGAACAAGCAGGCAGGCTCCGGCCCATTGCAGCGCTATCAGGCCATCCGTGCGGCGGCCGATGCCAGCGGTGCGCGCTTCCGTTACGAAGCCACCGTGGGCGCGGGGCTGCCGGTGATCACCACGCTGCGCGATCTGGTCGATACCGGCGATGCGGTGACCTCGATCGAAGGCATCTTTTCGGGCACGCTGGCCTGGTTGTTCAACAAATACGATGGCAGCGTGCCGTTCGCCGAATTGGTGACGCAGGCGCGCGGCATGGGCTATACCGAACCGGATCCGCGCGACGATCTGTCCGGCGTGGATGTGGCGCGCAAGCTGGTGATCCTGGCGCGCGAAGCCGGGCGCGAGATCAGCCTGGAGGACGTGCAGGTCGAGAGCCTGGTGCCCGAAGCGTTGCGCCAGGCCAGCGTCGACGATTTCATGGCGCGGCTGCATGAAGTGGATGCGACGTTCGCGCAGCGCCTGGCCGATGCGCGTGCACGCGGCAATGTGCTGCGTTACGTCGCGCAGCTGCCGCCGGATCGTGCGCCCAGCGTTGGTCTGGTCGAGCTGCCGGCCGATCACGCGTTCGCCAATCTGCGTCTGACCGACAACGTGGTGCAATTCACCACGCGCCGTTATTGCGAGAACCCGCTGGTGGTGCAGGGGCCTGGCGCGGGGCCGGAAGTCACTGCGGCAGGTGTGTTTGCCGATCTGCTGCGGGTGGCGGCAGGCGAGGGGGCGCGGTTGTGAATCAGGCGGTTGCAAACCAGGCGGCTGTAAATCAAACGGCGCTAAATCAGACAACCGAAGCGGATCACGTGGCGACCGCGACGCAGGGCCTGCACGAAGCACGCGCCTTCGCACCGGCTTCGGTGGCGAATGTGGCAGTAGGATTCGATCTGCTCGGTTATCCGATCGATGGCGTCGGCGATACGGTGACGGTGCGACGCATCGATGCGCCACTGGTGCGTATCGCTGCCATCCGCGGCACCACCGTGGCCTTGCCGCTGGATGCCGAACGCAACACGGCGGGCGCGGCGTTGATCTCGTTGCGTGCGGCATTGGCGCTGCCATTCGGTTTTGAAATCGAGATCGACAAAGGCATCGCCTTGAGTTCGGGCATGGGCGGCTCGGCGGCCTCGTGCGTGGCGGCATTGGTTGCTGCCAATGCGCTGCTGGACGCGCCGCTGGGCAACGAGCAGCTCTACCAGTACGCACTCGATGGCGAGGCGGTGGCCAGTGGTAGCCGCCATGGCGACAACCTGGGGCCACTGTTTTTAGGCGGCCTGGTGTTGTGCACGTTGGAGCGGCTGGTGCCGATCAGCGTGCCGGCCGCGTGGCATAGCCTGCTGGTGCATCCGGACGCGGTGTTGGAAACCCGCCGCGCGCGCGAAGCCCTGGCCGGCGACTATCAATTGCGCGAGTTCGTCGCGCAGAGCACCAACCTGGCATTGGTGCTGGCTGGCTGCCATGCCGGCGATGCGGGCCTGGTCCGTGCGGGCTTGCGCGATGTGCTGATCGAGCCACGCCGCGCGCCGTTGATCGCCGGGTTCGCGGCTGCCAAGCAAGCTGCGCTGGATCACGATGCACTGGGTGCCAGTATTTCCGGCGCCGGCCCCAGTGTGTTCGCCTGGTTCGAATCGCGCGCGGCCGCCGACGCTGCGGCCGCATCGGTGAAGGCCGCATTCGCAGGCGCCGGCCTGGACAGCCAGCACTGGGTGTCTCCGATCGCCGGCCCGGCAGCGCGGTTGCTGGCATGAGTCGGCGCGCGCATGCAGTACTCGACCAACCACGCTTGCAGTGCACGCATGCCGTGCAACCTGCGACGCAGCATTCAACCGACCACCACCTCGCTGATCTGCATCACCGGCGCAAGATCGGTGTAGTTGGGAATGTCGCCCAGGATTTCCTCGGCATGCGGCCCGAAACTGGCGCCGAAGGCCTCCACCGATTCGCAGAAGATGTGGCACATGCCGATGTATGGCGGGGTGCTGCCCGGCTCGCCACTACTGATGCCTTTATCCACCGTGTAGCTGAGGCAGGCCGCGCCCATCCGTGCGCTCACCAGCGGCATGTGGGTGTCGCGGTAGTAAGCGTGGTCGAAGCGGGCGCCGTCGCGGTACGGGTACATCACGCTGACCTTGATCATCTGCCTGCTCCACGGAAAGGTGCCCGCAGCATAGCGCCGCGGCGCCAGCGGTGGATGCCCATCTGGCTCGGTGCGGCCAGTGCACCGACATCGGCCCAACCGCCCATCCCGGTCTCCGCGTTCTCGGTCAATGCCGCGTTGCCCACCTCGTTCTCGCTTTGTCTGGAGTCACCATGAACTTCATCTCCACCCGTGGCGGCGCGCCTGCCGCAAGCCTGAGTCAGGCGATCGCCGCCGGCCTGGCGCCCGATGGCGGCCTGTACGTGCCGCAGATCCTGCCGCCGGCACGCACGCTCGCTGCCGGCGCCGATCTGGCCGACACCGCCGCTACGTTGCTGCAGCCTTTCTTCGAAGGCGATGCGCTGGCAAAAGAGCTGCCGGCCATCTGCGCCGAAGCGTTCGACTTCCCGGCGCCGTTGGTGGCGCTGGCTACGCCCGGCGATTACGCGCTGGAGCTGTTCCATGGGCCGACCGCCGCATTCAAGGATTTCGGCGCGCGCTTTCTTGCCGCCTGCCTGACCCGCCTGCGCCGCGCCGAAGACCGCCCGCTCACCATTCTGGTCGCCACTTCCGGCGATACCGGGGCTGCGGTGGCTGCGGCATTCCATCGCCAGCCGGGCTTGCGCGTGGTGGTGCTGTATCCGGATGGCCGCGTGTCGCCGCGCCAGGCGCATCAGCTGGGCTGCTTGGGCGACAACATCCAGGCCTTGCGCGTGGCCGGCTCGTTCGACGACTGCCAGGCGATGGTCAAGCAGGCCTTGAGCGATGCCGCGCTGCAGGCACAGGTGCCGCTGAGTTCGGCCAACAGCATCAGCCTGGGGCGCTTGCTGCCGCAGATGAGCTACTACGCGCATGCCGCTCTGCAACACTATGCAGGCGCGGGCGCAGCGCTGAATCTGGTGGTGCCCACCGGCAATCTGGGCAACGGGCTGGCGGCGATCCTGGCGCGTGCGCTCGGTGTGCCGCTGGGCCGCATCGCGCTGGCGTCCAATGCCAATCACGTGTTGCCGGATTATTTTGCCGGCGACGATTACGCGCCGCAGCCCAGCGTGGCGACACTGGCCAATGCGATGGACGTGGGTGCGCCGAGCAATTTCGAACGCCTGCGTTGGCTCTACCAGGGCGACGATGCCGCGTTGCGCGAGGCATTCCGTGCGTTGTCGGTGGACGATGCGGCGATCCGCCACACCGTGCAGCAGCGCTTTGCGCGCTACGGCGAAGTGCACTGCCCGCACACCGCCACCGCCGTGCACGTGCTCGAACAACTGCGCGCAGAAGGGGCCGAAGGCGGAACGGGGGACTGGGCGGTGGCGGCCACCGCGCACCCGGCCAAGTTCGAGGGTGTGGTGGAGCCGCTGATCGGCCGTGAAGTCGAGATTCCACCGGCGCTGGCCGCGCTGTTGCAGCGTCCCGCACACGCCGAAGCACTTGCGCCGGACTACGCCGCCTTCCGGCAGCGTCTGCTTGCGGATGCGGCCTGACCCAACGCGTTCAGGCGCCAGGGGTTGGAAAGTTCCGCACATGAGGCTATCTCTATCGGGTGCGGGCCCGGCGTGGCGCCGCGTCCGCTGTGGGTTGTTGCATGTCTTATCGAGTGATCGCCGCTGCCATCGCCTTATGCGGTTGGGCAGCGGCTGGAACAGCCAGTGCGGCCGATGCCATTTCTGCCGCCCCATTGGCATCGTTGGGGACACCCAGCATGGGGTTGGTGGATGCCCTGGCACGGCAGGCGCCGTCGCTGGACCGCCAGGTGCTGGCCTTGGCTGCCGAGGCGCTGCAATGCGCGCGGCAGCGCCAGCAGGTGGGTGCCGAGCGCGTGCTCAGCGTTATCGACTACAGCCGGCCATCGACCGAGCGCCGGCTGTGGGTGTTCGATCTGCAGCGGCAGCGGCTGCTGTTTCAGGAATGGGTGGCGCACGGGCGCAACACCGGCAACAACCTGGCGGCGAAGTTTTCCAACGACGACGGCAGTTTCCAGTCCAGCCTGGGCGCTTTCACAGCGCAGGAGTCGTATACCGGCCACAACGGCTATTCGTTACGGCTGAAAGGCCTGGAGCCCGGGTTCAACGACCATGCGCGCGACCGGGCGATCGTGATCCACGGCGCGCCCTACGTCAGCGAGGCGGTGATCCGCTCCCAGGGCCGGCTCGGGCGCAGCCTGGGCTGCCCGGCCGTGCGACCGGCGGTGGCCAAACAGTTGATCGACACCTTGCGTGAAGGCGCCTTCGTGTTCGCCTACTACCCGGACCGTGCCTGGCTGCGCCAATCGCGGTTGCTGAGTGGCGGATGTGGCGCATCGGTGGCGAGTGCGAACGTGGGCGGGCGCTGATTCCTTAGCGTCTGCGTCGCGGGGCTGTCACCAGCGCGATCGGCCCGCAACGCTGACAGTGCTTTCAAACTGGCGCGTCGGTCACTCGGCGATGGGGTTACCGGAGCAACCTGCAACGCGTCGGCAGCGGTCTTCAGTGATCCGGTGCGGGCAGGCGTGCAGAAGTTATGTGTTTGGTGCTGCCGGCCGCGCCTGTTGGGTGCGCGCGCATTAGCTAAACGAACCGGTCTAACCAGAACCGCCACACCTCAAACCGTATCGCCGGCCAGGCTGCGCAGCGCCGCGTAATCCAGGATCTGCACCAGATGCAGTTGCGGCAGCGCAATCAGTTGCTGTTGCCTGAGCTTGGTAAAGGTGCGGCTCACCGTCTCCACGGTCAGCCCGAGATGGTCGGCGATATCGCTGCGGCTCATCGGCAGCGCCACGGTGTCGCCGCTGGCGCCGGGCTGGGTGGAGCGCGCCGCCAGCCGCAGCAGGAAATGCGCCAGCCGTTCGCTGGGTTGCAGGCGCGCCAGCAGCAGGCCGGTGTCCTGCGCGGTCGCCAGTTCCATGCTGGCGCGCTGCAGCAGCTTGCGTTCCAGCTGCGGGTAGCGATCGCGCAACTGGCGCATCTGTGTGATCGGCGTGCGGCAGACCCGGCTGTCGATGATGGCTTCGATATCGTGGCGGTGCTGCGGCGTTTCGGTCAGCCCGACGTAGTCGCCGGGCAACACGAACCCGGTGATCTGGCGGCGCCCGTCGGCCAACGTGCGTACCAGCCGCAGCGCGCCGGAGGTGACGGTGTAGACGTGATGGCGGCTCTCGCCCGCGCGCACCAGGGTGCTGCCGGGCGCATAGGTCTGGGCGTGGGTGGCCTGATCCAGTGCTTCCATTTCCTGTGGCGACAGCGCCGCGCAGATGGCCCGGCCGCGCACCGCACACTGCGCGCATTCGGAATGGCGCGCGTCGCTGCCTGATACGGCGCTTGGCACCGCACAGTTCGTGCTGGGATCTGAAAGCTGCCGGTACATGGGCCACGCATTGCCAAGAGGCGCTGCAATGATACGCCATGCGGTCAGCGCGGCCGCCAGCCGGTAGAATTGCGCGTTCGCCACATTGCCCTGCAGGAGTTTCGCTCGTGATCAAGCCCCGTACGCCGCCCGGCATCATGGAATTGCTGCCGCGCGAGCAGATCGCGTTCCAGCGCATGCTGGACGTCATCCGCCGCAATTACGAGCGGTTCGGGTTCCTGCCGGTCGAAACCCCGGTGTTCGAACTGTCCGATGTGTTGTTGACCAAATCCGGCGGCGAGACCGAGCGCCAGGTGTACTTCGTGCAGTCCACCGGCGCGCTGGCCAATGCGGCTGCCGCCGCCGACGAGGGCGCCGAGAGCGGCGGCCTGCCGGAGCTGGCGCTGCGCTTCGACCTCACCGTGCCGCTGGCGCGCTATGTGGCCGAGCACGAGCACGAGTTGAGCTTCCCGTTCCGCCGCTATCAGATGCAGCGCGTGTACCGCGGTGAGCGTGCCCAGCGCGGGCGCTTCCGCGAGTTCTACCAGTGCGATATCGACGTGATCGGCAAGGATGCGTTGAGCATCCGCTACGACGCCGAAGTGCTGGCGGTGATCCACGCGGTGTTCGCCGAGCTGGGCATTGGCGAGTTCAAGGTGCAGTTGAACAACCGCAAGCTGCTGCGCGGCTTTTTCGAAAGCCTGGGCGTGGCCGAGGGCGAGCTGCAGCTGGCGGTGCTGCGCGAGGTCGACAAGATCGACAAGCGCGGCGCCGATTACGTGCGCGATACGCTGGTGGGCGAGGGCTTCGGCATCGCCGCCGAGCAGGTGGCCAAGATCCTGGCCTTCGTGGCGGTGCGCTCGAACGGGCATGCCGATGCGCTGGCGCAGTTGCAGGCGCTTGAGGCTTCGGTCGGCGCGAGTGCGACGCTGGGCGAGGGCATTGCCGAGCTGCGCGAAGTGCTGGAATTGGTCAAGGCGCTGGGCGTGCCCGAAAGCGCGTACTGCCTGAACTTCTCGATCGCACGCGGGCTGGATTACTACACCGGCACCGTCTACGAGACCACGCTGACCGACCACCCGCAGATCGGTTCGATCTGCTCGGGCGGCCGCTACGAGAGCCTGGCCAGCCACTACACCAAGTCCAAATTGCCGGGCGTGGGCATTTCGATCGGCCTGACCCGGCTGTTCTGGCAGCTGCGCGAGGCCGGCCTGATCCAGGGCATCGCCGAAAGCAGCGTGCACGCGATGGTGGCGTTGATGGACGAATCGCGCCTGGGCGACGCGCTGGATATCGCGCGCCGGCTACGTATCGGTGGCATCAATACCGAAGTGCAGATGGAGCCGAAGAAGATCGGCAAGCAGTTCCAGTACGCCGCGCGTGCGGGCATCCGCTTCGTGGTGCTGGCCGGCGACGACGAACTGGCGCGCGGCGTGGTGGCGGTCAAGGACCTGGTGCGCGAGCAGCAGTTCGACGTTGCCCGCGACGAGCTGGCCAGCACCTTGCTGGTAGAGCTGGAGCAGGCCAAGGCGATGCTGGTGGCTGGTGGCGTCAAGGCCGATTGAGTCGCTGGCCGGCTAGATAGGGAATGCAGCCAGGTTGGTACAGCGTAGGCGGCGCTCCCGGTACCGATGCGGAAACACACCCACTGACACCTCGCTGTCGGTGGGTTTTTCGTTTCTGATCCGCAGCAGGGTCCGCTACTTCGCTGAACGCTTCGGACTGCAGCGCTTGTCCTACGGACCCTGGTTGCGTTAACGTACTAACACGCTATTACATTAACGCAATGAAACAACGACCCGCTCCCCGCGAAAGTGCCGATGTCGCTGCCTCCCTCAAGATGCTGGCCGATGCCCTGGCGTGCCTGAAGGAGCCCGGCGCGGTCGAGGCCTTTCTGCGCGATCTGTGCACGCCTGCCGAGCTGGAGGCCATGTCCGACCGCTGGCGCGTGGTGCCGTTGTTGATCAAGGGCGTGCCGTATCGCGAGATCCACGAGCTGACCCAGGTCAGCGTGACCACCATCGGGCGCGTTGCACGCACCCTGGAACACGGTGCCGGCGGCTATGCCACGGCCCTGCGCGAGCAATCGGCGCGCCCTGACGAATCCCACTGAGAGAACAAGATGAGTGCTTCCACGGCAGCACCGGCACGTGACCGGTTGCGTATCGCCATCCAGAAGAGCGGCCGCCTGGCCGAACCGGCGCGCAGCCTGCTGGCCGCCTGCGGGCTGAGCTGGCGGCAGAGCCGCGACAAATTGTTCTGCTACGGCGAATCGCTGCCGGTGGACCTGCTGCTGGTGCGCGACGACGACATCCCAGGCCTGATCGCTGATGGCGTCTGCGACCTGGGCATCGTCGGCCAGAACGAGCTGGAAGAGCAGGCCGCCGAGCGCCGCCGCAACGGCTTGCCGGCCGCGTATCACGCGGTGCGCGGGGTCGGTTTCGGCCAGTGCCGCCTGATGCTCGCGGTGCCGGAGGAGTGGGACTGGCAGGGTGTGGCGCAACTGGCCGGCAAGCGCATCGCCACCAGCTACCCGGCGATCCTGGCCGACTGGCTGGAGCGCCAGGGCATCGATGCGTCGGTGGTGGAGCTCTCCGGCTCGGTGGAAATCGCACCGCGCCTGGGCACCGCCGATCTGATCTGCGATCTGGTCTCCAGCGGCGCCACCCTGGCCGCCAACCAGCTCAAGCCGGTCGAACTGGTCATGGAAAGCGAAGCGGTGCTGGCCGGCGCAGTGCGCGAACCGGCCGATGCACGTGCCGCCTTGCTGGCGATGCTGCTGCGGCGCATGGACGGCGTGCTCAAGTTGCGCGATAGCAAGCTGCTGATGTTCCGCGCCGAACAGGACAACGTGGATGCGCTGCGCCGCCTACTGCCCGACGCCGACCCACTGGTGCAGTTGCCAGACGATGGAAACGGCGTACTGCGGTTGCAAACCATGTGTCATGGCGCGGTGACCTGGCAACGGCTGGAAGAACTCGAACGCGCAGGTGCGCAAGGTCTGATGGTGTTGACGGTGGAGCGCTCGCTGGCATGAACATTCTCGATTGGTCGCAACTGGACTCCGCTGCACGCAGCCAGGCATTGACCCGCCCGGTGCAGACCGTGGCCACGCAGACACGCGATGCGGTCGCTGCGTTGATTGCCGATGTGCGCGCCCGAGGCGATGTCGCATTGCGCGACATCACTGCGCGCTTCGATGGCGTGTCGCTGGAGAGCTTCGCCGTGAGCGAGGCCGAATTCGCCGCCGCCGAAGCGGCGGTGGCCCCGGAACTGCGTCAGGCCATGCGGGACGCGGTGGCGCGGATCGACACCTTCCACCGCGCCGGCATGAGCGCAGGCTATGCGGTGGAAACCGCGCCGGGCGTGGTATGCGAAAAGATCGTGCGGCCGATCGGCCGGGTCGGCCTGTATGTGCCGGCCGGAAGCGCGCCGTTGCCGTCGACCGCATTGATGCTCGGTGTGCCGGCGCGCCTGGCCGGTTGCCGCGAAGTCGTGCTGTGCACGCCGCCGCGTAAGGACGGCAGCGTGGATCCGGCGGTGCTGGTGGCCGCGCAGCTCACCGGCGTGCGCCGTGTGTTCAAGCTCGGTGGTGCGCAGGCGATTGCGGCAATGGCCTATGGCACCGAATCGGTGCCGAGTTGCGACAAGTTGTTCGGGCCGGGCAACAGCTTCGTTACCGAAGCCAAGCAGCAGGTGGCGCAGTCCGGTGCAGCGGCGATCGACATGCCGGCTGGCCCATCCGAAGTGCTGGTGATCGCCGATGCCGGTGCGCAGCCGGCCTTTGTCGCTGCCGATCTGCTCTCGCAGGCCGAACATGGCCCTGATTCGCAAGTGTTGCTGCTTTCTGACAGCGATGCGTTGATCGCAGCTGTAGAGGCGCAGCTGGACGTTCAGCTGGCGCAACTGTCGCGCGCAGAGATCGCGCGCCAGGCTCTGGCGCAATCGCGCCTGATCAAGGTGACCACGCTGGACGAGGCATTTGCGATCAGCAACCGCTATGCGCCGGAACACCTGATTCTCGCACTGCGCGAACCGCGTGCGTGGCTGAGCCAGGTCGAAGCGGCCGGCTCGGTGTTTTTAGGCGATTACACGCCCGAAGCGCTCGGCGATTACTGCAGCGGCACCAACCACGTATTGCCGACCAGCGGCGCGGCACGTGCCTATAGCGGCGTGAGCGTGGCCAGCTTTCAGAACATGGTCAGCGTGCAGGCCGCCAGCAAGGCCGGCATCGATGGCATCGGGGAATGCGCCTTGATTCTGGCGCGTGCCGAAGGCCTGGATGCGCACGCCAATGCGGTGGCGTTGCGGATGGGAGTGGCAGCATGAGTACCTCATCGATTCTGGATCTTGTGCGCGAGGACCTGCGCGCCTTCGCCGGCTACTCGTCGGCACGTACCAGCGCCTTGCAGGGCGATGTGTGGCTCAACGCCAACGAGTCGGCGTGGGGAAATCCGGCCGACCCGGGAGCCAGCACGCGGCGCTATCCGGATCCGCAACCCAAGGGTTTGCGCAGCGCGCTGGCGACGCTGTACGGCTGCGCGCCCGAGCAGCTATTGATCGGCCGCGGCAGCGACGAGGCGATCGATCTGCTGGTGCGCGGACTGTGCGTGCCCGAGCGCGATGCGGTGGTGGTGACGCCGCCGGTGTTCGGCATGTACGCGGTGTGCGCGCGCTTGCAGAACGCGCCGTTGGTCGAAGTGCCGCTGGTGGACGGGCCTGAGGGTTTCCACGCGGATATCCCGGCGATTGTCGAAGCAGCGCTGAGCTCGCAGGCCAAGCTGGTCTTTCTTTGCTCGCCGTCCAACCCGGCCGGCTCGGCGATTGCGTTGGACGAGATCGAAACCGCCTTGCAGGCATTGCAGGGCAAAGCGCTGGTGGTTGTCGATGAAGCCTATGGCGAATTCTCCGATGTGCCATCGGCAGTGAGTCTGCTTGCGCGCTACGACAATCTGGCCGTGTTGCGCACGCTGTCCAAGGCGCATGCGCTGGCGGCGGCACGCATCGGCAGCCTGATCGCCAACGCCGAATTGATCGCCTTGCTGCGGCGCTGCCAGGCGCCGTACCCGGTGCCGACCCCGTGCGCGGCGATGGCCGAGCAGGCCTTGTCGGCGCCGGCGCTGGAAGTCACCCGTCGGCGCATTGCGGAGGTGCGCAGCGAGCGCACACGCGTGCACAAGGCGCTTGAACAACTGGCCGGTGTGCGTCAGGTGTATCCCTCGCAAGGCAACTTCCTGCTGGTGCGCTTCGACGATGCCGAAGCGGCATTTCAGGCGCTGCTGGAGGCCGGTGTGGTGGTGCGCGACCAACGCGCGGTGCCGCAGCTGTTCGATGCACTGCGCATCACCCTGGGCACGCACGAACAGAACGAACGCGTGCTGAGCGCGCTGCAACGCAAGCAGGAGGCCGCCGCATGACCCCGATTCTTTTCGTCGACCGCGACGGCACGCTGATCACCGAGCCGGCGGATTATCAAATCGACGCCTACGAAAAACTGCGCTTCGTCGACAACGTGATTCCGGCGATGCTCAAGTTGCGCGATGCCGGCTACCAGTTCGTCATCGTCAGCAATCAGGACGGCCTGGGCAGCGAAAGCTATCCGCGTGCGTCCTTCGATGGCCCCAACAACCTGATGCTGCAGATCTTCGCCAGCCAGGGCATCGTGTTCCGCGAAGTGTTGATCGACTGCAGCTGGCCCGCCGACAACGCGCCCACGCGCAAACCCGGTGTCGGCCTGATGGTGCCGTATCTGCAGGACCGCACCATCGACTGGGCACGCTCGGCGATGGTGGGCGACCGCATCACCGACATTCAGTTCGCGCAGAACCTCAATATCCGTGGCTTCCAGCTGCGTACCGACGAATTCGGAGGCGAGTGGGATTGGCCCGGCATTGCGCACGAGCTCGCCGATGCGCCAAGGCGCGCGGTAGTCCAGCGCAACACAAAGGAAACCAAGATCCGCGTCGAACTGGATCTGGATCGCGTGGCCGAACCGCACACCGCCACCGGCCTGCCGTTCTTCGATCACATGCTGGAACAGATCGGCAAACACGGCGGCTTTGCGCTGGACATCCGTGCCGAAGGCGATCTGCATATCGATGAGCACCACACCATCGAGGACACCGGTCTGGCGCTGGGTCAGGCCTTGCGCGAAGCGCTGGGCGATAAGCGCGGCATCGGCCGTTATGGTTTTGATCCGGAAAGCAGCCCATGGCGTGTTGCTGGTGACACCGCGCAACATGGCTTCACGCTGCCGATGGACGAAACCATCGCCAGTGCCGCGCTGGATTTCAGTGGCCGGCCGTACTTCGTGTTCGAAGGCGACTTCAAGCGCGAACGCGTAGGCGACATGCCCACCGAACTGGTGCCGCATTTTTTCCGTTCGATCTGCGATGCGTCCGGTTTGAATCTGCACCTGAGCGTGCGCGGCGAGAACGATCACCACAAGGTCGAAGCCTGCTTCAAGGCCCTGGCGCGTGCGCTGCGTCAGGCGATCCGCCGCGAAGGTACCGCGTTGCCGTCGACCAAGGGTGCGCTATGACCGACCTTGCGCTGATCGATGCCGGCGGCGCCAATCTCGGCTCGGTGCGCTATGCGTTGGAGCGGCTGGGCGTGGAAGCGCGCGTGGTACGTGATGCCGAAGGTTTGCAGGGCGCGCAGCGCGTCATCCTGCCCGGCGTCGGCGCCGCACCCGAGGCGATGTCGCGCTTGCGCGCGCAGGGCTTAATCGAACCGTTGCGACAACTGCAGGTGCCGCTGATCGGCATCTGTTTAGGGATGCAATTGCTGTTTGAACATTCCGAAGAAGGCGATGTCGATTGCCTCGGGCTGTTGCCGGGCATCGTGCGCCACATGACGCCTGCGCTGGGCATTCGCGTGCCGCATATGGGCTGGAATCAGCTGGTGCCGATGCGCGAATCCGCGTTGCTGGCGGGTCTGCCGGAGCGTGCAAGCGCCTATTTTGTGCATGGCTACGCCGCGCCGATGACGGCCGACACAGTAGCCGCCTGCGATCACGGTGGCTTGTTTACCGCGGTGGTACAGCAAGGCCTGCGCTGCGGCGCGCAGTTCCACCCCGAGCGTTCGGCCGAAACCGGTGCACGCATCCTGCGCAATTTTCTTGAGATGAGCTTCCCATGAGTTTCACCGTTTACCCGGCGCTGGATATCCGCAACGGCCGCGTGGTGCGTTTGCTGCAAGGCGATTACGCGCGCGAAACCCAGTACGGCGACGATGTACTGCCCCGCGCGCAGGCGTTTGCCGATGCCGGCGCGCAGTGGATGCATCTGGTCGATCTGGATGCGGCAAAGGCGGGCGGCTACACCTTGGCCGCGACACTCGGCGAGATCGTGCGCCAGACTGGCCTGCAGGTGCAGACCGGCGGCGGTGTGCGTTCACGCGAGGATGTGGCGCGCATCCTCAATGCCGGCGCCGCACGCGTAGTGATTGGCTCATTGGCGGTGCGCGAGGCCGACACCGTCATCGACTGGCTGCAGGAATTCGGTGCCGATCGCTTGACCATCGCGCTGGATACCAGGCAAGACGCCCACGGCGTCTGGCAATTGCCGGTGCATGGCTGGACCGAAGCGGCCGAGGCCACGCTGGACCAACTGGCCGTGCGTTACGCGCAGGCCGGTCTGCAACATCTGCTATGCACCGACATTGCCCGCGACGGCATGCTGTCCGGCCCCAACATGGACCTGTACGCGCACCTGCGCACGCTGGCGCCGCAACTGCAGGTGCAGGTCTCCGGCGGTGCGCGCAATCTGGCCGATGTGGCTGCCGCCAAGGCCGCAGGCTGCGCCGGCATCGTGCTCGGCAAGGCCTTGCTGGAAGGGCATCTGGCGTTGAAGGAGGCACTGGCATGCTGAGTCGCCGCATCATTCCCTGCCTGGACGTGCGCGACGGGCGCGTGGTCAAGGGCGTCAAGTTCCGCGACCACATCGACATGGGCGACATCGTCGAGCTGGCGCTGCGCTATCGCGCGCAAGGTGCCGACGAGCTGGTGTTCTACGACATCGGCGCCAGCCCGGAAGGACGCTCGGTCGATTACACCTGGGTCGAGCGGGTCGCGCGGTTGATCGATATTCCGTTCTGCGTAGCCGGCGGCATCCGCGATGTGGACACCGCGCGCGCGGTGCTGCATGCCGGTGCCGACAAGATTTCGATCAACTCGCCCGCGCTTGGCCGCCCACAATTGATCTCCGAGCTGGCCGATGCTTTCGGCGTGCAATGCGTGGTGGTCGGTGTCGATTCGATCCGCGAGGAAGATGGTGAGTGGCGCGTGCGCCGCTACACCGGCGATCCGAGCAAGACGCAGGCCTTGCCGATGCGCACCCTGGATTGGGTGGCCGAAGCGCAGCGTCTGGGTGCCGGCGAGATCGTGCTCAACTGCATGGACAACGATGGCGTGCGGCGTGGCTATGACATCGCACAATTGCGTCAGGTGCGTGCGCTGTGCCACGTGCCGTTGATCGCCTCAGGCGGTGCCGGTGAGATGCAGCATTTTGCCGATGTATTCGACCAGGCCGATGTCGATGGCGCCCTGGCGGCGAGCGTGTTTCATAGCGGCGCGATTCCGATTCCGGAACTCAAGCAATTCCTGCGCGCGCAACAGATCGAGGTACGTGATGGGCAGTAACGACAACGAGACGGCAGCGGGCGACGCGCTCGCCACGCTGGACTGGAGCAAGGGCGACGGCTTGCTGCCGGTGGTCGTGCAGGACGCCGACAACCTGCGCGTGCTGATGCTGGGCTACATTAATGCCGAAGCGCTGGCGGTTACCCAACAACGTGGCGAAGTCACCTTCTTCAGCCGCAGCAAGCAGCGTTTGTGGACCAAGGGCGAGAGCTCGGGCAATGTCTTGCGCGTGGTGTCGATCGAGACAGATTGCGACGCCGACACGCTGCTGGTGCAGGCGCGCCCGCATGGGCCAACCTGCCATCTTGGCCGCACCAGTTGCTTCCCGAATGCGCCAGGCCAGTTCCTCGGCAGCCTGGATGCCTTGATCGCCACGCGCGAACACGAGCGCCCGCACGGCAGCTACACCACCAAGCTGTTCGAGCAGGGCATCCGCCGCATCGCGCAGAAGGTGGGCGAAGAGGGCGTGGAAACCGCATTGGCCGGCGTGGTGCAGGGCGATGCCGAGTTGCTGGGCGAATCGGCCGATCTGCTGTATCACCTGATCGTGCTGCTGCGCGCGCGGGGCCTGGGCCTGGGTGATGCGGTGGCGCTGTTGGAGTCGCGGCACAAATAGCGCGCTTGTGTAGGAGCGCCCTCGGGCGCGATGGGGCTTCATCGATAACGCCCATCGCGCCCAAGGGCGCTCCTACGAGGATGTGTCGTATGTCTTTCGGCCTTCAAACCGCGGCGTGCGCCTCGCCACCACAGGTACAATTTCCGCTGATCTTTTCGCGGGAAAACGCATGCAGCTTCGTATCGCTCTGTTGGCCCTGGGATTGCTCGCGGGAAGCGCATACGCGCGCGATGCGGTTGTCGACGGCATCGTCTACGAAGAGCGCGACGGGCGGGCCGGACGCAGCGCGGATGACCTGGGCATCGCCGGTGTGACAGTTTCCAACGGCGAGCAGCTGGTGCGCACCGATGCGCAAGGCCGCTACCGCTTGCCGGTGCGCGACGGGCAGACGGTATTCGTGATCAAGCCGGGCGACCGCAGCTTTGTGCCAACCGCCGACGGACTGCCGGGTTTCTGGCGTCACTACGCGCCCAAGGGGTCGGCCAAGCGCAAGTACCCAGGCATTGCCGCCACCGGGCGCAATACGCACAGCTGGGATTTCGCACTGACCCCGCGCGCAAGTGCTGCCGCCGATGGCTTCCAGATGTTGGTGTTTGCCGACAGCCAGACCGCCAGCCTCGTTGACGTGGGTTACTACCAGCGCGACATCGTGGCGCCGATCGTCGGCAAAACCTCGGCAAAGCTGGGCACCACGTTGGGCGATATCGTCAGCGACGATCTGAGCTTGTATCCGGCCTTGAACAAGGTCACCACGCAGCTGGGCGTGCCGTGGTTCCATGTGCCGGGCAATCACGATCTCAATTTCGATGCGGGCGACGATGCGCATTCGCTGGATAGCTGGCGTGCGGTCTACGGCCCGGACACCTATGCGGTGGAAGAGGCCAACGCCAGCTTCGTGTTTCTGGACGATGTGATCTATACGCCTGGCGCTAAGCCGGCGTATGTCGGCGGACTGCGCGAAGATCAGTTCGTGTTTCTGCAGGCCTATCTTGCGCAGTTGCCGCGCGAGCGCTTGTTGGTGCTGGGCATGCATATTCCATTGTTCGATGCAGCGCCAGGACAGGAAACCTTCCGGCATGCAGATCGCAGTCGCTTGTTTGCGCTACTGAAAAATTTTGCGCATGTGCTGGTGCTCAGCGGGCACAGCCATACCCAGCGGCAGGTCGATCACGGCGCCGACGAAGGGTGGCAGGGCGCCAAACCGCTGCACGAATACAACGTCGGCGCGGCCTGCGGTGCGTTCTGGTCGGGCGCCAAGGACGGCGATGGCATTCCCACCGCCACGATGAGCGACGGCACGCCGAACGGCTATGCGGTGCTGCAGGTGGCGCCCAGCGGCGACTACACACTGGCGTATCACGCCGCGCGCTTGGCCGATGACGCGCAACTGCTGTTGCATGCGCCCAAGGTGCTGCGCCAGGGCGCGTATGCGGCGTGGGGCATCTACGCCAATGTGTTCATGGGGCAGGACGATACCGTTGTTCAGATGCGTATCGACAATGGCGCATGGCAGCCGATGAAGCGGGTGGAGCGTGCCGACCCACGCTTGCTGGCCGAGAACGTGCGCGACGATGCGGCCGAGCAATTGCGCGGCTACGACCGCTCGCCAGAGGCCACACCGTCCACGCATCTATGGCGTGGCGCGTTGCCGACCACGCTGGAGGTTGGCGAGCATACCGTTGAAGTGCGCGCTGCGTTGCCGACTGGTGAGTACAGCGCAAACACGGTGTATCGCTTGCAGCGTGCGGATCCTTGATGGAGAGGCGTGCGTCGTGCGTGGGTTCTTGGTGTGTAGCCCATCGCGCATAAATGCGCTCCTACGGCATTTATTGGTCGGAACGTTTGCGTTGGATGCGACGCATCAACCCTATCGCCAGAAACACAAACGCCTCCACAAGGGAGGCGTGTTGGGATCCGGGCTGGCAGGCGATGGCGCGCTGGCGGGGATCGATGCTGGCTGGCGTGCGCTGGCTGGCCGCGCGAGTGTAGCGAGGCCGCGCAAGCGCTGACGAAATGAGAATTAGTCTCAGCGCGTTGCAGCTGTCAGGGTGTCGACGGCGCAGGTACAGGCGACGGTTTGCGCGCAGTGGTGGAGGCCGTCGGCAGCTTGGTTTTCGTCGGGCTGTCCGTTGACTCAGCCTCGGAGTCGGCATTCGGATCGACGTCCTGCTCGGTTTCCGGCGCAAACTCCAGCGGCGGATACGGATAGGCAACCGCCGGCCCTGCGTGCAGCCCTGCACGCCAGCGTGCCAGCACCGGCGCGATGCGTCTGCCGAGCGATTGCTGCGGCGATGAGGGCAATTCGCCGTCCTGTTTCTCGCGCGCGGTGATGGCGGCCTTGGCTACATCGAACGCAGCCAACGGGTCATCGCGCTGGTTCATCGCATCGATCAGCCAGGCCTGGCCGAAGTAGGTCGCGTTGGAGGTATTGCCGCAGCCGAACGATGGGCGATCGGCACGCGCGGCGGTGAGGATCAGCGTGTCCGGCGAGCGCAGTGCCGGGATGAAACCACCCGAATAGCAGGCCGACAACACGATGATGCGATTGCCGATGCCGGCATCGTCCAGCGCCTTGCGCAGGTCCTGCGGACTGATGAAATCCTCTTCGTTTTCGTCCACCTGCACGTACAGCGCGTGGTCTTCGGTGCCATGGGTGGTGACGAACAGCAGCAGCGCGTCTTCCTTGCGATCCATGCGCTTGCCGACCGCGGCGAGTGTGTCGTACAGGTTGTCGTAGGTCGCCAGCGGTGCGTATGGCTGCTCGCCCAGATTGTCCGGGTTGTTGACCAGCGTGACCACGCGGCCGCGCGCATCGAAACGCTGCTCGAACAGCTGCTTGAGGTACAGCGTCTCGTTGCGGAACACATCGTCGCTGGCATCGCCGGCGAAGCCGACCACATACAGATCGGTGATGCCGGGGCGCTGTGGCTGCAACGCTTTCAATGCCTGCGCAAGCGCGGCCTGATCGACCGCATCGACCTCGTCCTGAGTTGCCGCAGCCTGGCTCTTCGCAGATTGGCTCGGCAACGTGGCACCTGCATCCGGATGGCAGCCGGCCATCAAGGTCACGATGACGATCAACAGCGACAGGCGCCGCAGCAAGGCGTTCGATCCGGTGGTGAAATTCAGCGACATGAAAAACGCCGAGGTCTGAGAGAAACGGGTGGGCGCCTGGGCGCAGTGATCGCAACGCAGACCGTGACGTCGCATGACGTCCACCGATCCATTTCATGCACGTCTTGAAGAACAGGTCTTGCGGAACACGTTTTGTAGAGCGGGCCTTTAAGAGTGGCTAGCAAACTACTGCGCAGCCGCCAGGCGGGCGCGATCGGTGCTCGGAATCGGCATATACCACTTGTACACTCCGGTTCCTCCGCGCCCTTCGCGCCCACCTGACAGTGTTGTTAGCCGCTCCAAGTGCATGCATCGCCGATACTTCATCGGCATCATCCGCCGGCATAACCGGCTAACAAAACCAAGCCGGCGGTCGTCCTATGGATTTGGACGGCGCGCCCAAGGCCGCAGCCTGCGCGTGCCACATGCGCGTGATACATGCCGCATCGAAAACCGACTGCGCCCGCCCGACAATGCGCCCAGCCGGTTTGTCGAGCGCGCTTACAGCACCAACTGGTTAAAACTCTCCACACGTTGATGGCTACCGACATCCTCGGCCGAGCGCGGGGTGGGGTAGTCCTCCAGACGGTCCAGCAACGCGGTGCGCATGCCGGCACGTTTGGCGGCATCGAGCTCTTCGATCACGTCCGACAAAAACAGGATCTCGCCAGGCGGCACCCCGATGCGTTCGGCAATACGCCGATAGCTGGCGGTCTCGCGCTTGGGGCCGACTTCGGTATCGAACCAGTCGCTGACCAGCCCGCTCAGGTCGCCGGCATCGCTGTGCGCGAAGAACAGCTTCTGCGCCGGCACCGAGCCGGACGAATACACATACAGCGGAATGCCGGCCGCGTGCCAGGCCTGCAGCTGGATCGCCGCGTCGGCATAGATATGCGCAGTGAAGTCGGCGGTCTTGTAGCCATCGCCCCAGATCAGCCCCTGCAGGGCCTTGAGCGCGGTGTGCTTGCGGTCCTCGTCGATCCAGGTCTGCAGCGTGCTGACCAGGACCTCGTCGGGCACGTCCTCGCCGATTTCGTCGGCCACCTGATTGAGCCAGTGGCGCACCTGTGGGTGGCTGCCGTGCTCTTGCACATAGGCCGGCATGGCGCGGCGCGCATACGGAAACAACACGTCCTTGACGAACGAGATGCTGCTGGTAGTGCCTTCGATATCGGTGAGGATCGCTTGCGGTCGTGTCATCGTCAGCTGGCCTTGTGAGGTTTCTCGGGGGCGTAGCGGGGGAATTGTTGGGCGATTTCGGTGCCGGTGAAGTGGCCGACCCAGCCATCGGGCTCGGTGAAGAAGCGGATCGCCACAAAGTGCGGCTCCGGCCCCATGTCGAACCAGTGCAGAGTGCTGTCGGGCACCGCGATCAGGTCGTCCTTGACGCATTCGATCTCGTAGACCTTATCGTCCACGTGCAGCGTGAACTGGCCCGAGCCGGCGACGAAGAAGCGCACCTCGTCTTCCTTGTGGAAGTGCTCATCCAGAAATTTGGCGCGCATTTCTTCGCGCTTGGGATTGTCCGGCGCGATGCTGACCACATCGACGGTTTTCAAGCCGCGCTCGGCGCTCAGCCGCTCGATATCCTCGCGATAGGCGGCCATGACCTGTTCGGGTGTGGCGCCCGGCTCGATCGGCTGCGTGGCCTGCCAGCGCTCGAAGGTCACGCCGATCTTGCTCAGCTCGGCGGCGATCTGCTCGCCGTCGCGGCTATCGAACTGCGCCAGGTTGGGGTCGGAATCGTTGAAGATGCGAAGTCGGCTCATGGCGATCTGGCTCACAAGGTGTAGGGGAGGTGGCGAGGGCTCAGCGCGTGCCGCGCAGTTTCAGCAGCTCGAGTTCGCAATGCAGCAGGAACTCGAACGCCTCCAGATGCCGGCGCGCCTCGGCCATGTTGCGGCCCCAGGCATACAGGCCGTGTCCTTCGATGAGATACCCCCACAGGTTCTGTTTGTCCAGCAAGGCTTCGACCTGCGCGGCCAGCACCTGCATGTCCTGGGTATTGGCGAACACTGGCACGTCCACCGCAGTTTCATGGGTGGTGTTGCCTTCGAAGGCTTTCAACAGCTCGTAGCCCTCCAGCCGGATCACGCCGCTGCCGGCGTACAGCCGCGAGGCGATGGTCTGCACCGGTGAATGCGTGTGCAGCACGCAGCCGATCTCCGGAAACCGGCGGTACAGCTGGGTGTGCAGCAGGGTTTCGGCAGATGGGCGCAACGGCCGGCCGACGGCCAGGCCATCGAAGTCCACCACCATGATGTCTTCTTCGACCAGGCGGCCCTTGTCGCGGCCGGACACGGTGATCGCGGCGTGCTGTTCGTCCAGGCGATGGGAGAAATTGCTGCTGGTGGCCGGCGTCCAGCCGGCCTGGGCCAGCTCGCGGATGTTGCCGATCAACAACTGCGCCAGCTCGTGCAGACGCGCGGCGCTATAGGGCAGGGGGGCAGTGGTCGCATTCATGGGCCTATTCTACTGCGCCACTCGATTACGGCCAGGTGCAGCGCAGCAGGGTGTGTTCCTACCACGCCCGGACCGAGAAGCGGCTGGCAAAAACGTAGAGCGCGCGCCTGACAGTTGTTGGATGCAGTCAGACGCGCAGGTCAAACGCAAACGCTGAGTCGGTCGAGGGCGCGGTGCCCTCACCGCTCGCGGGACACGCCGTGAACCCGTCCCTGGGGACTCGGTGGCGGCATCCATGCCGCCACACGGTCCCGCAATCGGCGAGGACACCGCACCAGAAAGTTTGCAGGTCGCTTCTTTGAAAGCCTGCCTATTATTCGTTCGCGTTGCGACGATGATCGGACGCGCCGTCATCCAAAAACGCGCGTATTGCACTGCTTGCAACCATGCACACCGACACTCTCGATTGATCCTTGCT
>NZ_JBWWVR010000022.1:0-70127 GCF_056675575.1 Xanthomonas sp. NCPPB 3959
GGTCTTGGCGTTTTGCGCCTTCACCCACTCCAGCGGTTTGGCGCCGGTGACATCTTCCAGCCAGGCGTAGGGATCGTTGGACACGGCGGTTTCCTCTGCAGAGACGGCGCCAGCGGTGATCAGGCCGGCAACCAGGCAGATCGAGGCGAATTTGGACATGAATTTTCCGGGAGAACGAGCGGACGGCCGGACCGTAGCACAGCCCTCCGCCCGCCCGACCCTGCCGAAGGTCAGGCCGCGCGCACCTGTGGCGCGGTTCGCGAAGCGTTGCGTCGGCGCTGCGCCTGTGGCCCGCGCCGACGTGGCGCCGCGCGTCGCGTGCCGTGCCGCAGCAGGGTCGGCAACGCGAACCGGTGCAGGCTCCACCAGGCCAGCATCGGCATGCCGACCAGCCACAGCGGCAGCCAGCCGATCCATTCGCTGTGGCCGCGCGCGGCCGGCCACACCAGCACCAGGGCCAGCCCGGCCAGGGCAATCTGCCGGACCGGGCGCAGCACGCGCGGGTCGGGACGTTCGGAACGAGCGGTAGGACGATGCGACATGGCGGCACTCCGTGGCAGGTAAGGATCACAACAGGCCGGCAGGATTGCCTGCGTCCATCTCACCGACTGCGACCTGGCCGCGGCGCGGCGGAGACGGATGCGATCGCCGCCACCAATCCAGGCGCCTGCGCCTATCGCTCAGGCGGGCAAAACGCAGCCACCGACGCCAGACACGACCGTTGACGCGAACTTGCCCCCTGCATGAGGTAGTGTGCTGACCCAACCGCCCCTTTCGTGATGTTGCGATGCGCCTGACCGTTTCGATCGCCCTCGCTTTCCTGCTCGTCCTCGGCCTGCCCGTGGCGGATGCAAAGGACACACCAACCGACGAACCAGCGGTGGATCTGTCCAAGATCATGGGCACCTGGTATGTGATTGCGCGCATGCCCAACCCGGTGGAACGCGGCCATGTCACCAGCCGCGACGAGTACACCCTGGTCGAAGACGGCAAGGTGGCGGTGCGCTATCTGTATCGCGACGGTTTTGGCGAGCCGGAAAAAGAAGTCAGCGCACGCGCCTCGGTAGACGCAGAGAGCGGCAACCGCGACTGGCGGGTGTGGTTCTACAAGGTCATCCCGGCCAAGCAACGCATCCTGGAAATCGCACCGGACGGTTCCTGGATGCTGATCTCCTACCCCGGCCGCGATCTGGCCTGGATCTTCGCGCGCAAGCCGGACATGAGTCGCGACCAGTACCGCAAGCTGGTCGACAAGATGCGCGACGATTATTCGATCTACACCGACAAGCTCAAACGCGTACCGCAGTTGCGCGAGCAGGTGGACCGTCTGGGCTTTGAAGTGCCCAACAAGCGCTGAGTGCACGCGTAGGACGGTGGTTTCTGCACACCGTCCGCAGCGGCTTGACGCGTGCGCGTTACGTCCTGCGCGCCACGCTCAGTCGTAATTGCTCAATGCCAGCGACAGCAGCGCCTTGGCCTGCTCGCGCAACGACACCGGCTCGACGATTTCCGCATCCGAGCCGTAATGCAGCACGTCCATCAGCAGTTCGCGTGAGTTGCTGTACGGCACTTTGAGCTCGTAACGGCCGTCGGGCAGAAAGCGCCCCTGCTGCTTGGAATGCCAGTGCTCGTCGGCGACCCAGCGCGCGGCCTTCGCACTGAAGGCAATCGTCGCCCAGCCCTTGGGCGCGCCCGAAAAAATGCCGTAGCTGGCCGCCAACTGCTCGTCCAGCTCGCTGTCGGGCACATCGCGCGGCACGGTTTCGAGCAGGCGCGCGTGATTGATGCGGTCCACCGCAAAACTGCGTACGCCGTCGCGGCCGTGATCCCAGGCGTCCAGATACCAGTTGTCGCGGTAATGGGTGATGCGCTGCGGGGAGACGATGCGCTTGGTCGATTCGTCGGTGGAGCGCGCGCGGTAGTCGAAGCTCAGCTGCTTGCGCTCCAGTACGCCCGAGGCCACGGTGCGGAAGCTCGCCTCATCCAGCTTGCGCCCGCGGTGCGGAATCACCCGCACCCGATCCACCGGCCATTGCGACACGCCGGCCTGGGCAGCCAGCAGCCCTTCGATACGTTGCTGCAGCGGCGCCAGCATCGACGACAGCACCCCGCCGCCGGTGCGCGCGAGCAACTGCTGGGACGCCAGCAACGCGTGCAGCTCTTCCGAGCTCAACCACAGGCCAGGCAACTCGAAGCGATCGCTTTCGCCGGACAGATAGCGGAAGCCGGATTCGCCGTCGCCCTCCACCGGCGCCATCAGCGCATCGCGCAGAAAGGCCAGATCGCGATACACGGTTGCGCGGGAACAGCTCAGCTCATCCTGCAGCCGCGCCACTGTTACCGGGTAGCGCGCCGACTTGAGCAAGCGATGCAGGGAGTTGATGCGTTCGTAGCGGTCCATGCGTGGATTATGTCCGAGTCTTTGCGCGGCAGGGTGAGCGCGGATGGGCAGAAGCGACAATGGCGGGCCGACCGCATGCGCAGACCCGCGCAGGGCCGGCCCTTCTGTGGTGTTGCATGGCTCCTGCAAGTGACGCTCGCGATAGTGGCACGCTCGATCGCCGTGCGCCTGAGCGGGGTGCGCCGGCTTGGCCCGATCAGGCCAATCGGGTGCCATCGGGGACGACCGACCGAACCGCCAATGAAGCGCCGCGTTCACCTAGTCATGACGCAGCCGCCCAGTCCGTTATCATGAAATCGCTTCCACCCTCTTTCGCCCCTGCCTTCCAAAGCGAGCCGCCCATGCCCCGCCGTGCCCCGTTGTCTGCCCTGCTGCCGCTGTTGTTGATCACGCCCACTGTCTGGGCCCAGGCAGTCGCACCGGCGCCGGTGGACCCCGCTGCCGCTGTAATGCCGTCGCCGTGGAGCGGGAGCAGTGGCGAGCTCGGCTACGCCGCCGCCCATGGCAACAGCACCACCGACAGCCTCAATGGCCGGGTCCGCTTGCGCTATACCGACGGCGACTGGATCCACAGCCTGGATGCCACCGCGTTGCGCTCTAGCTCCGAGTACACCAACACCAACGACGACGGCAGCACCGAACGCGAGCGCCAGACCACCGCCGAGCGCTACACCGGCAGCGTGGGCAGTGCGTTGCAGCTGGGCGAACACCGCCAGCTCACCGCCACCGGCCGTTACGAACACGACGACTTCGCCACCTACGACCGTCTGGCCACCTTCGGTATCGGCTACGGCACGCGGCTGATCAACGCCGACCGTTTCTATCTGGATGCACAGGTGGGCCCGGGTATCCGCCGCGCGCACAACAGCGACGAAGATCGCAACGAGACCGGCCTGATCGGGCGCGGCCTGTTCGATCTCAAATACACCGTCACCGACAACACCGATCTGATCAACACGCTGCTGGTGGAATCGGGCGAATACAACACTTATGCGCAGAACGATTTCGGCGTGCAGGTCAGCATGAACTCGCACTTCGCGCTCAAGGCCGCGTGGCAGATGCGCCACAACAGCGAGGTCAGCGAAGGCGACAAGAAGACCGACACGCTGACCACGGTCAACCTGGTCTACACGTTCAAGTAAGCGACCGCGAAGGTAGGAGCGGCCTTGGCCGCGAGGGTTTTACCGGTAAAGCCTCTCGCGGCCAGGGCCGCTCCTACTAGGAGGAGGCGTTGCGTGAGAGCGGGCATTGCGTGCGTGGTGGCGACTTTGGAGCCTGCGCCGGAGTCGATGCAGGCCGCGTTACAGCTCAACGCTTGCGGCGCGGGTTGCCGGCCGCGTTAGAGCTCCGCCAACAACTGCGCGGCACCCTTGTCGAACAGGCCTTGCGCGACCAGGCGGCCGAGTGCTTCGGTGTCCTCGGCGCTGCCGTGCGCCTCGGCGTGGATCAGGCGTCCGTCGCTGGCGCTGCCGACCATGCCCTGCAGAAATAATCCGTCGCCGTCCCAGCGCGCAAACGCGGCCACCGGCACATGGCAGCTGCCATGCAATGCACGATTCATCGCCCGCTCGGCTTCCACGCAGGCGCGGGTGCGGCCGGCATCCAGCACCGCCAGCAGGCCATGGATGTGCGCATCGTCGCCACGGCATTCCACCGCCACTGCACCCTGGGCAGGTGCCGGCAACCACTCCGGCACGTCCAGCCGTGCGGTGATGCGCGCATCGAACCCGAGCCGCTGCAAACCGGCGCAGGCCAGCACGATGGCGTCGTAACCGCCGTTATCGAGTTTGGCCAGGCGGGTGTTGACGTTGCCGCGCAGGTCGATCAGTTCCAGATCCGGGCGCGCGGCGCGCAACTGCGCCTGGCGACGCAGCGACGACGTTCCCACCCGCGCACCAAGCGGCAATGCGTGTAGCGTGGCGTAGAGGTTGGACACCAGCGCATCGGCCGCATCGCCACGCTCCATGATCGCCGGCAGCACGAACGGCGCGTCCAGTTCCATTGGTACGTCCTTGAGCGAATGCACCGCGCAATCGGCCTCGCCGCGCAGCATCGCCAGCTCCAGTTCCTTCAGGAACAGGCCCTTGCCGCCGATCGCGGCCAGCGAGCGGTCCAGCACTTCGTCGCCGCGGGTGCTCATCGGCACCAGCACGACCTCCAGCCCGGGATGGTGCTGACGCAGCGCGGTGGCGACGTGTTCGCTCTGCCAAAGGGCGAGCGGGCTCTTGCGGGTGGCGATGCGGAGCGTGGTCATCCCGCCATTATCCCGGAGCGGGCGCGTAACGCCTACCTGAAGCGCAAGCGGGCACCACGCGGCACCCGCGTCGCTGACAGCCAACGGAGCTCATCACACGCGGCATGACGCGCCCTAACGCAATTGCTCGCGCAGGCTGGCCACGCAGCGGCGGCTCACTTCCAGGGGTTGCGGCACATTGCGCAGCACTGCGTGCATCTGGCCATCGCCGCTGCGGCGTAGTTCCACCAGCTCGGCGCGCGCGACCAGGCAATTACGGTGGATGCGCACCAGGCGGTCGGCGAATTCGTCTTCCAGCGATTTGAGCGACTCTTCGATCAGGTCCTCGCCACGGGTGTGGTGGACGATGACGTACTTCTCTTCGGCCTGCAGATAGCGGATGTCGCCGATGGCGATCAGCCGCAGACTGCCGCGCAGACGAGCACACAAATGCGTGCGTAGCGGTGGCGGGGTGGCGCTGGGCGCGCGCCCGGCCAGAAAGGTGGCCACTTTTTCCAGTGCGGCGGCCAGACGTTCCGGGCGCACCGGCTTCATCAGGTAATCCAGTGCCGCGGCGTCGAAGGCCGACAGCGCGTGCTGGTCGTAGGCGGTGCAGAACACCACCGCTGGCGGTTGCTGGCCTTGGCGCAGCAGGCGCGCGGTTTCCAGGCCGTCGACGCCGGGCATGGCGATGTCCAGCAGCACCAGATCCGGATGCAGGTGCTGGCATTGCTGCAGCACCTGCTGGCCGTTTTCGGCCTCGCCGATCACCTCGACGTGCGGATGTTCGCCCAGCAGCATGCGCAGGCGCTCGCGCGCCAGCGGCTCGTCATCGGCGATCAGCACCCGCACTTGCGTGGCCGTCATGGACTCCCCCTCGCTGCCGTGACTTTCCCCTCACGGCAGCGGCAATGTGATCTCACAGGCATAGTAGCCCTCAGCCCAGCTGGCCGCCATCCGTGCCCCGGCCCCGAACTGAAACGCCAGCCGGTGCGAGATGCTGGCCTGGGCGTGCCCGGCGCCGGCAAGCAGCGGCAACTGCGTACCCGGTTGCGGGGCCGGATTGACGATGCGGATCTGCAACTGGTTGCCGCGCTGGCGCAACGACAGGTACAGCGTGCCGCCCTCGGGCAGGCGCGAAATTCCGTGCAATACCGCGTTTTCCACCAGCGGCTGCAGCACCAGGCGCGGCATCGGCAATTCCCACGGCAAGGGTTCCTGGCGATGCCAGCGCACCTGCAGGCGTTCGCCCAGGCGCAGCGATTCGATCGCCAGATAGCGCTCGGCCAGTTCGCATTCGGCGCGCAAGGTGGACAGGCCTTCGCCGGCACCGAGCGCGGCACGGAACAGATCCGACAGATCCAGCACCGCCTGCTCAGCCACCACCGGGTCGCGCCGCAACAGGCTGGCGATCAGATTCATGCTGTTGAACAGAAAATGCGGGCGGATGCGCGCCTGCAAGGCATCGGCCTGCGCGCGCGCATTGGCCTGCATCTGCGCTTCCCAGCGGTCGCTGACATAGAAATAGCGCAACGCCAGCGCGGTGATCAGCACCACCGTGGCGGCACTACCGAGGGTGAACCGCCAGAAGCCGACCAACGGCCCCAACGGCGCCTGCCCGAGTACCGCATACAGGCCGTGCACGATACCGGCGCCGAGCATCGCCACGACGGCGGCGATCGATAACGCAGTCAAGCCGCCCAGCTTGGGCGGCAGCCGCGACAGGCTTGGCCGCAAGACGCATAGCAGCACGGTGACGGCCAGCGCCAACCACAACGCCAGACCGCTGGCCGACACAAAACGCGACAGCGTGATGCTGCGCGCCGCGCCGGCATCGGGCACCAGCGTCACCACCAGCACCACCAGTTCGGCCAGCCCCAGCATCGCGCCCAATCGTGGCAGCCGGCACAGGTCCGGCATCCAGGCGATCTGTGGCGCGCGCGGGGCCATGCACTCAGGCGGCGGTGAAGCGCGCCTGCATCCAGTTGCGCAGCGCCTCGATCTCTTCCAGGCAGACCTGATGGCCCATCGGGTAGGTGTGCCATTCCAGTTCAAAGCCGAGCGTGCGCAAGGTCTGTGCGCTCTGATCGCCGGCACCGAACGGCACCACCGGGTCGGCGCTGCCATGCGCCATGAACACCGGTTGGCGAGTGGCAGCCGGCTGCAACTGGCTGGCGGCGGCCGTCGGGTCGGGCAGATAGGTCGACAGGGCGATCAGCCCGGCCAGCGCAACGCTGCGCTGCAGACCGACCGCCAGGGTCACTGCACCGCCCTGCGAAAAGCCGGCCAGCAGGATGCGCTCGGGCGCAATGCCGCGGGTCTGCTCATAGGCGATCAATGCCTCGATCTGGGCCACCGATTCGGCAATGCCGGCCTTGTCGGCACGATGTGCGAAATCCATGCCGACGATGTCGTACCAGCCGCGCATGCGCACGCCGTTATTGATGGTGATCGGGCGGATTGGCGCGTGCGGGAACACGAAGCGCAGCGCCGGCCAGTGCGGGCGCACCAGTTCCGGCACCATCGGGGCGAAGTCGCTGCCATCGGCACCCAGGCCGTGCAGCCACAGCACGGTCCACTGCGGGTTCGGTCCGGTCTCGCGTTCGATCACTTCCAACATCGTCCAGCTCCGCTTGCGGGCTGGGCATTATGCCTTGCGAAATCGGCCGGGCCGATCACGTCTTGACCGGGCCATGCGTGCCGATTGCTGTCTGCAGGCGTGGGCGGCCTGCTTGCTGCAGCTTGCTCAGCGCGACATGCGTGGCGTGATATGCGCCGATCGCCGCGCGCAACGTGCCGCGCTCAGATCAGCGAGGGCTCCAGCGCGGCGGCGCGGCGCAGTTCGGCCGCACGCACCAGCACCTTGGGCGGGTCGAGTTCTTCAGGTATGCAGAAGATGCCAGCACGCCGCAGACCCAGGCCGGTGCGGCGCAACGAGGTCAGTGCCACCACTGGAATGGACAAGGCCATACCGATGATCACCGGCGCCATCCAGGCCGCCAGCGACGGCGAGACCACATAGGCCATCGAGCCCATGAACAGGCCGAAGATGGTCAGCCCGCCGTAGCTGCGCAGCAGCGCCGGCCACGCCAGCTTGCCGTCGTCGCGCACCTGTGCATCCCAACCCGAATCCTTGCCGGCCAGCACTTCGAACACGCCGCGCGACTGCAGATACATCACCACCGGCGCCATCAGGGCCGCCAACACGGTTTCCAGCAGGATGCTCAGCATGGCGCGAAACGCACCGCCACAGGCACGCAGTTCGCGCGGGTTGAGCAGCAGTGCGATATAGCCCAGCAGCTTGGGTGCGAGCAGCACGAACATGGTGCAGGCGAAGATCCAGATCGCGTTGCCTTCGCTGCTGCCGTGCCAATAGCGCGCCGGCGAGAACGGCAGGCCCTGGGCCAGGTCGATGCCGGCCCCGGCCAGCGGAATACCGATGCCGATCAGCATCAACATGCCCCACATCGGCGCGGTGAAGTAATGCCCGATGCCGATCATCATGTGCATGCGGCTGATCCAGTGCAGACCCTTGGCGCCGACGACCTTGGCATGCTGCAGGTTGCCCTGGCACCAGCGACGGTCGCGGATCAGCAGGTCAGTCAGCGTAGGCGGGCCTTCTTCGTAGCTGCCCTGCAGGTACGGCACCATGTGCATGGCCCAGCCGCCGCGCCGCATCAGCGCCGCTTCGACAAAATCGTGGCTGAGCACATGCCCGCCGAACGGCTTGCGCCCGCGCAGCGCCGGCAGGCCGGCGTGATCGGCAAAGGCCTGGGTGCGGATGATGGCGTTGTGGCCCCAGTAATTGCTCTCGGCGCCATGCCACCAGGCTACGCCAAAGGCGATGATCGGCCCATAGACGCGGCCACCGAACTGCTGCATGCGGGCAAACAGGGTCTGCCCGTTGACCACCGCCGGCAGGGTCTGGATCAGCCCAACGTCCGGGTTGTTTTCCATGCCGGCGACCAGCCGCACGATGGTGTCGCCGGTCATCACGCTGTCGGCGTCCAGGATCAGCATCTGCGGGTAGCTGCCGCCGAAACGACGCACCCAGTCGGCCACGTTACCGGCCTTGCGCGCGGCGTTGTCGGCGCGGCGGCGGTAGAAGATGCGCCCATGCCCGTCGACGCGATCGCACAGCTCGTTGTAGACCAGTTCTTCGGCAGCGCCGATGTGTTCGCGGGTGGTGTCGCTGAGCACGAAGAAGTCGAAATGTTCCAGCTGGCCGGTCTCGGCCACCGATTCGTAAATCGCCTGCAGGCCGGCCAGCAGCCGGCGTGGGTCTTCGTTGTAGGTGGGCATCAGCAACGCAGTGCGCGTGTGCAATGTCGGCAACGGTGCATCCGGGTCGATGCCGAGCTTGCGTCCGGCGCGCGCTACCACGGTGACAAAGCCGGCCACCGCGCTGGCGAAGGACATCGCGATCCAGGCAAACAACAGTATGAACAGCCCGAGCAGGCAGCCTTCCAGCACGCTGATGCCGCCGGGCCACAGCACGCTGAGCATCACCCACACCGCCACGGCAGTGGTGGCAAAGGTGCCGCCGATCAGATAGAAACGCCGCACGCCGATACCGACCGGCGCAGTACGCTGATGCGGCACCTGCAGGCTGCCTTTGCGCAGGTCTTGTTCGGGCATCGCCAGCGGCGCTTCGGGCGGCAGCGTGGGCTGGCCGGCGTCGAGGACGGAGATGGAGGGAAATTCGGTAGGTGCGGGAGAAGAAGTCACAATGCCGTCCATCAAGGCTGCCCGTCGCGCGAAGGCGACAGCGCGAGCTGAAACGGGAGATCCATCCCCGCTATGTAAAATGCCGTTGCCACACGCACCGTGTCGTGGGCGAGCCCGACGGTGTGCGACCACGTCGCAGGTTTGGCAGCTCTAAGACCACTCCGATGCACAAGCTCTCCTGGCTGCAACTTCACGTCGCGGCTCATCCTAAAGAATCGATCGTTAAGGAAGCGAAGGCCGCTTTCTGTCGTCTTCGCCCCACCCGACGAGGACAGCGCGGCAGACTACGCCGCAGCGACCGAACACAACCCCAACAGATTGCAGCCTGACGCGCGCGCTGTCACGGGCGGCGAACCACGCTGTCATGTAAGACAACTGCAAGTGATGTGCCAGGAAGTGCAATCGGTTGCATCGCCGGCGTGCTGACGCTGGCGATCGCGTCGATGACGGTGACCGGAACTGAAGGCAGCGTGCGCGTCATGGTGTATCGGAATCAGCGATGTGGGTCCTGCACCAACTTCAATGCAGGCCACAAACGGTGCGTTCCGCGCAAGCTCATCACTTCAAGACAACCAGGATTTCGAGTCGTTGCATCGTTTAGGTGCGATCAAAAGCTTGGTTAGTCGAGGGCGCGGTGCCCTCGCCGCTCGCGGGACACGCCGTGAATCCGTCCGTGGAGGCTCGGTGGCGGCATCCATGCCGCCACACGGTCCCGCAATCGGCGAGGACACCGCACCAGAGAGTAAATCGGTTGCTTTGTTGAAAACATGCACAGCGACCATCTCGACTGGTCCTTGTCCGCCCACCGTCGCGGGACCTTACGCGGCATGGATGCCGCGTAAGAGCCTACACGGACGTACTTGCGGCGTGTCCCGCGATGGTGGGCGGGCAAGGACCCTGCAGCGGAGTCACAGATCAACCGCTCTGTAACTGATCTATCCGCACTCTCCATGCGTTCAAGACAACCGAGATTTCGAGTCTTAGCATCGTTTAGATGCGATCAAAAGCTTGGTGAGTCGAGCGCGCAGTGCCCTCGCCGCTCGCGGGACACGCCGCAAGTACGTCCATGTAGGCTCGGTGGCGGCATCCATGCCGCCACACGGTCCCGCAAGCGGCGAGGACACCGCACCAGACAGGTTGCTGGTTGCTTGAAAACATGCACAGCGACCATCTCGACTGGTCCTTGCCCGCCCACCGTCGCGGGACCTTACGCGGCATGGATGCCGCGTAAGAGCCTACACGGACGTACTTGCGGCGTGTCCCGCGATGGTGGGCGGGCAAGGACCCTGCAGCCAAGCCGAAGATCTGCCGCTCTACGACTGACAGAAACGCAGCTAGTCGAGGGCTCGGCACCCTCACCAGAACGTTAGTCGGTCACTGGCTGAAACGCTGTCCGTCAAACACCCTCTTACTTGCGTGCCGCCTCGCTGGCATCGCGGGTGGCGCGGAACTCCGAATCGCTGCTCCAGTTCGGCCACTGGCGCGAATCGGCCAGTTGCTGGCCCAGCGCGTACAGCACGCCCAGATCGCGCGCCGCACCGGCGAAGGTCCAGTCCGGCTTCCACTCGTCGCCCTGCTGGTGATAGCGCTTGGCGGTGTAGTCGTCGGAGGCGGCCTTGCCTGCGGCTACGCCGCCCACTTCCCAGTCCTGCCCGGAGGCATACGACAGCGCCGGCACGCCGCGCTTGGCGAAGGAGAAATGATCGGAGCGGAAGAAATACCCCGCCTGCGGCTTGGGATCGGGCGTGTAGCGCAGCTTCCACTGGCCGGCCACGCTCTTGAGCTGATCGAGCAATTCCAGCTTGGCGGTGCCGTAGATGCCGAAATCGCGCGCGGGCACGAACGGGTTCATGCCGTCCATGTTGATCACCGCCACCGTGGTGTCCAGCGGGTACAACGGCTTGGATGCGTAGAACTCCGAGCCCAGCAAGCCCTTTTCTTCGGCGGTCACCGCCAGGAATACCACCGAGCGCTCCGGCTTGGGCCCCGCGGCAAAACCGCGTGCCAGTTCCAGCAACGCCGCAGTGCCGCTGGCGTTATCCAGCGCACCGTTGAAGATGGTGTCGCCACGCGCATCCGGCTTGCCCACGCCGATATGGTCCCAATGCGCGCTGTAGATCAGCGTCTCGTCGGGGCGTTTGCTGCCTTCCAGGCGCGCGACCACGTTGTGCGAGGTGATCACGTCGGACTTGACCTGGTAGCTGGCGCTCAGGCTCTGGCCCTTGAGCTCGACCGGCTTGAAGCCGCGCGTCTGCGCCTGCTTCTTCAAGGCGTCGAAATCCAGCCCGGCATGCTTGAACAACTCGCTGGCCAGATCGCGCTGGATCCAGCCTTCCAGGGTGGGATGGGCGCTGCGCGGGTTGTCGCGCACTACATCGAACATGGTGTTGGTGTTGGAGCTGGCCACCGTGTCCCAGCCGTAAGAGGCCGGCGCGGTTTCGTGCACCACCAGCACGCCGAGTGCGCCCTGGCGCGCGCCTTCTTCGTACTTGTAGGTCCAGCGGCCGTAGTAGGTCATGCCGGCACCGTCGAAGGCGCCCTTGCCGGTTTCGAAATCCGGGTCGTTGATCAGCACCACCGCGATCTTGCCCTTCAGATCCACGCCCTTGAAGTCGTCCCAGTCGCGCTCCGGCGCCTTGACCCCGTAGCCGACGAACACCAGCGGTGCGTTGGCGATGTCGACGGTGGACGAACCATCCAGCGCAGCGCGGATGGCGATCTGCTTGCCCTGGGTCAGGGTTTGCGGCTTGCCGGCATTCTGCAAAGCAATAGTCGGTGCGCCAACGATATCGGCGCGCCGCAGCGGCACCGCCTGGGTCCACGCGCGCTTGCCGTTGGCGAGATCACCGCCCGGCTGCAGGCCGGCGGCAGCAAACTGCTTGCTCAGGTAGGCGATGGTCTTTTCTTCACCGGCGGTAGCCGGGCCGCGGCCTTCGTAGGCATCGGAGGCCAGTTCCTTGACGTCGCGCGAGATGCGCGCGCCATCGAAGGTGGGGGTCGCTGCCATGACTGCAGTCGAGACCGCCATGGCCAGCATTCCCATCACAAGTCGCTCGATCACGGCTCGCTTCGTCACAACTTGCTTCATCACAGCTCGCTTCACTGCAGCACCCAGGTGTTGTCCAGACAGCCCTGGAGTGTAGCCACTGCGGCGTTTGACCGGGTGTGTGCATCGGCAGTGCGGCTGCATCACGCCGCGCGGTATTTACTGGGTTGCCGCCCATGGACGACGCAACTCAGAACAGATCGACGCTGCCCACCTGCTGGGTGAGATGCTGCATCTGCCCGCTGGCGACCAACTCTGCGTAGACCTCGGCACGGTTGCGGCCGTGCTGCTTGGCCCAATACAGCGCCTTGTCGGCCTCGTCCATCATCTGGCTGATCAAGCGGCCATGGGTCAATTCGACGATGCCGGTGCTGAGCGTGACCTTGCCCACTTGCGGGAAGGCGTACTCGGCCACTGCCAGCCGGAAGCGCTCGAACAGGCTCACCGCCGTATCGCGATCCACCCCGCGCAGCACGATCACGAACTCCTCGCCGCCAAAGCGGAACAGCAGGTCGTCCTGACGGAACGCGCGCTGCATCAGCTGGGCAACCAGCAGCAACACCTCGTCACCGTACAGATGGCCGAAGCTGTCGTTGACGCGCTTGAAGTGATCAATGTCCACGATCCCCAGCCACACGCTTTCGCCTGCCGACGCATCCGCCGCAGCGCCTGCGAACAAGCGCAGGATCACATCGTCGAAGGTCTTGCGGTTACGCAGCCCGGTCAGCGCGTCGCGCTGGGCATCGTCGAGCAGGCTGCGGTAATTCTGGAAAAAACGCGCAAAGCCCTGCAGCATCGCCTGCTCGGCGGTGCCGGGAACGCGCGAACCACCCACGCGCAGGCACGTGCGGATGCCGCGCGCTTCCATCATCGGGTAGACCAGCAGTGCACGGCCGTCTTCCTCCAGCTGCACCACATCGCCCGCCCCGCGTGCGTCGGCGAGCTGCGCACGCAGTTGCGCGTCGCGGATCTCGGCCACCGTCAACGACAGCCGGCCGTCCTCGCGCAGCCGGGTTTCGGCCATGGTGCGGCCATCCGGCGCGATGCGCAGCAGCGAGAGTTCTTCAGCTGCACAGACCTCGCGCACGGTGCGCAGCAGGCTCAGATCGAGCAGATCGGCGTCGCGAATGGCGGTCAGGTCCACCATCCGTTCCAGCAACGGTTCGTTGGTCATCGCCGCGCCATCCCGTGCACGGACGCCCGCCCGCAGCACCGCTGGCGGCACGCAGGCAGACATCTCGGGCTGGAACGCACTGGCATCACGACGATCACCGGCAATCTTTGATGTCGGTTCATCGGCGCTATTCAGGCGAACTTGAGGTCGCTGCCCGGCCACGCTCAGCCTGCGGCCAGCCAGCCCGGGAGCCGGGTGCATGTCGGCCGCCTGCGTGTCGGCCATGTGCAGCCAGGCCGAATGCGCCCACCCGCCCTGCCGTGCTCAGGGCAGCGAAGATTCCAGCGCGTCTTCGCCCAGCGCGTGCGCCTGCATCAGCCGCCGGCTGCTGGCGTTCAAGCCTGTGACCTGCACCTCCAGGCCATGGTGACGCAGCCGCTGCACCACCTTGTCCAGCGCCGCCACTGCGGTGATATCCCAGAAATGCGCGCGGCTCACATCGATCAGCACCGTGCGGCCGGGGACCTGGCGTGCGTCGAAGGCATCGATAAACACGTCGGCCGAGGCGAAGAACACCTGCCCGCGCACGCTGTAGGTGCGCACGCCATCGGCGTCGCTATGGGCGATCTGCAGCAGCCCGGCCACCTTGAAGGTGAAGAACACCCCGCTCAACACCACGCCCACGGCTACACCCGCAGCGAGGTTATGGGTGAGCAAGGTCACCGCCACGGTGGCCAGCATCACCACGCTGGAGGTGCGCGGATGGGTCACCACGGTGCGCAACGAGCGCCAATCGAAGGTCTCCGCCGAGACCATCACCATGATCGCCACCAACGCCACCACTGGCACCTGCGACACCCACGGCTTGAGCGCCACAATCAGGATCAGCAGAAACACGCCGGCAAACAACGTCGACAAGCGCCCACGCCCGCCGTATTTCACGTTGCCCACGGTCTGCCCGATCATGCCGCAGCCGGCAATGCCGCCGAACAGGCTGGCGGCCGCATTGGCGATGCCCAGCCCGGTGCATTCGCGGTTCTTGTCGCTGGGTGTGTCGGTAAGTTCGTCGACCACGCGCGCAGTCATCAGCGATTCGAGCAGGCCTACCATGGCGATGGCCAAGGCCGGCAAGGCGATGATGCGCAAGGTTTCCAGCGTCAACGGCACCGACGGCCATTGCAGGAACGGCAGCGCGTTCGGCAGCTTGCCCAGATCCGCCACGGTCTTCAGCGGCAGATGCAAGGCTGTGCTTGCAACCGTCAGCAGCAGGATGCACAGCAACGGCGAGGGAATCGCCGAGACACCCGGCAGGCGCAGCCGCGGCAGGCCGTAGATGATCGCCAGGCCCACGCCCAACATCACCCAGGTAGTCAGATTGGCGCCATGCAGATGCGGCAGCTGCGCGGCGAAGATCAGCACCGCCAACGCATTGACGAAACCGGTGCGCACCGAGCTGCTGACAAAGCGCATCAGCACGCCCAGCCGCAGCAAGCCGAACAGGATCTGCACCGCACCGGCGAGCAGCCCGGCCGCCAGCAGATACGGCAACCCGTGCGTGGCCACCAGCGGTGCGGCCACCAGCGCCACCGAGCCGGCCGCAGCAGAAATCATCGCCGGGCGTCCACCGCAAAACGCAATCACGATACCGATGACGAACGAGGCGAACAGGCCGACCTGCGGGTCCACGCCGGCCACGAACGCGAACGCGATCACTTCGGGAATCAGGGCAAATGTTGCGACCGCACCGGCCATGAGTTCGCGCGCGGGTGAGGCGCGCCATTGCGCCAGTTCGGCACGCAAGAAGGACATTGGAAGACACTCCGGGGACAGAAAGGACAGCCTGCGGACACTGCGCAGCGGCAATAGTGTGCGGGAAAGCGACCCCGCCCGCAGCCTGCGCGTGATCGGTGCGGCAATGCGCTTTTCTGTGGCTGGGGTCACGCTACATAAAACGGCCGCGGACCAAGATGCCCCCCTCACCGCACCCGGGTGTCGGGTCGGTTTCCCAGGGAGATCACCATGTCCATTTTCAGGGCTGCAAGCACGCTCGCACTGGCTACGGCGTTGGCGCTGGCCGCCGCACCGGCCTTCAGCTATTCCATCAGCAACAACAAGGTTGTCGACGACAACGGCAAGGTGGTCCAGCTCAAGGGCGTCAACGTGTTCGGTTTCGAGACCGGCAACCATGTCATCCATGGTCTGTGGGCGCGCAACTGGAAGGACATGATCATCCAGATACAGGGCCTGGGCTTCAACGCCGTGCGCCTGCCGTTCTGCCCGGCCACGCTGCGTGCCACCACCATGCCCAGCAGCATCGACTATGGCCGTAATCCCGATCTGCAGGGCCTGAGCTCGCTGCAGATCCTCGACAAGGTGATCAACGAATTCAACGCCCGCGGCATCTACGTGCTGCTGGATCATCACACGCCCGATTGCGGCGCCATTTCCGAGCTCTGGTACACCAGTTCCTATTCCGAAGCGCAGTGGCTGGACGACCTGCGCTTTGTGGCCAACCGCTACAAGAACGTGCCCAGCGTGATCGGTGTGGATCTGAAGAACGAACCGCACGGCGCCGCCACCTGGGGCACCGGCAACGCGGCCACCGACTGGAACAAGGCCGCCGAGCGCGGTTCGGCCGCGGTGCTGGCCGTGGCGCCCAAGTGGATCATTGCGGTGGAAGGCATCACCGACAATCCGGTGTGCTCGACCAATGGCGGCATCTTCTGGGGCGGCAATCTGCAGCCGCTGGCCTGCACGCCGTTGAACATTCCGGCCAACCGCCTGCTGCTGGCACCGCATGTGTACGGGCCGGACGTGTTCGTGCAGTCGTACTTCAACGACAGCAACTTCCCCAACAACATGCCCGCGATCTGGGAGCGTCACTTCGGCCAGTTCGCCGGCACCCATGCGCTGCTGCTGGGCGAATTCGGCGGCAAGTACGGCGAAGGCGATGCGCGCGACAAGGTGTGGCAGGACGCACTGGTGAAGTACCTGCGCAGCAAGGGCATTAACGAAGGTTTCTACTGGTCGTGGAATCCCAACAGCGGCGACACCGGCGGCATCCTGCGCGACGACTGGACCAGCGTGCGCGAAGACAAGATGACCTTGTTGCGCACGCTGTGGGGCACGGTGAGCAGCACCACGCCGACACCGACGCCGACCCCCACACCGACTCCCACGCCAACCCCGACGCCCACTCCCACACCGACCCCCACTGGCAGCTTCAGCACCAAGGTGATCGTGGACAGCAGCTGGAGCGGCGGCTCCTGCAATCGCGTGCAGGTCACCAACACCGGCACCGGTAGCGGCACCTGGGCGATCTCGCTGCCGGTCAGCGGCACCGTCAACAATGCCTGGAATGTCACCTGGTCGCAGAGCGGCAGCACGCTCAGGGCCAGCGGCGTGGACTTCAATCGCACCCTGGCAGCCGGTGCAACCGCTGAATTCGGTTTCTGCGCGGCCAGCTGAGTGCGGTGAGGCGGGCACGCCGCGCGTGTCCGCCGTTGCGCTACGTGCTGCGGGCAGTTTGCAATGTAAGCATGCGGCGTCATGCATCGATCGATGGATCGATGCCCGCCACCTGCATGACCTTGTAGGAGCGCCCTCGGGCGCGATGAGGCGTTATCGATAACGCTTCATCGCGCCCGAGGGCGCTCCTACGTTGTATCGGCAGCTATCGCCTTGGTGCATGACCTGCCCCGCCCAAGCAGACGCTGCCGCAATCAGCATTCAACCCGGATGTGAATCAGCCGATATCCATGCCAGAGCGCCCTGCGCGCGTTTTGGATGTCGTTGCCATGCCTGTTGTGTCGCTATTGCGTCGTCACGTTGCCAATCTCCCACTCACCCGCAAGTTCATCCTGCTCTGCGCGCTACTGACCGTGGGTGTGATCCTGCTCGCGGTGGCTGCGGCGCGCCTGCAATATCTGGATCTGGTGGAGGCGCGCAAGCTCAGCGTCAAGACCGAGGTCGAGATGGGTCTCACCGTGATGCAGCACTATGCCGACAAGGTCAAAGCTGGCGAGTTGACGGTCGAACAGGCCAAGGCAGCGGCAAGTACAACGCTTGCCGACATGCGCACCAACGATGGCGTGGATTATTTCTTCATCGTCGATCCGCAGATGCGCATCCTGATGCATCCCAAGCGCGCCGTCGGCACCGACATGAGCGATTACAAGAGCGATGCCGGGCAGTACGTGTATCGCGACATCAAGACCGCGATCGAGCGTGGCGACGGTTTCAGCTATTACAACGCACCCAAGCCGGGCAAAAAAGAACAGCTGCCCAAGATCAGCTATGCCAAGACCTTTCCGGCCTGGAACTGGGTCTTGGTGATGGGTGTGTACGCCGAAGACATCCAGGTGCAGGCCTGGGGCTTCACGCGCACCTTGACGTTGATCGGCGGCGCGTTGGTGGCGATGGTGATCGGCCTGTGCTGGTTGATCGCCTCGGCCATGGCTGCGCCGCTGCGTGCCGCATCGCGCACCGCAGAGGCGATCGCCTCCGGCCGCTTCGATAACGACATCCGGGTTGAATCGCGCGATGAAACCGGCCAGCTGATGCACAGCATGCAGCAGATGCAGAATCAGCTGCAGCGCTTCAACGGCGAGATGCAGACCATGATCCGTCTGCAGCAGGGCGAGAACATCGCGCACCGCATTCCGGAAGATTTCCCCGGCGATTACGGCACGCTGGCGCATGGCGTGAACACGGTGGTGTTCGAGCATCTGGATGCCATCAACGAAGCGATGGACGTGATGAGCGACTACGGCCGTGGCGATCTGCGCCGCGACATGCGCCGCCTTCCCGGCCAGCGCGCGGCATTGCATGAAGCCCTGGACACGGTGAAGGGCAATCTGTCGGCGATCAACAGCGACATCGCGCGCCTGGCCGATGCCGCAGCGCGTGGCGATTTTTCCGCACGTGGCGAGCAATCACGCTACCAGTTCGCGTTTGCGGAAATGGTACAGGCGTTGAACCGGCTGATGCAGCAGGCCGATGCAGGCCTGGACGATGTGGGCCGCATCATGGCCGCGATTGCCGACGGCGATCTGTCGCAGCGGGTGGAATCGCATTACGAAGGCGCGTTCGGCCGGCTGGCCGATGCCGCCAACCGCACCGCGATCCAGCTGACCAGCATCGTGCAGGGCATCCAACACTCGGCCGAGATGATCAACACGGCGGCCGGCGAAATCGCCAGCGGCAATGCCGACCTGTCCACGCGCACCGAGCATCAGGCGGCGAATCTGGAAGAAACCGCTGCATCGATGGAAGAACTGACCTCCACCGTGCGCCAGAATGCCGACAACGCGCGCCAGGCCAACCAGTTGGTCAAGGGCACCGGCGATGTTGCCGAAAGCGGCGGCCGCGTGGTGCAGGAAGTGGTCAGCACCATGCAGGCGATCACGCAATCGTCGGCGCGTATTTCCGACATCATCGGCGTCATCGACGGCATCGCGTTCCAGACCAATATCCTGGCCTTGAACGCGGCAGTGGAAGCCGCACGCGCCGGCGAACAAGGCCGCGGATTTGCGGTGGTGGCCACCGAAGTGCGCGCCCTGGCGCAGCGCTCGGCCGGTGCCGCCAAGGAGATCAAACAGCTGATTTCCGACTCGGTGGAAAAAGTCGCACAAGGCTCGAACCTGGTGCAACAAGCCGGCAGCACCATGACCGAGGTGGTCAGCTCGGTGAAGCGCGTGACCGACATCATGGCCGAGATCACCGCCGCCAGCACCGAGCAAAGTGCGGGCATCGAGCAGGTCAGCACCACGGTGATGCAGTTGGACGAGATGACCCAGCAAAACGCCGCGCTGGTGGAAGAAGCCACGGCGGCCGCACGCAGCATGGAAGATCAGGCCGCGGATCTGACGCGCGCGGTGGCGGTGTTCCGGTTGGTGCCGGAGCAAGCTGCAACGCAACGGCGTTCGGTCGTGCAGGCGGCTTGATGGATGGATGCATAGCCCCTCGCCCTGCGGGGCGAAAAGGCATGGCATGCGCGCCACTAATGCGCATGCCTGGGTCGGCGATGACACCGCACCAGAGAGTTACTTGGTTGCTTTGTTGAAAGCCATGCGCACCGACCAAATCGACTGGTCCTTGCAGCCAAGCGACGGATCAACGATCAAAGCTAGGTGAGTCGAGGGCGCGGTGCCCTCACCGCACCAGAACGTTTGCTGGTTGCTTGAAAACATGCGCACCGACCATCGCGACTGGTCCTTGCCCGCCCACCGTCGCGGGACCTTACGCGGCATGGATGCCGCGTAAGAGCCTACATGGACGTACTTGCGGCGTGTCCCGCGATGGTGGGCGGGCAAGGGCCCTGCAGCCAGGCCACAGATCGCCCGCCCTGCAATCGACGCATCCATACCCTTTATCACCTTTCAAGACGACCGAGGTGGTGAGCTTCATCGCGGGGAGTGAAGATTGATCGATGCGAATGCATCGCTACTCACAAAATCCAGAAGTGCAATGCGCACTTCTGATTGATCCAATTTTATGGGTAAGCCGTACCCTCATCCGCCCTTCGGGCACCTTCTCCCGGTGGGAGAAGGGAGTGCTCCTGATTGACGCGGTTTTATGGGTAAACCGTACCCTCAGCCGCCCTTTGGGCACCTTCTCCGGTGGGAGAAGGGCGCGGCGCGCGCTTGACTACCGCGCGGCATCGCGCCCGGCAGTAGGTGTGTCGTTGCCGCAGCGGGCGCGTTTTGCGGCGTACATCGCTTCGTCTGCCGCGTGCATCAGGCTGGCCGCGTCGGCGTTTTGGCCGTGTTGCCAGGCGACGCCGATGCTGGAGTGGATCGGCAGGTGTTGCTCACCGAACACCGCGCCCGCTGCGGCAGCGGTGCGAATCCGTTCTGCCACTGCCGCGCATTCGGTCTGCGGGTCTTGCAGGTCGTCCAGCAACACCACGAATTCGTCCCCGGCCAGGCGCGCCACCAGATAACGGCTGCCGGCCGCTTGCTGCAGGCAGCGGCCGAAGGCCACCAGTACCGCGTCGCCGGCGCGGTGACCGTGCACGTCGTTGATACGTTTGAAGCCGTCCAGGTCCAGGAACATCACGGCGACCGCGCGCTGTTGTTGCTGCGCCTGGGTCACCGCGATCTGCAGCGCTTCGGACCAGGCGTGGCGATTCGGCAGGCCGGTCAAGGCATCGCGGGTGGCGCGTTCGTGCATCAACCGATGCAATGACTTGTGCGCGGTGACGTCATGCGCCATCAGGAAGAACCCTTGCGCCTGCGTCGATGCGCTCTGCGTCGCGGGCACCAAGGTGATTTCCACATCGCGCGGTGTCGCGCCGCCACGTAACACGTGTTCGAAGCTGGCGCGTTGCCCGGCGATCACCTGCGCCAGCGCAGCGCGCGCCGGGGTACTGAGGTCGTCGCCCAGCACCTGGGTGAGATGGCGGCCGACCAGGCTGGACGGCTCCACGCCGAGCCAGTGGCGATGCGCTTCATTGGCGAACAGGCAACGCTGCTCGGCATCGAACTGGCTCACCAGCGTCGGTGTGGCATCGCTGATCGCGCGCAGCCGCGCCTCGCTTTCGGCCAGGCGTTCGGCGGCGACATGGCGTTCGGTGACGTCCTGGATCTGCGAGACGAAATGCACCGGTGCACCGCTGCTGTCGCGCACCAGCGACACCGACAACTGCGCCCAGATCACCGCGCCCTGCTGGCTGATGTAGCGCTTGGCCATGCTGTAACTGTCGCGTTTGCCGTCGATCAATTCCTGCACAAAGCACAGATCCATCTCCAGGTCGTCGGGATGGGTAATGGTCTGGAAGGTGGTGCGCAGCAACTGCTCGCGCGGATACCCCAGGATGCTGCACAGCGATGGATTGACGTCGCGCCAGGCGCCGTCCAGCGAGACGATCGCCATGCCCTGCGGAGCGGTTTCGAACGCGCCTCTGAAGTGCTCGGCCGCCAGCTGCGCGGCCGCCTGCGCCTGCAGCTCGGCGGTGACGTCGATGGCCATCGCCAGGTAGCCGGCCAGTCCTTGCTGGGCGTCGTGGATGACGTTGAAGCAAAGACGCACCCGCCGCAGCCCGCCGTCCTTGCGCACCAGGGTCCAGATTTCTTCTTCGAGCACATCGCCTGCGGCAGCGGCGGCCAGCTTGATGTACGACGGCGGCGACAACGCAAGCGTGGCCATGTGCCGTTCGAGCTCGGCCGGCAGATGGAACTGCGCAGGGCAGCGGCCCAGCACCTCGTCGGCTGCGTAACCCAGCAGGCGCTCGGCGCCGGGATTGAACAATTCGATGCGCCCGTTCGGGTCGAAGGCGATGATCGCCACGTCCTGCGAAGCGTCCACCAGCGACTGCAAGCGCGCGCGCTCGCCCGCCAGCGCAGCCGAGGCATCGCGCAACTGGGTGATGTCATGCATCACGCACACCGCACCCAACGCGGCGCCCTGATCGCTGACCACCGGGTCGGCATTGCACAGCACGCTGCGCGCGCTCTGGCCGGTGGCACGGATCACCATCTCGGCATTGCGCACGTGCTCGCCGCGCCAGGCACGCACCAGGGGAATGGCTTCGGTAGGCAGCAAGGTACTGCCGTCGGCAGCGTAGAGATCGAAATGCTGCGCCCATTGCACCGGCGGCAACAGGCGCGGATCGGTGCCATGCCATTGCCGCGCGGCATGATTGAACTCGCGCAACAGGCCCTCGCTATCGCAGGAAACCACGCCATCAGGCATGGCTTCCAGCAAACGGCTCAGGGTCTGCCGCTGCGCCTGCGCAGCCAAACGGTCGCGGCGCGCCTCGAGTTGATTGGCGGCCTGGCGTGCCAGCCGGATCAGCGCCTGTTTCTGGTTTTCGTCGAGGACCCGCGATTTGGTGCTGAGCGTGCATAAGGTGCCGTACGCATAGCCTTCGCGGCCGATCAGCGGCACGCCCACATAGGAGCGAATGCCCGGCGCGGCGGTGACCAGCGGATTCAGTGCGAAGCGTGGATCGGCCTCGGCATCGGGCACCTCCAGCAGCTCGGTGCCCATCACCGCGTAAGAACAGAACGACACGCTGCGCGGGGTGCCTTCCAGATCGGTGCCGCAGCGCGCCTTGAACCATTGACGGTCGGCATCCAGCAGCGACACCAGCGCCATCGGCGCACCGCTGACGTGCGCGGCCAACCAGGCGATGTCGTCGAATTCGGCCTCGGGCTCGGTGTCCAGCACCCCCAACCGACGCACGGCCTCCACGCGCAAGGCGTCGTTGGCGGGCATCGGCACGGGCGGCAACAGGACGGTCATGGCGTGATCGGCGGGTAGCGTCTGGTCAAGGTAGGTCGCCCCAAGTAACGGCGAGGCGAGGATCAACTTGAGTCGAGCGCGGCCGGGTCCGCTTACACCGCATTTCAGATCTGCCGCCTGTCTTGCACCGCAACGGGCACGGCAGCAGCGGCCGACACTGCCAAACAGCATTTGCGGCGCCGCCAACCAGCCACTACCCTCGGCCGATTGTCCTGTTCTGGAGTGTCACATGCTGCGTCCGCTGTCCCTGTTGATCGCCGGTGTGCTCGGCGTTGCTGCCGGCACCGTTGCTCCCGTCGTCGAAGCCGCCCCGGCCAGCCTGTCCAAGCCCGCGGCCAGCAGCGCCATTCCCGAGATCGGCTACACCCGCTTCACCCTGCCCAACGGCCTGACCGTGGTGGTACACGAAGACCACAAGGCGCCGGTGGTGGCGGTAAGCATCTGGTACCACATCGGTTCCGGCGACGAGCCGGCCGGCAAGACCGGCTTTGCGCACTTGTTCGAGCATCTGATGTTCTCCGGCTCGGAGAACAACAAGGGCAGCTATTTCGCCCCGTTCGAGAAGGTCGGCGCCACCGACATGAACGGCACCACCTGGTTCGACCGCACCAACTATTTTGAAACCGTGCCGACCACCGCGCTGGATACCGCGCTGTGGATGGAATCGGACCGCATGGGTCACCTGCTCGGGGCGATCGGCCAGGAAGAACTCGATACCCAGCGTGGCGTGGTGCAGAACGAAAAACGCCAGGGCGAGAACCGCCCATACGGCCGCGTGGACCAGAACATCCTGTCCAACCTGTTCCCGGCCAACCATCCGTATCAGCACGACGCCATCGGCTCGATGGAAGACCTGGACGCAGCCTCGCTGGCCGACGTCAAACAGTGGTTCAACGACAACTACGGCGCCGCCAACACCACCCTGGTGCTGGCCGGCGACATCACCGTGGCGCAGGCGCGCGCCAAGGCGCTGCAGTATTTCGGCGATATCCCGTCCGGCAAGCCGGTGGCGCGCCAGCAACCGTGGGTGACCCCGCTGGCCGCGCAGAAGCGTGGTGTGCAGCATGACCATGTCTCGCAACCGCGCATCTATCGCACCTGGGTCGCGCCGCAACTGGGCAGCGATGCGGCGATCCAGCTGGACCTGGCCACCACCGTGCTCGGCGGTGGCAAGACCTCGCGGCTGTATCAGCGTCTGGTCTATCAGGACAACCTGGTCGACGACGTGTCGGCGTCGATCCAGGCCTTCGCCTTGTCCAGCCAGGTACAGATCCAGGCCGATGTGAAGGACGGTGTGAATCCGGCCAAGGTCGAGGCGATCATCGACGAGGAACTCAAGAAATTCATCGCCCAGGGCCCCACCGCCGACGAACTGCAGCGCGCACAGGTGGCCTACCGCGCCGGCTTCGTGCGCGGGCTGGAAAAGGTCGGCGGGTTCACCGGCAAGGCGGTGATCCTGGCCGAGGGCCAGGTCTATCGCGGCGACCCGGGCGCCTACAAGCAGGATCTGCAGCGCGGCCAGGCCGCCAGCGTGGACAGCGTCAAGCAGGCCGCTGCCAGCTGGTTCGGCAAGGGCGACTATCTGCTCACCGTGTTGCCGGCCGGCAAGGACTTCGACCCCGCCGCCGAAGACAAGGCGGTGGTCGCACGTGGCAACGAACCCGGCAAACCGGCACCCAAGCTGCCGGCCGCCGGCAAGTACAAGATCACCGCCTCCACGCTGGACCGCAGCAAGGGCGTGCCGGAGACCAGCCAGTTCCCCGATCTGAGCTTCCCGCAGTTGCAGCGCGGCAAGTTGAAGAACGGCATCGAGGTGATCCTGGCCGAGCGCCACACCATCCCGGTGACCCAGGTCGAGCTGCTGTTCGATGCCGGTTATGCGGCCGACCAGGGCAAGAAGCTCGGCACCGCCAGCTTCAGCGCCGCGCTGATGAACGAGAGCACCGCCGCGCTGGATTCGGTGGAAGTGGCCCAACGCCGCCAGCGCCTGGGCGCGATCACCGCGGTCGGCTGCGACCTGGACAGCTGCAGCGCCTCGCTGGATGCGCTCAATGATCAATTGCAGCCCTCGCTGCAATTGTTCTCCGACATCGTGCGCAACCCGGCCTTTAAGCCCGCCGACATCGAGCGCATCCGCAGCCAGTGGCTGGCCGGCATCGCACAGGAAAAGACCCAGCCCAACAGCCTGGCGCTGCGGGCACTGCCGCCGTTGTTGTTCGGCCAGAATCACCCCTACGGCATCCCGCTCACCGGCAGCGGCACCGAGGCGGCGATCAAGAGCCTCAACGCCCAGGACCTGCAGGCCTTCCACAGCCAGTGGCTGCGCCCGGACAACCTGCGCATCCTGGTGGCCGGCGATACCACGCTGGCGCAGATCATTCCGCAGCTCGATGCCGCCTTCGGCGACTGGAAGGCCCCTGACACGCCGTTGCCGAAGAAGAACCTGGCCAACGTCGCTGCGCAGCCCAAGCCGCGCGTGTATCTGATCAATCGCCCGGATGCGCCGCAGTCGGTGATCCTGGCCGGCCTGCTTGCACCGTCCACCAAGGCGCCGGACAACCTGGCCATCGGCGTGGCCAATGGCGCCTTCGGCGGCACCTTCACCTCGCGCTTGAACATGAACCTGCGCGAGAACAAGCGCTGGGCCTACGGCGCCGGCACCCGCATGCTGGATGCGCAGGGCCAGCGGCCGTACCTGTTCTCCGCGCCGGTGCAGACCGACAAGACCGCCGAATCGGCCAACGAGATTCTCAAGGAAGCCACCGCGATCATCGGCGACAAGCCGCTGACCACCGAGGAGATCGAGAAGATCAAGAACCAGCGCATCCGCGCCCTGCCCGGCAGCTTCGAAACCACCGGCGCGGTACTGGGTGCGATCGAAGGCATCGTGCAGTTCGACCGTCCGGATGATTACGTGCAGACGCTCAAGCCGCGCCTGGAAGCGATCGACCAGCCGGCCGCGCAGAAAGCCATCAAGGAAATCATCGCGCCCAAGGCGATGACCTGGGTGATCGTGGGCGATCTGAAGAAGATCGAAGCTCCGGTGCGTGCGCTCAAGCTGGGCGAGGTGCAGGTGCTCGACGTGGACGGCAAGCCGGTCAAGCGCTGAGGGCGATTGACCCACCGGCTGCGCTGCTGCCAAGCGGCGCGGTCGGGTTGTGCGGCGTTGGCGGGTTGTATGGCGGTGGGATGTCTCCAGACGCACGGACAGGACGCCTGCACGTGACTGCGTGCAGGCCGATCAGGAACTGCAAGGACGCAGCCCGCAGCTTCAGGTGACATCCGCGCCGCCATGCAAGCGTTGGCGTTCGGCGGCGACAGGCAAACTTGCCGCATCCATGCCCGCTGGTGGCTCGTCATGCGCGTAGTGGTTGCGCCGATCATCCACATCGGAGCGGTCGCCCAGGTGCAGATTGTTGAACAGATGCACCAGCCCATCGCGCAGCCGCGGGCCGCGCGCAGCAACCGCGTTGCTGCGTCTTCCCATGCTCGGTGTCAGGTCACGCCGACGCACCTGGCCAATATCCACGCCGCGTTATCGGCAACGCCGGTATCGTGGCACCTTCTCGCTCGCGCTTGTCTGGCTTATTCAATGAAAGAAATGCCCATGGCTGACGAAGCCTCTCGCCAACAGGTTCTGGATGGCTACCGCATCGTCGACAGCCTGCCCGAGGACACCTATCAAGACGTCGTGCAGGTGGCGGCTTCGTTGTGCGGCACGCCGATCGCACTGATGTCGCTGGTCGATCGCGACCGCCAGTGGTTCAAGGCCCAACTGGGGCTGGGCATGCAGCAGACCGATCGCAGCCAGGCAGTGTGCGACCACGCCATCCGCAGCCCCGAGCACCTGATGGAAGTGCACGACCTGACCAAGGACACGCGCTTTGCCGATGTGTCGGTGGTCACCGGCGAAACCGGTGCGCGGTTCTACGCCGGCATGCCGCTGGTGACCTCCGACGGCGTGGCATTGGGCACGGTCTGCGTGCTCGACACCGAGCCGCGCACGCTCACCGAGATTCAACGCACCGGCCTGCAGGCCTTGGCGCGCGTCACCATGCGCCTGCTGGACGAGCGCAAGCGCGAATTGCAGCTCGAGCGCGAGGCGATTTTGCAGCCGGTGGCGCCGGTTGCCATCCAGGCCAACGCCGAGACCGGCTATTACCTGGTCATTCTGGAAGTGCAGGAGCTGGCAGCGCTGGTCGAAAAACAGAGCGAACGGCTGCTGGGCCGCGCCTTGCAACAACTCGATCAGACCCTGGCCGCGCATGTACAAGCCAGCGGGGACAGCGTAGACCGGGTCACCGAAAGCGCGGAGTTCATCGCTGTGCTGCGCGGCCCCGATGCCGAACAGAAGCTGCAGGGCCTGCGTGACATCGCCCAGCAACAACATGCGCTCGGGCTTACCGTGCTGATCGGCGAAGCGCAGGCAACCCGTGGCGATGAACCGATCGGCCAGGTATTCCTGCGTGCGGAAGTGGCGCTGAGTATCGAAAAAGACCGCTATCGGCAGAGTCTGGCGTAGGGCTGACTCAGATAAGAGTATTGCTCAGTAAGAGTATGGCGTAGACAGACTCATAGCCTGCTGTAGCGCTGGGGCTGGCCGTGTGTAGGGATAGTGCTCGGATCGGCCTTATGTAGCGCTGGGATTGGCGCTATGTAGAGCTCGGATTGGGCTGTTGTGAGACGGGCGTCGCCGTGATTCGACTCCTGACGGCCATACGCGGCTGGGCGGCTGGGCTGGGCTGGGCTGGGCAGTTGGGCGCATGCAGGCATAAGGGCAAGAGCGGCTGGTCCCCTTCTCCCATCGGGAGAAGGTGGCGCGCAGCGCCGGATGAGGGTGCGGTTGCCAAGCGATCGTGCGGCGCCTGGTGTGCAAGCTTCTACAAAACCCTGGCTGGCTCCAACCAAAACACATCCCTCACTCGTCGATTTAGAGCGGCTGGAAAGTGATTGAACAGTGTGGATGCGTCGGTTTCTAGAGCGGATGATCTGCGGCTTGGCTGCGCAAGGCCCTTGCCCGCCCACCCTCGCGGGACACGCCGCAAGTACGTCCGTGTAGGCTCTTACGCGGCATCCATGCCGCGTAAGGTCCCGCGAGGGTGGGCGGGCAAGGACCAGTCGAGAGTGTCGGTATGCCTGGTGCAAGCAATGCATGATGTGCGTTAGTCGGATAACGTTGCGTCCGAAAATCTTCTCATCGCAAGCTAAGCAACAGGCAGGTTTATATCCGGCAACCAACCAACTTCCTGGTGCGGTGTCCTCACCGATTGCGGGACCGTGTGGCGGCATGGATGCCGCCACCGAGCCTCCAAGGACGGATTCACGGCGTGTCTGGCAAGCGGTGCGGGCACCGCACACTCGACCTCCTCATCCTCACGCATCAACGGTGCGCGTGTGGCCGACACACTGCCGCCATCGATACAGCATCAAAGAGATTCTGTTAGACGCTCTTGGTCAGCTGCACACTAACCAACCCGTCACCCAGTCGCGCACTGCTTCAACTGGCGATCGGCATACCACAGCGCGCGGCGGGCTAGATCATAGGCGCTGTCGGCCTGGCGCGGCAGCATTTGCGCGGCCATTACCGGGTCGGCACCGTTGTTCAAGGCGTGCTCGGCGCGCTCAAGATCGCCCAGATGCGTGCGCACCGGCGACAACAGTGTTTTGCGTTTTGACGCGTCGCAACGCGCACTGCGTTGCTCCAGCGCCGCCAGCGCCTCGCGGATGCGGCGGCTGGCTTCGCCCTTGAGATCGGGCGGTGTCTCGTGCGCGATCGGTGCGGCCTTGTAGGCATCGCCGGTCGCTTCGCTGCCCATCTCGGCCTGATTGCCGGCCAACGCGGGGTTGAAGCGTACATCCGGCGGCGGTCGCGCCTTGGCCACCTGCGTCTGCGGCCCGTTGAGCATGTCGTTGAATTTTTTCATGCCGCGATTCATTTCCTGCATCGCCACATCGCCCAGCGTGCCGTCGCTTTTCCAGTCCTTGGCAAAGCGGGTGTCCTGGTATTGCACCGGGTTGACCCGTTCCATCACATTGCGCGCCTTGGCCTGCGCGCGCTCATCGCTCATGCCCGGCGGCACTGCGGCACCGTTTTGCGCCATCGGATCTATTTGCGCGGTTTGCGGCATGCGCAAACGGCCTTCGCGGGTATAGAGCTGGGCCGCCATCGATTCGTTGGCAGGCGCGTTGGCGGCGGCCACCTGGCGCTGCGGTGGTGGGGTCCGTGTGGGCGGCGGCGCGCTGCGGGCGGCCGATGTCGATGCGGCGGCAGGCGCAGCGCGCGGTGTGCGCTCGCGTGGTTGCGGCGGCTCCATCGGTGCCGGCAGCGTCAATTGCGGGCGCGGCACGAAATACACCTGCAAACTGTCGTCGTGTCTCAGGGTTTCGCGCGGCGGCGGCATATACAGCAACAGACAGGCAAGAAAGAACAGCATGGCGCCAGTGCATGCGACTGCGGCGACATGCGGGACAAGCGTTTCCTTCCTGCGGGTAGTCACAATGCGGGAGACCGATGAGATGAGAGATGCGCACGCCACACCGTGAACCCGGTGCAGGACGCTCAAATCTAGCGGGCGCGGCGCCTGCGCGCGTTTGAAATTCGTTGTCTGGCCAGAAAGAGCCAGCCGCCATTCACGTTGAACGCATCGTCACACATCCTCGCCCGGGTAAAGCCGTTGGCAGACTTCGCAGAAAAACGCACGCCGCCCGGCCTTGCCCAGGTGCTTGCGATACTGCAGCGGCGCGCCATCGCGCGGGCAGCTGGTCTTGGTATGCACTTGGTAATTCTTTTTCAGCACGAAGGCCTTTTTCCAGGTGTAGAAATCGAAACTGTAGTCGCGCACCTGGGTGACCAGCTCGCCAAGTTTGCGCGCTGGCAACGCGCCCACTGCGCTCTCCGGATGCACCCGGATGCGGTGCAGCACCTCGTTCTTGATGATGTTGCCGACGCCGGCAAAGATGCTCTGATCCAGCAATGCATCGGCGGCAAGCATGGATGGCGCGGCACGCAACTTGCGCCGCGCCTGTGCGCCATCCCAACGTGGATTCATGACATCCGCCGTCCAGTCGTACACCTCGTCCAAGGGGCGATCGATAAACTGCACCGAGCAGGCGTAGAAGTTCAGCCGCTGGCCCTTGGAAAATTCCAGACGTAAACGCGGCACCGCATTGGGCTTGTCTTCGTCGATGCGATAACTGCCGAACAACAGAAAATGGATGCGCACGCTGAACTGCGCGCACTCGATCAAGAAGTGCTTGCCCCAGCTGCGTAACGCCAGCACTTTTTGTTGATCCAGGCGCGCGATGTCCTGCTTGCTGTTGCCGGAGACACGCAGGATCTTGCGACCGACAAAGGCCTCGGTTTGTTCGCGCAGGATGACAAGGGACGGGCCTTCTGGCATACGCCCAGTATCGAAGTCGCGGGTGAGTCGGCCGTGATCACACTGCACACGCAATGCTGACGCGCGCGCATGCATAGAGTGCTGCCCGATCGCATCGCTCCCCGTCATGTCGTCTCGTTCGTCCATCGCCGTGCCGCGTGTGCGCTGTGGCTGTGCAGGCTGGTCGATTCCGGCCGCCGACCGCGCGGCGTTTGGCGACGGCGCCAGCGTATTGCAGCGCTACGCCACGCGTTTTGATGCGGTGGAAATCAACTCCTCGTTCCATCGCCCGCACCGTGCCGGCACTTATGCGCGCTGGGCCGACAGCGTGCCGGAGGATTTCCGTTTTTCGGTCAAGCTGCCGCGCAGCATCAGCCACGACGCGTGCCTGCATGCGGCCGGTCCGTTGCTGGATGCGTTTCTGTCCCAGGCCGGCGCGCTGGGCACGCGACTGGGCTGCCTGCTGCTGCAGTTGCCGCCCAGCGCCGCCTTCGATGCGCGCGTAGCAGCCAGCTTTTTCGCGATGCTGCGGCGGCGCTGGGACGGCGGCGTGGTGTGCGAGCCGCGCCACGCCAGCTGGTTTTTGCCGCAGGCACAGGCGCTGCTGACGCGCCACCACATCGCACGCTGCGCCGCCGACCCGGCGCCGGTTCCCGAAGCCGCCGCACCAAGCCCCACCGCCGGGCCGTACTACTGGCGCTGGCATGGCGCACCGCGCATCTACTACAGCAGTTACGACGACAGCGCGCTGCAGGCATTGGCCGACGCGGTGCGTCATACCCCGCACGACGGCACGCATCCGCAGGCCGAACGCTGGGTGATCTTCGACAACACTGCCGCCGGGCTGGCGGTGCCCAACGCATTGCGGCTGCAACGCTTGCTTGGAACCGAACGCAAGCGCTAGTGCCTGTTGATGCAGCGTGTAAGACCACGTCCCATCTGCAGGCGGCGGCGCGTCCAACAACACGTCTCATCAGCTGGATGAGCGAGATCGGTCGCCCAGGATCGCCATCCACCCGCGCATGCAGCGGTTTAGAGCGGCTATCAAAACCAATACGCAGCCGCCAGGCGGGCGCGGCCGGTGCCCGGAATCGGCATGTACCACTTGTACACTCCATTTCCCCCGCGCCGCCCGCACCTACCTGGCGACTGCGTACGTTTTGTCAGCCACTCTCAATCGCCCGCCGCGCAACCCGGCCACCGCTCGCAATCGCAGCTCAGCCCGCGACGGCTGGTGCGCATCTTGCAGTGAACAGGCCGACTACGCCGAACCGCACCTGCTCAAGCTGCCTCAATCCGCGCCGATAGGCCTGAATTGGCGCAATAACCTGCGACACCGCGCCGGATCACCTTGCTGAATCTTGTCGTCTCCGTGCGAAGCCTGTCGGCCTGCCGACACCATCGTCCGGTCCCGCCCGCCACTTCGGTCGTTTACCATGCCTTACGCCACTGCCCGTTCTGGAGATGCCATGAGTTCTGCCGCGCCCCCGTGCTGCACGTCGCTGCTTGGCCTATCGCTGAGCATGTTCGTTGCGCCGTGCACGCTGACCGCCGCGCCGATGGACACTCCGGTCGTCAATGCGCCGGCGGCCACACCGCCCACGCCCGACCTGGCCTACCCGGAACTGTTCCAGGCAGTGCAGCGCGGCGAGCTGTTCGACGACCAGAAGCATTTCGTCGACTTTCTGCCGCTGCGCGACCCGGCACTGATCAATGCCGACTATCTGGCGCAGCACGATCACCCCGGTTTCGACCTGCGCAAGTTCGTGGACGCCAATTTCGAAGAGTCGCCGCCGGTGCAAACCGACGCGATCCGCCAGGACACCGCGCTGCGCGAACACATCGACGACCTGTGGCCCAAGCTGGTGCGCAGCCAGACCCACGTGCCGCCGTACAGCAGCCTGCTGGCGCTGCCGCATCCGTACGTGGTGCCGGGCGGGCGCTTCCGCGAGGTGTATTACTGGGATTCCTACTTCACCATGCTCGGCCTGGTGAAGAGCGGCGAGACCACGCTCAGCCGCCAGATGCTGGACAACTTCGCCTACCTGATCGACACCTACGGGCACATCCCCAACGGCAATCGCAGCTACTACCTGAGCCGCTCGCAGCCGCCGTTCTTCTCCTACATGGTGGAACTGCAGGCCGGCGTGGAAGGCGAGGCGGTGTATCAGCGCTACCTGCCGCAGCTGCAGAAGGAATACGCCTACTGGATGCAGGGTAGCGATGACCTGCAGCCCGGCCAGGCCGCCCGCCACGTGGTGCGCCTGGCCGACGGCAGCCTGCTCAACCGCTATTGGGACGAGCGCGATACCCCGCGCCCGGAAGCCTGGCTGCACGACACCCGCACCGCCGCCGAAGCGAGCGACCGCCCGGCCGCCGAGGTCTACCGCGACCTGCGCGCCGGTGCCGAAAGCGGCTGGGACTACACCAGCCGCTGGCTGGCCGATGGCCAGAACCTGCGCACCATCCGCACCACCGCCATCATCCCGATCGATCTGAACAGCCTGCTGTATCACCTGGAGCGCACCCTGGCCCAGGCCTGCGCGCAGCCGGGTGCCGAGTGCACGCAGGACTACGCCGCGCTGGCACTGCAGCGCAAGCAGGCCATCGATGCGCATCTGTGGAACAAGGCCGGCTATTACGCCGACTACGATTGGCAGACGCGCAAGTTGAGCGACCAGGTCACTGCGGCGGCGCTGTATCCGCTGTTTGCCGGTCTGTCGTCGGACGACCACGCCAAGCGCACCGCCAGCAGCGTGCGTGCGCGTCTGCTGCGTCCCGGCGGCCTGGCCACCACCGCAGTGAAGACCGGCCAGCAATGGGACGAGCCCAATGGCTGGGCGCCGCTGCAATGGGTGGCGGTGGACGGCCTGCGCCGTTACGGCGAAGACGCGCTGGCACGCACCATCGGCGAGCGCTTTCTCACCCAGGTCCAGGCGCTGTTCGCGCGCGAGCACAAGCTGGTCGAAAAATACGGTCTGGAAGCCGATGCAGCCGGCGGCGGCGGTGGCGAATACGCGCTGCAGGACGGCTTCGGCTGGACCAACGGCGTCACCTTGATGCTGTTGAATCTATACCCGGACACAGCGACCAAGGTGGCGCCGGCCAAACGCGCGCGCAAGCCCGAAGCGGCGACACGCTGAGTGTGCAATCGTTGATGCCGGGCATTGCTCGGCCTCGCTGGCGGCATCGCATTTCCGGTAGTCGGCAGCGCTGGCAGATCACTGCAACAGGCATCGCCTGATCGTTGCGTCATTGCAGAGCCCACCCGCGCGCTGCAGTGATCGCTGCTACTGCACAACTGGCCACGCACTGCCGTCGTAACTCAGCCGATTGATGCCCAGGCGCGCATCGCCGCGATCGTCGTAGTAGTGGTAGACCAGAATGTCGCCATCGCCATCGCGAAACACCGATTGCCCGCCCGGCCCATGCATGCTGCCCAACCCGGACTGGATCACCGTGCCGCCACCGTTGCGCATGTCCACACCGGCGCGATCCAGATATGGCCCGGTCACCGAGCGCGCACGCCCCACTGCAATCTTGTAGGTGCTGCTGGCGCCCTTGCAGCACGCATCGAACGACACGAACAGGTAGTACCAGCCATTGGCCTGCTGGATGAAAGGCGCCTCCACCGCACCCGGATACGGCCGGCTCGCCAGGCTGTAGCGTGCCGTGTTGCTGGACAGTTGCTTGCCGGTGCCGGGATCGAGCTGGATCAGCTTGATCCCCGACCAGAACGAACCGAACGCCAACCACCATTTGCCGCCGCCATCCACCACCAGATTGCCGTCGATGGCGTTGTAGTCGTCGCTGCTCTTTGACGTGTAGACAATTCCTTGATCCTTCCATGATCCAGGCTTGCCGGTGCTGCTGCTGGCAAAGCCAATCGCCGAGGCGTTGGTGGCGAATTTGGACGCGGTGTAATACATCAGGTACTTGCCGCCGTGGAAGGACACATCCGGCGCCCACACCTGATTGTCTGCGTTGTAGTTGCGCACCCAACTCGGCGTGGTGCTGAAGATCGCGCCTGCATTGCTGAATTTCGTCCGGTCGGTACTGGTGACCACGCCCGTGGTGGCATAGATGTAGTAACGCCCATCGCCGAGCTTGAGCATTGAAGGATCGTGCACGATGGTGTCGCCGGTCACCACGCCCGGCCCCACTGCCGCTTGCGCGGGTGCGCCATGCAAGCCAATCACACTGGCGACGATGGCAAGCAGCGATACGATCGTGCGATGGCGCACCGACATTCCAGACCAGCCCCCTTCCACTCGATTGCCACGAACAACGCGCATCGGCTAACTCCTTGAACAACGTAAAGACGTTATCTGTAGGAGCAATCTAGCCCGGCAGCAGTGTCGTGAATCCGACGCTGATCTCAGAAGCACGGCGCAGGCCGAGCGGTTGTTTTATTTGCGACGCGCCTTCGTACCGATCGGCGCGCCATGCCCGCAGACGAAAGGCGGCTCGCACATCAGCACGCTTCGAAGACACCGGCATGCCGCGTATCATGCGCACTCTTTCACGCTCCGGGATGGACCCATGGCCGTACGCACGCTCAACGAATTTCTCGCCCATTCCAAGGAAAAGGACGTCAGCCCCGATCCGTTCGAACTGGAAAACCCGCACCTGCTGGAAGTGCGCCTCAACGGCATGGTGTGGTCCAAGGCCGGCGCCATGGTCGCGCGCACCGGCAACGTCAAGTTCACCCGCGAGGGTCTGCTGGAACAGGGTCTGGGCAACCTGCTGAAAAAGGCGGTCAGCGGCGAAGGCATGCAGCTGATGAAGGCCGAAGGCCAGGGCCGGGTGTATCTGGCCGACCTCGGCAAGCTGGTGACGCTGCTGCGTTTGAATGGCGAGGCGATCTTCGTCAACGGCAACGACGTGCTGGCGTTCGAATCCGGTGTCGAGCACAAGATCACCATGATGCGCAAAGTGGCCGGCATGCTGTCCGGCGGCCTGTTCAACGTGCGCCTGAGCGGCCACGGCATCGTGGCGATCACCTCGCACTACGAGCCTCTGACCCTGCCGGTCACCGCTGCCAGCGGCCCGGTGTTCACCGACCCGAATGCCACCGTGGCCTGGTCGGGCACGCTGACCCCGGAGCTGGTCACCGACGTGTCGATCGGCACCCTATTCGGCCGCGGCTCGGGCGAAAGCCTGCAGATGCGTTTTGCCGGCGAAGGCTGGGTGGTGGTGCAGCCTTACGAGGAGGCCAGCTTCCAGGCCAAGGGCTGATCCAGGCCGCCCGGCAGCAATAAACAATGCGCATCGCCTGGTGGCACGCTACGCAGCTGGGCAGTTTTCCAGTACGACGCGATGCGCAGTGAAAGCTGCGCATCCCAGCCCACCCTGTAGGAGCGCCCCTGGGCGCGAGGGCCTTACCGGTAACCCCGCATCGCGCCCTGGTGCGCTCCTACGGTTTTCCTGCATTCTGTCGCGAGCTGCACAGCTACCGAGCTGCCCTAGCTTGGCATTGCGTAGTCACGCAACTGTAGGCAACAGATGATTGCCCTGACGGCACCTCGTAGGAGCGCCCCTGGGCACGATATGGCCTTCCCGGTAATGCCATATCGCGCCCAGGTGCGCTCCTACTAGTTTCCGGCTCTGATGCATTACACCCATCCGCGTTTGCGGAACCACACCAGCGGCACCACCATGCTCAGCACGATCACGCCCAGCGCCCAGAAATAGGCGTCGTGCCATTTGAGCTCGGGCATGTAGGCGAAATTCATGCCCCAGATGCCGACCAGCACCGTGGGCGGGATGCCGACCACCGACGCCACTGCCATCACCTTCATCACGTTGTTCTGGTCCATGTTGATCATGCCCAGCACGCTGTCGAGCAGGAACTCGATGCGGTCGTCCATGTGCTGCTGAAATTCGCTCAAGGTGGTCAGGTCCTTGTGCAGCAATCCGATGCGTTTAGCCGCGTCGTCGCCGAACCAGTCCGGCGCGGTGCCGTCCAGATAGGTGACCAGGCGCAGCAGTCCCTGCCCGGCATTGTGCAGCCCGCCCAGGCGCCGGCCCATGCCGCCCACCTGATGCAGCATGCGCTCCAGATCCTTGGTCTTGTGCGGCTCGTCGAACACCTGCCGGGTGGTGTCGGTGACCTCGGCTTCCAGCGATTCCAGCCGGTCTGCCAGGCGGCCCACCAGCTGGTCGAACATGCGCAGCAACAAATCGTCGGCGCTGTGGCAGGGCTCGTGTTCAAGCCGCGCAGCCACCGCCTCCAGCGAGCCCAAGCGCTGCTCGCGCAAGGTGACCAACATGGTCGGCGACACCGCAAAGCCCAGCGGCGCGGTCGGGCCATCGTCGTCCTGAAAGCGCGGCACATTGAGAAACAGCACCTCGCCCTGGCGCCGCACCCGGCTGCTGAATTCGATCTCGCCGATCGCCGCGCGATCCGGCAGCGCGAACCCCACCTGTTCTGCGGCCTGCGCCAGCTCCTGTGCAGTGGGTTGGCACAGGTCGACCCAGGAACCTTGCGTGTGCTGCGTTCCGGCAATCGGGTGTGTCATGATCATGCGGCAGGCCGTGGCGATGGATGGCGGCGAGCATCCCGTTCCATCCGATCGGCGTCAACGTCGCGCGCAAAACGCGCTTAGCTGCCAGTGGCCTTTATCGCGGCGCCGTGCAGCCACAGACGCCAAAGCCCCGCAGTGCGGGGCCTTGGTGATGTCTTCGGTCGGTCTTGCGTGCGCTCAGCCTGTGCGTGTCTGCTTCCGCTTCACCGCATAGCCGATCGCCAGCAGCAGGAACCACACCGGGCTGGCCAGCAAAGCCTGGCGCGTGTCGGCCTGCAAGGTCAGCAGCACGATGACGAAGGCGAAAAACGCCAGGCACACGTAGCACATCAACACGCCACCGGGCATCTTGAACGCCGAGGCCGCGTGCTGCTCCGGGCGCTTGCGCCGATACGCGATATAGGCGCACAAGATCAGCGACCACACGAACATGAAGAGCACCGCCGACAACGTGGTGACCAGCGTGAACGCAGTGACCAGGTTGGGAATCAGATACACCAGCATCGCGCCCAGCAACAGACACACGCAGGAGAACAACAGCCCGCGCGCCGGCACTGCTGCACGCGACAGCTTGGCGAAGCCCTTCGGCGCATGCTGCTCCTCGGCCAGGCCGTAGAGCATGCGGCTGGTGGAGAAGATGCCGCTATTGGCCGAGGAGGTGGCCGAGGTCAGCACCACGAAGTTGATCAGGCTGGCCGCAGCAGGCACGCCAGCCAGCACGAACAACTCCACGAACGGGCTCTTGTCGGCCACCACCTGCCGCCACGGCGTCACCGCCATGATCGCGATCAGCGCCAGAACGTAGAAAATCAGGATACGTACCGGGATCGAGTTGATCGCCTTGGGCAGATTGCGGCGCGGGTCTGCGGTTTCCGCAGCGGTGGTGCCGACCAGCTCGATGCCGACGAAGGCGAACACCGCGATCTGAAAACCGGCGAAGAACCCGCCGATGCCCATCGGGAACATGCCGCCGTCGTTCCACAAGTTCGACAGCGAGGCCACATTGCCAGACGGCGAGCGGAAGCCCCACGCCACCAGCCCGGCGCCGGTGATGATCAACGCGGCGATGGCGACGATCTTGATCAACGCGAACCAGAATTCCATCTCGCCGAACAACTTGACCGTCACCAGATTCAGGCTCAGCAGCAACAGCACGCAGAGAATGGCTGGAATCCACGGCGCCAATCCCGGAAACCAGAACTGCGCATACGCCGCAATCGCGATGACATCGGCGATGGCGGTAATGATCCAGCAGAACCAGTACGTCCAGCCGCAGAAGAACCCGGCCCACGGCCCGAGCAGGTCGGTGGAAAAGTCGATGAACGACTTGTACTCCAGGTTGGACAGCAGCAGCTCGCCCATCGCGCGCATCACGAAGAACAGCATCGCGCCGATGATGAGATAGACGAACAGGATCGACGGGCCAGCCAGACTGATGGTCTTGCCCGAGCCCATGAACAGCCCGGTGCCGATCGCGCCACCGATGGCGATCAGCTGCAGGTGGCGATTGGACAGGCTGCGTTGCAGATGATCGGGCGCGGACGGGTCAGACATGGGCACGGCACCGGCAAGTGAACAAGCCGTCAAAAATACGAGATCGCGGCAGCGCGCACCAGCGGTTTGAACAGCAACGCCGGGTAGGCCGGCAAATACGCCGGCGCATGCCGAGCGGACAGCGCCATGCTGCGGTGCGCACAGTGCGGGTTGCACGCCGCGTGTTGCGCCATGCAGCTTGGGCTGCGCGTTGGCAGGGCATTCACTGCCGCGACCAAGATGACAATCGTGCGGCATCTCGCACAAACAGCGATCCGCGTCCCAGCGCGCTCGTTGCACTGGCTGCAGCACGCGCTCCTGCCCGCTTCCTTGACTGCGCGCACGGACCGCACGTGGCGATTGCTGGTCTCCTGCGCGGGCCCAACCCTCAGGACACTCCCATGTACTCACGTTCCCATCTATTGCTGGCCATGACGTTGCTGGCCCCGGTCTCTGCATTGGCCGTGCAGGTCGATGCGCACGGGCAACTGGTCGATGCGCGCGGTCAGGCGCTGCAACTGCGCGGCGTGACCTGGCCAGGCTTCGACCGCGCTGCGCTGGTTGCGGCGGGTCTGCGCAACAGCACGCTGCAACAGACGCTGGATCAGATGCAGGCAGCCGATATCAATGCGCTGCGTGTGCCGATCTGCACGGCAACGCTGCAAGCCAAGCCCGTCGCTGCGGCAGATGTCGCAGGCGACCCCGCACTGCGCGACCTGACTTCATTGCAGGTGCTCGACGCGGTTGTGCGCGCCAGCACCCAACGCGGCATGCAGGTCCTGCTCGCATTTGCCGATGGCGGGTGCGATGACTCCGCACCACAGCTGGGCGCGCAGCAGCAAGCGTGGACGAACGGCTTGACCACGCTCGCCGCCCGCTACGGCACCACCACCGGTGTGATCGGCATTGATCTGGGCAGCAGCGGTTACCGCAATGCCACTTGGGCCGGAAACAGCGCAGACGCCGACTGGAATCGCATCGCCTCGCGCGCGGCGGCCACCGTCCTCAAACAGGCACCACGCTGGGTGGTAGGCGTGGAAGGTGTGGGCAACAACGCGCTCTGCAGCGACTCCGCGCGCAAGGCGCCCGGCAGCAATCTGCAGCCGCTTGCCTGCGTGCCATTGCGCATCCCGGCCAAGCAACTGGTGTTGATGCCCAAACTGGCGGGGCCGGATCGCGATGCGGCAGATGCCTTCGCAGCGGCCGACTTTCCACGCAGTCTGCCAGCGGGCTGGCAACGCGACTTCGGCACGTTTGCCGCCGACCATGCGGTACTGCCGGTGAGCATTGGCGGCGGCCTGGGCGATGGCGACCCGCGCGACCCCGCATGGCAACAGGCATTGAGCGGCTATCTGGCAAGCACCGGCATGCGCAGTGCCTTTCTGGGTAGCTGGGAAGTAGGCAATGCCAACAACGGCGGCCTGCTCGCCAGCAATGGCAGCCTGCGCAGCGACAAGCTGCAGATCCTGCATCAAGCATGGGGCTTGGCGACAGCTACATCTGCCAGCGCATCCGCAAAAAGCGCGAGCACCGCCAACGCGAGCAAGGCGACCACCTGGAACAGCACCTTCAGCGGCACAGCGACCTACACCGGCTCCGGCTATTCCGGCGGTGCAGTCCTGCTGGATCCGATTCCCAGCAACGCGTTCATCACCGCACTCAACCCGACCCAGATGAACTTCGGTGGAGTCAAGGCCGCGCTTGCCGGCGCGTATCTGGAAGTGACCGGCCCCAAGGGCAAGACCGTTGTCTATGTCACCGACCTGTATCCGGACGGCGCATCCGGCGGCCTGGACTTATCACCGAATGCCTTTGCTGCAATCGGCGACATGGTGCAAGGGCGCATCCCGATCAGCTGGAAAATCGTGCGCGCACCCATCACCGGCAACGTGCAATACCGCATCAAGGAAGGCAGCTCACGTTGGTGGGCGGCGATCCAGGTGCGTAACCACGCCTACCCGGTGGTCAAGTTCGAAGTGAAGCAAGGCAGCATTTGGAAGAGCTTGCAGAAGATGGACTACAACCACTTCCTGGGCGAGCAACTGGGCAACCAACCACTGTCCATCCGCATCACCGACATCCGCGGCAAGGCCATTCTCGATACGATTCCTGCACTGCCCGAAGACGGCAACAAGCCGGTGTACTTCGAACCGGGCAACGTGCAGTTCCCCTGACGTGTTAATCAACTCCCAAAACGCTACCCAGCAACCAACACTTACTAGCCCCCAGCAAGCCCACCACCGACACGGCCCGGCAGTGCCTGATCGTCATCCTCTTCCAGATCGCCCACCTCCTCGCGCAAACCGCCTTGCTGCGGCGCCTGCTCTTCCAACGGAATTTCTTCTTCGTTGGTATCCGGATCGGGCGTGCCATGCGCCGCCACGCCTGTGGTGAACGTGGTCATCGGGCGAGCAGTACGTGGATTGAGATGCATGGACGGCTCCGTTGCGTTCAGTGGTGCATCAACGCTAGGCCGCGCAGCGCTAGTGCACCGTGATCCTGGGCATCGCCGCGCTGACACGCTGTTGACGTGCGTTCGCTGAAAACGCGGCGAAACCAACGGTGTAGTCCATGGTTATCATGACGAGTTATCTTCGAGGCAAAACCATGCGTTATCGCGCTCTGCTCGCATTCCTGCTGACCTGCGGCAGTGCGCAGGCTGCCGAGCCTGCCTCACGTCTGGATGCAGTGCTGCAATCCGGCGTGCTGCGCGTGTGCACCACCGGCGACTATCGTCCTTATTCGTTGCTGCGCGCAGACGGGCACTTCGAAGGCAGCGACATCGCGCTGGCACAGTCGCTTGGCGCCAGCCTGGGTGCACGCGTGCAATTCGTACGCACCAGCTGGCCGCAATTGATGCCCGATCTACTCGCCGATCGTTGCGACATTGCAGTCGGCGGCATCTCGGTGACCTTGCAGCGGCAACGCCAGGCCAGCTTCAGCACGGTTCTGGACGTGGACGGCAAAATCCCGCTGGTGCGCTGCGCCGATCAGACGCGTTACCGCAGCATCGCGCAACTCAATCGACCCGACGTGCGCGTGATCGAGCCGCCCGGCGGCACCAACGAAGCCTTCGCGCGGCGCGAATTGCCGCGCGCGAACCTGCGCCTGTTCGCCGACAACACCACCATCTTTCAGGAGCTGGTGGACCAGCGTGCCGACGTGATGATCACCGATGCCTCCGAGGCGCTGTACCAGCAGGCACGCCTGCCCGCGCTATGCGCCATCGCGCCGGAGCAACCGCTGCAATACGGCGAAAAAGCCTTTCTGCTGCCGCGCGACGACCCCGCATGGAAGGCCTATGTCGACCAATGGCTGCACCTGAGCAAGGCCAGCGGCGAGTACGCGCGCATCGTCGAAGCCTGGCGCGCACCGCGCCCGGAATCCACTACGTCTCCGTGATAAAAGCCGGGATTGGGGATTGGGGATTGGGGATTCGTAATAGCGACAAAGCGCGGCGCCATCAGTATCACGCGCTGCTGCTAATCCCCAATCCCCAATCCCCAATCCCCAATCCCGACTCCACCGCCTTCAAACAATCTTGGTCCGTCGCCACCAACGCGACACCTGTTCTTCGCGTACCAGCGTGAACAAACCAGCGCCCAGAATCAACGCGATGCCCACCGCCATCGGCCAATCGAGATGGTCGTGAAACAGCAGATAGCCGAACGCGATCGCCCACAACATCTGGCTGTATTGCGTGGGCGCCACCACGCTCACCGGTGCCATGCGCGTGGCGTACATCAGGCAGATCGCCGCCAGACCGGCGAGCAAGCCGTAGCCTGCCAACAAGTACCACTGGTACAGCGTGGGCCAGACGAAGGTCGGCAACATCATGATCCCGCCCATCACCAACGGGCCGATCACGCCGGCGCCATAGAGCGTCAAACGCTTCTCGCTATGGCCGGCCATGCGCAAGGTGATCACCGAGATCGCACCCACCAGGCCACAGACGATCGCAGCCACATGCCCGTGGGTGAGATGGCGAAAGCCGGGGCGCAACACGATCAACACGCCGATGAAGCCCACGATCACCGCCGACCAACGCCGCCAATGCACTTCTTCCTTGAGGAAAACCACCGACAGCACGGTCACGAAAATCGGCATCAAGAAGATCAGCGCAAAGGCCTCGGCCATCGGCAAGGTGGTAAAGGCGATCACCGAGGTCAGATTGCCGATCGCGCCGGTAAGCGCGCGCAGCAGCCACAGACTGGGCTGCTTGGCCATCACCAGCTCGCGCAAGCGGTCGTCGGGCTTCTTCAAGAACGGCACTGCCACCAGCATCAGCAACGCGCCGAGAAACAGCACTTCGTAGACCGGCAACGTGCCTTCGAGCAGCTTCACGAACGCATCGCTGATCGAATAGGCCGCGTAACAGGCGAACCCCAACAACACACCCTTCAGCATTGCCGACACTCCACGGTTGGCGCCGATCCGACGCGATGTCGGTGCGGGCAGTGCACAGTATGCGGCGCCGGGTGGGTCGGAGGAATCCGCCCGCCTCAGCCGCTGTCGCGCACCGCTGCCACCCCGCCGGCCACAGGATGCCCACACGCAATGGGTCGGTTACGATGCAAGTCCCTTTCCTGCACCGGCCACGCGCGTGACGCGCGCCCAACCATACAGACCCGCCACCCGTGCCCCATTACTCCGGCCCACTACTCATTCTCTCTGACGCCCAAGCCCTGCTTGCCGCGCGCGGAAATGGTCTGACTCAATGGACCGGGTCGCTGGACCTGGGCCGCAGTACCGGTACTGCGCAGCTGGATGCGCAGACCTGGCAGTGGCGCGGCCGGGGTTACCCGTATCCGGGCAAGCTCAAGGAGCGCACGCTGTACTTCTGGGATGGCGACGACTTTGCGCCGATCTCGCGTTTCAACGGTGCGTTGATCAAGCTGGTGCCGACCGAATGGGGCGCGCCCACCTTCGAGATCGACGGCATCAAGATGCTGCCGTCGGCACAACTGTCGCCGTTCGACGATGCGCGCCGCAAGGTGGCGCTGGTGGATCCGCGCGGCAAGGTCGTGCTGGATACCTGTGGTGGCCTGGGCTATTTCGCCGCCTGCTGCCTGGAGGCCAGCGTGGCGCAACTGCACTCGTTCGAAAAGAACGCCGACGTACTGTGGCTGCGCACCCTCAATCCGTGGTCGCCGGATCCGGACGACGACGCCAGCGGTGGACGTCTCCAGCTAACACACGCCGATATCTCGCAGCACGTCAGCACACTGGCCGACGGTTCGGTCGACGCCATCCTGCACGACCCGCCGCGCTTCGGCATTGCCGGCGAGCTGTATTCGCAGCTGTTCTACGACCAGCTGGCGCGCGTGCTACGCCGTGGCGGGCGCATGTTCCATTACACCGGCGCGCCCAACAAATTCACCAGCGGGCGCGATGTTCCCAACGAAGTGAGCAAGCGCCTGAGCAAGGCTGGTTTCAGCACGCAACTCGCCTTGGATGGTGTGCTGGCGACGTTGCCTGCGCGGCGCTGAGTATCGTCTGCGCGATCAGGTACAACCGCCCCCGCCATCATTGAGGCACCTCAGCGCGTGGGCCATGCAGACAGCGATAGCGGATGAATCTGCGATACTGCACCGCCCTCGACAAGGATGTTGCATGCGCCTCCATCTCACTGCTTTATCGTTGGCCCCACTCGTGCTGATGCTCTGCACGCCAGCAGGCGCACAGACGCAATCGCAGGCACAGACACCGCCCGCGCAGCCCATGTCTGAAGTCACGCTCTCCAACCCTGTCACCACCGCCACACTGGCCGGGCGCACGATTCGCTTGGGCGAGCAAGATGGCAAATGCGCCGTGCTGCGCGACGACGAAGTGTTTCCGCTGGGCATCGGTGCGCCGTGCTATTTCAGCATCGCGCGCGACCGCAGCGCACAGGTGCACCACTTCCAAGGCAGCGACATCGTACTGGTGCAGCATGCCCATCAAACGGCAAGCCCGGACTGGGACGTCAAACTCTACGGGGCGATCTGCGCCTTCGAATCGCAGTCCGTGCGCGAGGTCGACGATGTGCTGGAAGCCGGCATCGTCGCCAGCTCCTGGCATTGCGACCCGACACGCGGCGCCGACCAGAAAGAGTTCGTCTACAGCTACGACACCTGGCCGAAGCGCAACGCAGCCAAACCTTCGCGCAAGCGTGGGACACCGTGAAGTCTGTTCAAGAGTCGCGCACAAAACTGCCAGGTGTGTGCAGCCGCTGATCTGCGGCCTGGCTGCAAGGCCCTTGCCCGCTCACCATCGCGGGACACGCTGCAAGTACGTCCATGTACGCGGCATCCATGCCGCGTAAGAGCCCGAGACGGTGGGCGGGCAAGGACCCGTCGATATGGTCGGTGGGCGTGGCCTGCCATCAGCGTCTGCCGCGCCGCATGGCATTGGCACGATCGCGCCGGTAATCCTTCCATGCGAGATACGCAAACACGCCCACCATCGCCAACAGGGCAATGGTCCACAGGCCGTCCCAGCCGATCGAGATCCAGTAGCGCTGCGGGTCGGTGTCGGCATAGAACGTCCTGGCCGGCCGACCACGAACGACGCTGACATAGCGCCCGCTGATTACCGCCTGCAGCAACAACCATAGCCGCCCGCAACAGGCCACCGCGATCACGAGGACCACCCCGCGGACAAGCCAGTCGACGATGCGGGAATTGGCAGGCACCGGCATCGGTGGCGGTGATTTGGGACGTTTCTTCAAGCAAGCCTCTCTGCAATCGTGCGACGCAGTTTACTGCTGGCACTTTGCATCGGCGCCTGCCGGCGTGATCGCGCAAACAGGACGCGGCCTTCAACTGCAACACGACGCTATGCACGTGCAGCCTGGTCGCAGCCGCTATAATCGCCGCGCAGCGCACTCGATCGAGTGACATGGAACGCTCCACGCTGCATTCGTCTCAAGGAAGATGGCCGGCAGCACTGCCACGCGGATTGTCTGGACGCTTCCTTGGATTTTTTGCTGTGACGCCATGCAACGGCGGCAACAGTCTTCCCTCAAGGATCTTTCGCTTTGAAGACGTTCACCACACTCCTGCTTGTCTCTCTCAGTCTGCTGCTTGCTGCCTGCGGCGGCGGCACCACTACCGGCGCTTCCAAGCTCTCCTCCAGCGACTATCTGTTGCACAACATCTCGGTCTGGAATGGCGCGGTGACCATCATCGACCCGTGGGTGTCCGGCGATCGCGGGCAGAGCCTGGTGAACGATGCCATCGCGCACAAGCCGCTGGACAGCTACAAGACCGCGCTGGGCAGCCAACGCAAGGCGCTTGCCGCCAATGCGCAGGCCAATGCCGCCGTGGCCTCGGGCGTGCCGGACAACGCCAAGGACCTGGACGGCAAGTTGTCGGCCTACCTCAAGAGCGCCGACGCGATGATGGCCGCGCTGGAGCGCTTTGCCGCACTGCCCAACGGCTACACCAATACCGAGCTGGCACCGCTGGCCAAGGACCTGGAAACCGTGTCGGCCCAGCTCAATGTCGATATCGAAGCCCTGAATACCGCGCAGCGCGCATATTCCAAGGAGCACAAGGTGCCGATGCAGGAAGTCAGCCAGTAAGCACGACGGTATCGTCGGTGGCGCCTTGCGGACCGCGATACGTGGTCCGCAAGAGGCGATCGAGCCTGCTCGCTTCGCTTGACTCCACTGGTCACCTCACACGCAGGTGCACAACGCACTGCGATGAAAAACGTCATGCGGTTTAAAGGCGCATCGTTGCTCGATGCTGCAGCGCGACTGCAGACCCCAGCGATTTAAAGAGCGCGATCCGCAAACACGCGATCGACGCACGCACGCTCAGCACACCGCCCATTGATCGCGCCCTGCAGTCTTGGCTGCATACAACGCAAGATCGGCCTGGCTCAGCAGCACGTCCAGGCCGGTGGCGGCGGTGACGCTGACCGCGCCCATGCAGAACCGCACCGGCTGGTCTGCCGGCAGGCCGGGAATCTGGATCGCAGCCACGGCGCTGCGCAGGCGCGCAAACACCGCAGGAATTTCTTCCGCGTTGCAGCCCGGCAATACCAGCAGGAATTCTTCGCCGCCCAGCCGGCCCAGGCGATCCTGCGTGCGCAAAGCCAGCTTCGAGGCGCTGGCAAGCGCCTTGAGCACCGCATCGCCGGTGGCGTGGCCGTGTACATCGTTGATCAACTTGAAGTGATCCAGATCGATCAACGCCAGCATGCACGGGATCTGCGAGCGCAACGATTGCTCGATCTGCTGTTGCGCCTCGGAACGAATGGCGCGGCGATTGGGCAGGCCGGTGAGTTCGTCGCGCATCGCCAGCCGCGACAGCTGACGGCGATGGCGCGCACCGAAGGCCAGCACCACCAAGGCGCCCAGCAACAGCAGGCAGGCCGCACATAGCGCGATCCATAGCGTGCGTTGGCCGGCTTCGCGCGCCTGCAAGGCCAGTTGCGCGGTCTCGCTGCGGCGGCGCAGCTCGGCGGTTTCGGCGCCACGGCGGGCATCTTCGTAGCGCGCCTGCAAGCGCAGCATCACGGTGTCGCGTTGGCGATCCAGGCTTTGCGCGCGCAGCGTGTTGGCGCGTTGCAGTTCCTGGTATGCCTCGGCATGGCGGCCTTCCGCTGCCAGCGCCTGGGCAATGGCATCGAGCAGTTGCGCACGCCGGCTCAAGGTCAGGTTCGGGTCGTCCGCTGCCCTGGCCGCGACGATCTCGGCCCCCAGACTGTCTGCCTTCAACACCGTCAATGCCTGCAGCAACACCGCATGACACGCGGCGATACGGCCAACGTTGCCTTGTTTCTGCATCAGTGGCAGCGCCTCGCGCGCCATTGCCAGTGCCGCATTCGCATCGCCGGTTTCGCTCAGGGCTTCGCTGGCGCTGGTCAGTGCTGCGGCCACGCCGGCCTGATCGCCGAGCTCGCGGCTGAGCGCCAGCGCGCGCTTGAAATGCAGCAAGGCGGCCTCGGGTTGCTGCGCGGCCAGCGAGGTGCCGTATTCGTATTCGATCAGGCTGCGCTGGAAGCGTGCCGGCTGGCCGTGCAGGCGCGTCAAGGCATGCTGCAGATAATCTTCGGCTTCGCTGTCTTCTGCCATGCGCCCGCCGACACGGCTGGCCAGCGACCCCAGCTGGGTCAACGCGTCCAGCTCCAGGCTCAAGGTGTGCTCGCGCACCGCACACTGGTAGCTGGCCTGCGCCGCCTTCCATGCCTCATCGCTGCTGCTGGAGGCCAGCATGCTCCACATGTCGACCGCTTCCACTTCGCACAGCAGATCGTTGCGACCCAGTGCCCGCGCCCGCTGACGCAGATCTTCCAATCGCGTCACCATGCCGCGGTTGGGGTTTTCGCGCACATCGCTGAGTGCCTGCACGGTATCCAGCCACAGCTGCGCCTGCGCGGCGTTGCCATGCAATTGCTCCAACACGGTACGCGCCTGGCTGAGCACCAGCTGGCGATGATCGTTGTCTTCCAGCGAGATCAGGATGCGCGCCTGGGCCAGCAAGGCCCAGAATTGCGCGTCGGCATCGCCATTGCTGCGCGCCTGCTGCAAAAAGGTCTGGGCGGTCTGCAACGCGGCCTTGGGGTCGTCGATGGCGGCCGATTCGATCGCCTTCCACGGCTGCGGCTGCGCCCACACCACCGCGCTGCTCAGCAGTAATGCGATCCCCGCGAAGACCCGTTGCCAGCGTGCCGCAAGGAGGCTCATCGGCGACTCATGACGGCGACAAGGCACAACGCGCCGGGACCGTGACCACGGCGACACCTCCGACCCGAACCGGGCTTGCTGGTTGCTGCGGCATTTCAGGCACTCCCATGGGTGGACAGCGGTGGAATTGGGCAAGGTCGGCGCTTGCTTGAACGCGACATCGATGCAGCAACCTCTGCAATGATGACCGGCAGGCATGCCAGGCACCGTGATCGCGACGTTCCTGATCGAGCTCGTTATCGGCCTGATCGCACCTGGCTTGAATCGGAGCGACCGACGCAGCGAGCTGCCGGCATCCCGTGTGTGCTGGTGTGTGCTGGTGTGTGCCGGTGTGTGCTGGCACCTGTCCGGCAGCGACGTAAACTGCCGCACGGCAGCCGCCGCCCGAGATCTGGAGACGCCGTGACATCCTGCTTGCCCCGCCTGCTCACGTTGCTTGCCGTCGCCTTGCTGTCGGCCTGCGCCACCCAGGCCCCGCGTGCGCCGCAGCGCTCTCCGGATGCGGTCAAGGCCGATATCGCCCGGCGCCTGCCGGCCACCCTCACCGATCGCGCCGGCTGGGCCAACGATGTGTACGTGGCGCTGTCCTCGCAGGCGCTGGACACCAGCCCCGAGCACATCTGCGCGGTGCTGGCGGTGACCGAGCAGGAGTCGACCTATCAGGCCAATCCCGTCGTTCCCAATCTTGGCAAGATTTCGCGCGCGGAGATCGACCGCCGCGCCAGTGCGCACCACATTCCCGGCTTCATGGTCGACGCCGCCCTGCGCATCGACTCCCCCGATGGCCGCAGCTATGCCACGCGCATTGCGAGCGCGCGCACCGAGCAGGAGTTGAGCAAGATCTTCGAGGACTTCACCGGCAGCGTGCCGTTGGGCGCGCGCCTGTTCGACGGGCTCAATCCGGTGCACACCGCCGGGCCGATGCAGGTGAGCATCGCGTTTGCCGAGCAGCATGCCGAGCGCTACCCGTATCCATCGGGCGACTCGATGCGCCATGAAGTCTTCAGCCGTCGCGGCGGGCTGTGGTTCGGCACCAGACATCTGCTCGGGTATCCGGCCAATTACGATGCACTGCTGTATCGCTTCGCCGACTTCAACGCCGGTTGGTACGCCAGCCGCAATGCCGCCTTCCAGGCCGCGCTGAGCAAGGCCAGCGGCATCGCGCTCGCGCTGGACGGCGACCTGCTCACACCCGGCGCCAGCCTGGAGGCACCGGGCGGCACCGAACGTGCCGCACGCGCCCTGGGCAGCCAGCTGGCGATGAGCGACCGGCAACTCCGCCGTGCGCTGGAAGCCGGCGATAAGGCCGATTTCGAGGACACCGATCTGTATCGCCAGGTGTTCGCGCTGGCCGAGCGCAGCACCGGCAAACCGTTGCCGCGCGCCGTATTGCCGGGTATCACCCTGGAAAGCCCGAAGATCACCCGCACGCTCACCACCGCCTGGTTCGCGCAGCGGGTGAACGAGCGCTGGAAGCGCTGCATGGGCAAGTAGCCACACGCCCTGCCGCGCGGCACACCCCGGATGTCGGCGCACGTTGCGCCTGTCGCAACGGCTTGGTCTACGGCCATGGCACGACCTATGGCAGAGGCACACGCACCGCCGGCCCAGGTAGCATCAGGGGGCTGCGTCGACCGCATCGACGCGCGCCCCTTCCGACGAGGTCCACATGCTCACACCGTTGCCGATGCGCCACCTGCTCACCGCCCTGGCGATCGCCGCGCTGCCCGCGCTGGCCAGCGCGCAGGTCCCCAGCGTGACCGAGGCCGACTACGCCCGCGCCGAGCGTCTCACCAGCTATCTGGCGCAACCGCTGGTCGATCACCAAGCCACGCGCATCGACTGGCTGGACGCCACCCATGTGGTCTATGTCGATCACGATGCCACCGGCAACCGGCTACTGCAGCTGGATACCGCCACCGGCAAGACCGCGCCGCTGTTCAAGCAGTCCGCGCTGGTCGGCTCGCTCAATACGCTGCTGAAGACCGGCGACAAACCGCTCAAGGCCGACACGTTCGCACCAGTGGTCAAGCGCACCGCCGATGGCCGCTACCGCCTCAACGTCCGCGATACCGCCGTGGTCTGCGACACGCGTGCACGCTGCAGCAAGCTCTATGCAAAGGACAAGGCGGAGCCGGGCGTGCCATCGCCGGACAAGCGCAGCGAAGCCTTCATCCGCAACTGGAACCTGTGGGTGCGCGATCTGGCCAGCGGCCAGGAAACCCAGCTCACCCGCGACGGCGTGGAAAACTTCGGCTACGCCACCGACAACGCCGGCTGGCAGCACAGCGACAACGCCATCGTTGCCTGGTCGCCGGACTCACGCAAGATCGCCACCTTCCAGCAGGACCAGCGCAAGACCGGCGACATGTATCTGGTCAGCACCAAGCTCGGGCATCCGGAACTGCAGTCGTGGAAATACCCGCTGGCCGGCGACAAGGACGTGACCATGATCGAGCGCGTGGTCATCGACGTGCCCACGCGCAGCGTGCTGCGGCTGAAACTGCCGCCGGATCAGCACCGCTCCACCCTGTGCGACGACGTGAGCTGCTCGCCGGGCCTGTGGGACGATGTGAAATGGGCGCCGGACGGCAAGACGCTGGCCTTCGCCTCCACCTCGCGCTTCCACAAGCAGACCTGGTTGCGCATCGCCGATGTCGCCACTGGCGAGGTGCGCACCGCCTTCGACGAAACCGCCAAGACCTATTACGAAAGCGGCCAGGTCGCCGCCAACTGGGCGTACCTGCCTGGCAGCAACGAGGCGGTGTGGTTCTCCGAACGCAGCGATTGGGGCCAGCTGTATCTCTACGATCTGGGCACCGGCAAACCCAAGCGCGCGATCACCACCGGCGAAGGCAACGTCACCGAGTTGTTGCGCGTGGACCCGGTGACGCGCACCGCGTGGTTCGTCGGTGTGGGCCGCACGCCGGGTGTGGACCCGTACTACCAGCAGCTGTGGAAGGTGAGCCTGGACGGCGGTGAGCCGGTGCTGCTCACACCCGAAGTGGCCGATCACCACATTGCGCTCTCGCCCGATGGCGCGCGCTTTGTCGATACCTATTCCACCTCAGTCACCCCGCCAATCACGCTGTTGCGCGATGCCGGCGACGGACGCACCGTCAGCACGATTGCCACTGCCGACATCACCCGCCTCAAGGCCGCCGGCTGGGTGCCGCCGGAGCCAATCACGGTCAAGGCGCGCGACGGCAAGACCACGTTGTACGGGCTGATGTTCAAGCCCAGCAACTTCGACCCGGCGCGCAAATACCCGGTGATCGATTACATCTATCCCGGCCCGCAGACCGGATCGGTACGTGGCCGCAGTTTCCTTGCCGGCCACGGCGACAATCAATCGCTGGCCGAGCTGGGCTTCATCGTGATCGCCATCGACGGCATGGGCACGCCGTGGCGTAGCAAGACCTTCCACGACACCTGGTACGCCAACATGGGCGACAACACGCTGCCCGACCAGGTGGCCGGCTTGAAGGAACTGGGTCAGCGTTATCCGTGGATCGACCTGAGCCGCATCGGCATCTGGGGCCATTCCGGCGGCGGCAATGCCTCCACCGCCGCGATGCTGCGCTACCCGGACTTGTTCAAGGTGGCCTGGTCGGAAAGTGGCAACCACGACAACCGCGGTTACGAAGACGACTGGGCCGAGAAGTATCACGGCGAGCACATCGTCAACAAGGATGGCACGTCCAACTACGACGACCAGGCCAACGCTGGCCGCGCCGCCAATCTCAAGGGCCGGCTGATGCTGGTGCACGGCACCCTGGACGACAACGTGCCGCCGTATCTCACCTTGCTGGTGGCCGATGCGCTGATCAAGGCCAACAAGAACTTCGACATGCTGATGCTGCCCAACGCCAAACATGGCTACGGCGATCTCACCCCGTATGTCACACGCCGCCGCTGGGATTATTTCGTACAGTACCTGCTCGGCGCCACGCCGCCGGCGGAGTATCAGATGAAGCCGATGCCCAAGAACTGAGCGGCGCACAGGCAGCACGGTCGCCGGCGCCGCACCAGGCGCCGGCGACCTGCGCACGCTGACGCAGGCACCCTGTCGCGTAGGAGCGGCCCTGGCCGCGATGCCTTACCGATAAATACGCAAGGCATATCACGCGACATTGCCAATCAGCCACAGCCTTGTCCGGTGCCTGAACATCCCGCACCACCACATCACCACTACGCTGCTCGGCCACACGTTGCATCCGGACAAAACCGGATGCAACCACCAAGCCCTTACTTCGCCGTGCGGCCGCCCAGCTGCTTGTTCAAGAACGCCAGCAAGCGCGTGTAGTACTCACGCCGATGCGCTTCGGTATAGAAGCCATGGCCTTCGTTGGGAAAATACAGGGACTCCACCGGCACACCGGCCACTTTCAATGCGCGCTCCATGCGTTCGGTATGCGCCACCGGCGCGCGCTCGTCCTTGCCGCCTGCGGCCAGAAACACCGGCACCTTGATCTGGCGCGCCAGGGTCACCGGCGAGCGTGCCGCCAAGGTCTCGCGTGCGCCCAGCCAATCGCCCGTCCAGTTCTTGGCCCAGCGCGCGCGACTGGCGTTGTCGCGCGCCAGGATGTCCAGGTCGTACACGCCGACGTAGCCGGCAGCGCAGCGGTACAAGCCTGGCTCCCTGGCCACGCCCATCAACGCCGCATAGCCGCCATAGCTGGCGCCGTACATGCAGATGCGCGATGCATCGGCCACGCCCTGCGTGATCGCCCAATGCGTGGCGTCGGTGAGGTCGTCCTGCATGCGCCCGCCCCATTCCTTGGCACCGGCCTGCGTAAACGCCCGCCCATAGTTGGCCGAACCGCGATAGTTGACGCGCAGCACCGCATAGCCAGCCGCAGCCAGCAGCTGGGTCTCGTCATCGAACGCCCATTTGTCGAAGATACCGAACGGCCCACCATGCGGCATCACGATCAGCGGCAACGGCTTGCCGGGCTCGGCATTCAACGGCTGGGTCAGATAGCCATGCAGCTGCAGACCATCGCGCGCCTTGAAACTCACCTGTTTGCTGGCCGGCACGCCATCGGGCGGAAACCATTCGCGGCGGCTGAACACACGGTCCGCACGCTTGCTCACCGTATCGAACAGATAGTAGTCGCCGTTATTGCGATCGCTCCACACATAGGCGAGCACGAAGCGGCCATCGCTGGTGGCCGAGGTGATGTAGACCGCATTGTCGCCGAAGGCTTTTTCCAGACTGCGATACAACCGCGCAGTCGGCGCTTTCTCATCGAAGAAGCGGTTGCGTACCCGATCGCTCATGTAGCTCACACCGATCGGCGTGGTGCCGTCCAGATCCTGCAAAATCCGGTAGGGGTCGACGGTGTCGTCGTGCAACAGCGGCGTCGACTTGCCGGTGGCCGGGTCCCACGCCACCACCACATCGGTGCCGGTGGCCTGCTCCACTTCCAGATAGGCCTGCGTGCCATCGGCAGAAAAGCCAAGCGGAAATTCGCGATGGTGGCTGGTGGCCGAGTCGTTGATCAACTTCCACTGCGCTTGGTCGTTGTCGCGGTAATACAGCTTGCTGGCGTTTTCCACATCCGCCCCGTGCGCAAACCGGATACGCCCCTGCCGGTCGGTGACAAAACTGGCGCGGCGCACTGGCGAGGTGGCCACCGTGCTGCGTCGGCGCGTGTAGATGTCCAGCTTGTCGATGCGGATGTTCGGGTCGCCGACGAACGGAATCGACGACACCAGGATATTGCGTGGATCGCCCGGCAAGGTGTCCAGCATGAAGGTGCCCGGATCCAACTCCATCTTCAACTGTGCACCGTTGATCTCATCGTTGGTGCCGTAGGGGCTGGCCAACAGCCGCCCGTTCTTGCCATCGGCATCGATCGCATGCAATTGGCCGATGGCCATCGGCTCATCGCGCGAGCCCAGCCGCTGCGCCATCGACACCACAATGCGGTCGTCGTTGGCCCACCAGAAATCATCCACCACGCTATTGGCGCCGCCAGTCACCTTGGCCGTGGCCACTTTGTCTTCGCGCCGCACCACACCCAGCACGGTGCGATCTTCCAACGGCATGGTGATGGCGTAATACGCACCCGAGGGCGAAATCTTGATGCGCTCGAACTGGTCATTCCTGAGATACGGCGTCAGATCCAGCGCTTCCTGCGGGGTTTGCGCGTGCACCGGCACCGCCATCACGCCTGCCAGCGCGGCAGTCGCCACCATCGTCCAATAACGCATTGCTGCACTCCGCTTCTTCCTTGGTCGGCCTATGGTTGCAAAGGCCGTTTGCGGAGTCCATGGTCTGGCGTGACATCGGGGGCGTTGCGCAGCGACATGCCGAGTGCCACACACGGCATTCTCCGCAGTGCCTAGCTTGCCTTGATGCGCTCAGACACCGCTGCGTGTGCGTTGACCCAACAAGCCGATACGCCGGAACCACATCTCCAACGGCACCGTCACCAACGGCGGCAACGCGGCCAGCAAGCTCAGCGCCCATGCCCACCAAGGCCAGCGCAAACGCAACGCGGCAAGTACGCTGACCGCTACATAGAACAGGAACGCGGCGCCATGCAGGCGCCCGAACAGCCACACCACGACCTCGGTGGTGTGCGTGCCGTACTTGAGCAACATGCCGAGCAGCAATCCGGCCCAGGTCAGCCCCTCTAAAAATGCAGCCACGGCAAACAGCCGCCCCATCGGCGACAACGTAGAAGCAGAAGAAACACGCATGCAAGACTCCAGACGGACAAGGATTGCCGCGACGCGATGGCGGCGGCGACGCCCGCTGGCAGTTGCATTCTACAGAGCGCTTACCGCATCGGCAGCGCGCCGCCGTTCTTGGCGATAATGGTCGCCCCTTGCATCACCTGCCGGCCTCCCATGCGCACCTTATTCCTGCTTGTCATGCTTGCACTGGCACTGCTGCCTGCAACCTCTATCGCAGTGCAGCTACAGGATGGCGATCTGTTGTTCGTCACTGCGGCCCGCACCGGCTTGAGCGGCGCCATCGACGATGCCACTGCCAAGCAGGACGCACCCAGCTTCGATCACGTGGCACTGGTCGCCCATCAAGGCGACACGCAAGTGGTGCTGCATGCCGACGACAAGGGCTCGCGGCAGCAAGCACTGAGCGACTTCGTGGACGAGGCCAACGCCAAGCATCGGCAGATCAGCGTGTATCGGCTCACCGAGCCATATCGCGCTGCGATCCCCGACGCCATCGCCCAGGCACGGCGCATGCTCGGCAAGCCATACAACGAAACCTACGTGCAGGACGCCAACAGCTACTACTGCTCGGACTTCATCGAACGCGCGTTCCGCGCACATCACGTCTTTGCGCTGCAGCCGATGAACTTCAAGAACCTGCAAACCGGCAAGATTTCACCGTATTGGACGGATTTCTATCGCAGCAAAGGCATGGCGGTTCCGCAGGGCCTGCCCGGCACCAATCCCAACGACATGGCAAGCGCGTCCGCGCTGACTTATGTTGGCGGCCTATGAGACGGCCAAGTGCGGCCAGGAGACCACGTTGAGTAAGTTACTGCTGACCGGACTGTTGGCCTTGTTGTTCATTGGCTGCACCGATGCACCGCCAACGCCGCCGGCCAAGGTTATGGAGCAGCGACCAAAACCGGCTCCCGCAGCAACTGCAAAAGCCGCGATTCCAGCCGGGCAACGTGGTGAAGGCAAGCCGTATGAAATGGTCGACACTCAGGTGTGGGATGTCCCGGATCCTGCCTCCGGACGCAATTACCAAGTGTTCGTCGCGCTGCCACGCGGCTATGCGGACAACCCGGGCCGGCGCTATCCAGTGCTTTACGCCACCGACGGCGACTACGCGTTTCCGGTGGTGCGACAGATCGCACGCCGCTTGAATGGCGAAGGCCCGGCGATCGAAGATTTCATTCTGGTTGGACTGTCGTACGCGGTCGGCGATGAGCCGATGCCCAGCCGCCGGCGCGATTACACGCCCACACCCGAGGATGGTGAAGGCGCTCCACCCGTTGCGACACATGGCAAAAGCACCGCCTACATCGCCTACCTGCGTGATCAGGTACTGCCGTTCGTTGCCAAACGCTATCGCACCGACGAGCACAAGCGCCTGTATTACGGCCACTCCTACGGCGGCTTGCTGGGCACGCAGATCCTGCTCCAATCGCCCGAAATGTTTTCCGGCTACCTCCTCGGCAGCCCGTCCTATTGGTACGGCGAGCATGCGATGACGGCGCTGGAAGCCGCATCCGCAGCCAAGCGCAAGGATCTCCCCGCCCAGGTCTATCTGTATGTGGGCGAGTACGAACAACGGCGTTACCACCAGAACTACGACATGGTCACCGATGCCCAGGCCATGGTGCGGCGCTTGCGCGCACGCGGCTATGCATCCTTGCAGATCGAACTGGAGGTGCTCAACGACGAAGATCACCTGAGCGTTGCGCCGCGCGGCATCACGCATGGGCTGAAGCATCTGTTGCGTGACAGCGTCTCACCCACCTGAAACCGGGCGCCGCGGCAGCCGCCGCCCTGCCTCGCCCACCCACTCTCTAGCAACCACACCACATGGAGTTGTACACATGCACGCACCACTGCAACCGGTTGCCGGACGTTCCTTCACCGGGAACGGACCCACGACGCACCAGATCGAACTGGGTGATCGCAAGTTTCTGCACCCCGGGCGCCTGCGCTGGCTCCGCGCGATCGGCTGGGCAGTGGTATTGCTTGTCGTGGTTGCCACATTGGCGCCCATGGCCGGCAGGTTCGTCGGCGGTCTGTTCCCCAAGGACTCCGGCCCCCTGCAATTGCTCGCCAGCCTTGTCGGTATCGCGGTCGGGCTGGGTGTCTATGTGCTTGCGGTGCGCCTGGCCGAAGGGCGGCGCGCCAGCGAGCTCGCCACGCGACCGATGCTGGCCCAGCTGATCGTCGGCCTGCTGATCGGTGCGGCCATGTTCGCCACGGTCATGGGCATCATGGCGGTGTTCGGGCTGTACGACATCCAGGCACTGGGCATGGCACCGGCATGGACGGCAGTCCGCAAGGCCTTGCAGGCGGGCGTGATCGAAGAGTTGCTGTTTCGCGCGATTTTCCTGCGCCTGATCTGGCGCGCGTTCGGCCCCTGGATCGCCTTCGCCGCGTCTGCGGCGCTGTTCGGCTTCGGCCATATCGCCAATCCGCACGCTACGGTCTTTGCTGCGATCTGCATCGCGCTGGAAGCTGGCATCCTGCTGGGCGCGTTCTATGCCTTGACCGGCCGGGTCTGGATGTCGATCGGCGTGCATATCGCCTGGAATTTCACTCAAGGCTATGTCTTCGGTGCAGCGGTGTCAGGGACCGACATGGGTCCGGCGATTGCTCGTAGCACCGCTCGCCCCGGCATCGCCGAATGGCTCACCGGCGGCCCCTTCGGCCCGGAAGCATCGCTGCCGGGCGTGCTGGTCTGCCTGGCCGTGGGCGTCACGGTCCTGTGGATGGCATGGCGTACGGGCAAGCTTGCAAAGCAACCGTAAGCGCATCGAATGCACCCACCACGCCGCCTTGCTCACCGACTGACGGTACGGCCGCCGTCAGTTTCGGTCACCGCCAACAGGCTCAAGATCCGGGCCTGCCCCTATCGGTCTGATCGCACCGTCTGAGCGTTCGCGCTCACCCCACACATCGCGTGACGCCAAGGTCGGCACTGCATGTCCTGCCCAGGTGCCTGCACATTGCGGGCACCACCTTGCCATCTCGCACACATGTGACGTCCTAGGCTTTGCGCTCCCACCCACCTCAGCGCTGGCTGCAGGATCCCAACCTGCATCGACTGAAGCGCATCACTGCAGAGGTCCACATGTCCCTGATTCATTCGATCCTGATGGCCGCGGTTGCAGGCATGCGCTCGATGACCCCGCTGGCAGCGGTCGCCAATGCGGCCCGCACCGGCAACCTCCCCGCCAACAACGGCGCACCGAAGCTGCTTGCCAATCCGCTCGCATCGGCCGGCATGCTCGCGCTCGCCGGTGGTGAGCTGGCCGGCGACAAGATGAAGACCGCACCCGACCGCATCGTGCTCCCCGGCATGATTGCCCGCATCGCCACCGGCGTGATCGTCGGTACGGCGCTGGCGCCACGCGAGCAACGCGGCATCGCTGCACTGCTCGGCGCTACCACTGCCGTCGCTGCGGCCTATCTCACCTTCAACGCACGCATGCGCGCAATCGAACGCTATGGCCAAACCAGCACCGGCGTGGTGGAAGATGCCATCTCGGTGGGTGCGGCAACGCTGATCATGCGTAGCGCTGCCAAACGCTGAGCATTTGGCAGTACATACGGTTGCCGCAATCGCGCTTCGGCCAACGCGGCAGCGTGCCTGAGCGCGGCGGCGCGCGGCCGGGAGATACATCAGCTACCGCGCCCATGCGGCGCATCCAGATCCAGCACCGGCCCCACCGGAACGATGCCGGTGGGATTAATCATGTCGTGGCTCTGGTAATAGTGATTCTTGATGTGCTGGAAGTCGACCGTCCCGGCGATTCCCGGCATCTGATAGAGCTCGCGCAGAAAGCCGGACAACTGCGGATAGTCGGCAATGCGCCGTAGATTGCATTTGAAATGCCCCACATACACCGCATCGAAACGCACCAGCGTGGTGAACAGGCGCCAGTCTGCTTCGGTAAGTTGCTCGCCGCACAGATAGCGTTGCTGGCTCAAACGCGTCTCAAGCCAATCCAATGTCTCGAACAGCGGCACCACCGCCTCTTCGTACGCAGCTTGCGTGGTCGCAAAGCCCGCCTTGTACACGCCATTGTTGACGCTGTCGTAGACGCCCGCATTGACCGCATCGATCTGCTCGCGCAACGGCTCTGGGTAGAAGTCGCCGTCTGCAGCGCCAACCTCGTCGAACGCGCTGTTGAACATGCGGATGATGTCGGCAGACTCGTTACTGACCACCGTGTTGCGCTCGCGGTCCCACAGCACCGGCACGGTCACGCGCCCTGAGTAGTGAGGATCGGCTTTGAGATAGACCTCGTACAGATGCCGCGCATGATGAATCGCATCGCCCACCACACCTGGGCCCTGCGCGAAGGTCCAGCCCTGCTTGCTCATCAGCCAATGCACCACGGAGACGTCGATCATCGCCTCCAGGCCTTTCAGCCGACGAAAGATCAGCGTGCGATGCGCCCAAGGGCAGGCCAGCGACACATACAGGTGATAACGCCCGGGAGCGGCCTGAAAGCCGCCCTCGCCGTGCGGACCCGCACTGCCATCGTGTGTCACCCAGTTACGAAATCGCGACTGCGACCGTTCGAAACGCCCCTCGCTCTTGTCGGTGTCATACCAACCGTCTTGCCACTTGCCGTCGACCAACAGGCCCATGGTGCCTTCTCCCACAACAACAGTAAGAAGCAACCCTAGCTCACCCGATTTGGAGAGTGCGTGAGCAGCCTTGCTGGCTTGGGCAAGCCCACCAAGCCATGCGCTGTTGAATATCGAAGACACACAGCAAGGCAACAAGCGCGTTGGCTTGCCGTCTATCAATACCGCACGCTATTTAGCAATCACAGATGTGCCGGACGGCACCATGTAACACGCCTGCGCCTTTTTGCAGGCCTCTGCATTGAGCTCGGCGATCTGGCTGGCGAGGTACTGCTCAGGCGTCAGCCCCATGCGATTGCGGTAGGCGTTGTCGGCATCCGCCTTGGCGACCTGTTCCTGCTCGCGCTGCCGTTCTGCAGTCGTCGCCTCGACCAAGGTTTTGACTCGCTGCTGCTGCGCAGCGGTGAGATTCATCTGCTGCAACACATCCGGATTGGGACGCGCACGGCCAAGCGTGATGTTCTGGATCTGGATCGGCAGGCCTTGTTGCTTGACCAACGCACTCACGTTCTGTGTGACCGCGTCGTCTATCTTTTTGGCGGTGTCCGGATCGCTCATCATCTTGGTCATGTCGTAGCGCTTGACCTGATCGCGCACGATGGAGGCGTACTGGCTGGCGACAACTGCAGTCTGGCCTGGCACCCCATTGGCGTCGACACCCCAGGATCGGCGAAAATAGCCGCCAGCCGGCTGTTCCGGCCTGCTGCAGCAGGGTCCCGGGCCGTCGCGTCGCTGGTCCAGCTGTCCATCGCGGTCCGCCATCAGCTGCCCGCTGCGTTCGCTTCGCTTTCTGCCGCTCTTTTCGGATCCATCTTGAACACCAACGCCCCGCCCCTGCCCGCCGACGACCTGCCCCTCACCGACCGCCTGCGCGTGGCGCTGGACCTGCTGGAGGCCATCGAGGCCGACCGCAGCGTGCTCGACGCGCTGCCCGAGGCCGACCGCGTGCGCCTGCACCAGGTGGTGGCCAAGGTCTATCACCCCGAGCCGAAGGCGCGGCGGCAGCTGCTCAAGCAGCGCGAGCGCGAGCGGCATCAGGAGAAGGTGCGCAAGGCCGAGGCATTGCTCGAACAGCGCGGTATCCGTGCACTGCGGCGCAAACCGGTGTTCAGCACGCCGAACGTCTTCCCGCCACATGCCGCTGGTCTGCACGATGCGCACAACGGCGAGAACGCAACCGCCACGCCGGAGCCGATGCATTCGCCCGAGCTGCGTCACTGTTATGTGTGCAAGCAGAAGTTCACCCAGCTGCACCACTTCTACGACCAGATGTGCCCGGCTTGCGCAGAGCTCAACTTCTTCAAGCGCACCGAAACCGCCGACCTGCGCGGCCGCGTGGCACTGCTCACTGGTGGGCGGGTCAAGATCGGCTATCAGGCTGGCTTGAAGTTGTTACGCGCTGGGGCCGAGCTGATCGTCACCACACGCTTCCCGCGCGATTCGGCCGCGCGTTATGCGGAAGAGCCGGACTTTGCGCAGTGGGGCCATCGCCTGCAGGTATTCGGCCTGGACCTGCGCCACACCCCCAGCGTGGAAGCGTTCTGCAGCCAGCTGCTGGCCACCCGCGAAAGGCTGGATTTCATCATCAACAACGCCTGCCAGACCGTGCGCCGCCCGCCGCAGTTCTACGCGCACATGATGGCCAACGAAACCGCCGCGCTGGATGCGTTACCCGACACCGTACAAAAGCTCGTTGGTCACTACGAAGGCCTGCGCACGCCCGAGCTATTGCGCGAAGCCTCGGCCACCGCGCTGCCGGCCGTGCACGGGCGCGGCCTCGCCGAGGCCGATGGCCTCACCCGCGCCGCCGAGCTGTCGCAGGTCGCGTTGCTGGACGACGAGCTGGTGGGCCAGGAACATCTGTTCCCCGAAGGCCGTCTCGATCAGGATCTGCAGCAGGTCGACTTGCGCGGCCGCAATTCCTGGCGCCTGCTGATGGCCGAAGTGCCGTCGGTCGAGCTGCTGGAAACGCAACTGGTCAACGCCATCGCGCCCTTCATCATCAACGCGCGCCTGAAGCCGCTGATGCTGCGTACACCCGAGCGCGACAAACACATCGTCAATGTCTCGGCGATGGAAGGCCAGTTCTACCGCAACTTCAAGACCACCCGTCACCCGCATACCAACATGGCCAAGGCCGCGTTGAACATGATGACGCGCACCTCGGCGGCCGATTATCAAAACGACGGCATCCACATGAACAGCGTCGACACCGGTTGGGTGACCGACGAGGATCCGGCCGACATCGCCGCGCTCAAGGTGCAGCAGGAACGCTTCCACCCGCCACTGGACATCGTCGACGGCGCCGCGCGCATCGTCGACCCGATCATCCACGGCGCCAACACCGGCGAGCATGTGTGGGGGCAGTTCCTCAAGGACTATGCGCCGACGGATTGGTGAACAAGCCGCAATTGCCACTGACAAAGAACAATTGTTGCGTTATTCAAGAGCGGGCTGGCGAACAGAAAATAGAGTACCAACCGTCAAACTCGAACAATAAGACGGAGGGCGGAAGATGACAGCTTCCAACCGACCGCCATGCTTCCAATGCGCCGCCTAGCGTCCAGGCGCAGGCGTTTGTTGTGCAGCCTGCGATTGCGCTTGGTCGTAGGCCTGGACGGCGTTGTGCTGATCGGCGGTATACACACTCTGCCGCATATCGGGTGCCGGTGTGGTCGCATCCACCTGCGCACGAAATCCTGGCGTCTTGCCAGACACGAAGATGTGGTCGTCACGCAGGACGGCGCCGGCGAGCTGGTCAACCCGTTCCACACCAGCCTGCTTTGCGGCAATCATGACCTCGGCCACCTTGGTGTCGGACACCGATGCAGGCAGCTGCCCACGCAACGTATTGAAATACGCACGATCTGGATGCGTGTCTGGGAACCTGTCATGCGCCTGGTCCTGCAGGCGCGATACATCCTTGTTGATCCGGTCCACATCGCTGCTGGTCACAAGGTCGCGCTGGGGATCTCCCTGGGGGCGCGCCAGGCGTGGATCGTCGGGAAACAACTGCCTGAGTCGCGGATCGTTCAAGCCGGTCGCCAGATCGCCCTGGCGCAGCGCAGCGTAGGCCTGTCGCGCAAGCTCATCCTGCCCGGAGGTCTGATCGCCGAGCCGGCGGCCGGCTTCGTTGTTCCATAGATCCATCCGATGTTCGTAGGGATCGTTTGGATGGGCCGGCCCAATCTCGGCATCATCACCGAACTTGCGTGCGATCCACTGCTGACCTAACGCAAGCTGGGTGACACGGCCACTGGTATACGCATGCCGAAAGGCATCCAGCTCATCGTTGTGCCCCTGTGACTGGAAGGTGCCATCGGGACGCCTTGCCAACGTGGTACCGCTCAGCTGTTCGTAGTGCCGATACGCTTCCTGCTCAATCTCACGCTTGGCACCCTTTGGATCGGTGATATCGATCATGGCTTAGCCTCCCTGCGCTACCTTCTGAAACTCGATAGGCCCTTGATAGCCCGGATACTTCTTCTTGATCAGGATGTGATCGGATGGCGTGACACAGCTATCCTCGAGGGAATTGGCCACATGTGCCTCATCCACGAAGAACTCCTCGTAAGGTAGTGGCAGAACGGACGTTTCCCAGCCGCGATCGAACTTCAGCAGCAGGCTGTCATCGCGCTCGAAGCACAGCGTCTTCCAAGGGAAATCAGTCAGCTTGCCGGCTTCGACCACCGCCGAGTCCTTGCCAGCTAGCAGCGTCACAACATGCTCGGAAAACTGTTTGTTTGAGATCGGCGGCTCGGTCATGGCGCATCCTGCAAAGGTGGCAACGACCACTGCGGCCGATGCCGAAACGTAAGAACGGAAGATAGCGAATGGCATACGGCGCGGCTCCTTCCTGCGGTAGAGCGATGTTTTACCAGAAGCACTTTGCGTACGTATACCGGCGTATCAGAACTCACACCATCCGAGGCGGCGGATTGATCGACTGGTCGCGTTGCTGCTCTTGTTGCTGGGACTGTTGCTGCCGCTGCGTCTCACCCAAGGACTGCAATTGCGCCAGAGACTGCTCTACCGGCTGTGCGATCGCATCGTTGGTCTTCATGTGCGCCATCTTGTGTGCGGGATCGTTCAAAGCGCCTTCCACAACGAACAGGTTCTCGCCTTGTCGCACGGACTTATAGTTCTCGCTCAGCACGACATGATCGATTCGCGACAGCCCGTTCTCTTTGGCTAAATAGGCGCTGCTTGCTGCCAGCCGGGCGCTGTTGTCGTCGTACTCGCGGCCGAGGCCTTGCTCGAGGCGGCGAACGGCCTCTTCTGCTTGGTGATGCAGCGGATCTGTTGGCGGCACTTTCGCGAGCTGTGTTGCTTCCTGTAATGGAGATACCTGCTCGCCGGGCGGCTGCGCCTCGCCAATCAACTGCTGCCAAACTTCCTGCTTGGGCTTCGGATTGTTGTGCTCCTTATTTAACTCACTTTTAAGCAAAGGAGCAGGAATGCTCTTGATCTCATCTACGTTTTCTACGGGCCTAATATCCCCCTCGAAGCCCTTATCAATTCCGTCTTTTGTCTTCCGGTACAGTCCAGCGTGATTGAGCGCATCCCACGTGAAGTCGACACAACTGTTTTTAACACCGTGATATTCCATATTGAACCCGTGCTTAGCAGGGGCCGCGCCAAAGGCCTCCAACTTGTCATACTGGGCCTTATCGATCTCCATCGTGCGTGAGTAATACGGTTTTTGATAGGTGTCGACGTCATTGAACGAAGGTTTTCCCGGCCCGCTAGCCTCGCCATGCTTGATGGGCGAGAACCCATAACTTTTGACAGTCGTTCCGTCGTCAATCGAGTAGTACATATGGCCGCCGAAGGATGTGCCTCCGGTCATCAAAGGCGTACCTGCGGCAGCGACGTAGACAGTGACTGCATAGCGCTTTTCATGATCATCCATGCTCATTCCCCTCACTTCCCTTTGTAGGTGTAAGCGACAAGAAGTTGCGCATTAGCCGCAACCAGCGCCTCGGCGTTCCGATCAAAGCGCAGTTTGAGCCGATAACGGCCTGGCTGGACAGCATTGCTATAGCCGAACGCCAACTCCCTGGATGCGGTCTGCTCAGTAGACAAACCGGCGTCCTGCAGCGTCGTACCGTCCGCATCAAATGCGAACAGACCAGGCGCCATACCATCAGCTGACAAGGGAATGGACGCCTGCTGACCTACTCCCACACGCTGACTACGCTGCAATTCCACGGAGACCGGGCCGGATGGTTCAATACGCTCCAAGTGGAGTTCGGCCGAAACGCCAGCGCTAATCAGCTTGTCAGCACTTTCCGAGACTGCGGTTGGGTCGACGCCGGTTAGCCGCACACCGATGAAAACGGGCGGAGTGGCATCGTCGGGCAGTGCGGGCACATCGAACTCCAGTTCTGTAGGCCCACGATCATGTGGGGTCAAATTCCGTACCAACGGGACGACCGTTCTCATCTCTATCTGCTCCTTTGCGATAGGCACGTTTGCAGGCGGCGGTTGCATGCTGCAGCCAGCGATCAGGCAGGCAATCAATGCCGTGAGTGCAAAGCGCATTCGATCGTTTGCAAGGGGCACGGCCTTTCTCCAATGAGTGTTGGTGCTGCAGTGGGAATTATGCACGCATTGCTTTATGAGGCCTGACAACTCAAGGGCTGAGTGACATGTCCGCTCCCTCGGCTTATCGGATATACACCCATTCGACGCATTTGTGCGCCACCAACTCTTGCGGTTCCACAGCCTCGCCTCGTGGAAAAACCTCTATACGCATCCCTGGCCGAGTGAAGAAATCACTCATCCAGCGGCCGTCCTCGACGATATTGCGCTCGCGCGTGAATCCCATTCGCTCGAGCTGTTGGGTAAAGTGGTCGAAGTCGAGACGACAGATCTCGGTCATCGTAGGCGATGCAAGCGCCGCATTGCGATCAAAACGGAATTCGAACCATCGCCCATCGAGTTTGGTTTCATCAACACCAAAGCCGTAACTCCACTCTTTGCTGAGCGGGCCGAACGCACGGTATCGGCGTTTGTCGTTCTTCACAAGCTGAACCACCTGACCCATTGCCGAACTCAGACGCTCGCGAGTGAAGTCAGAGATGGTGTGGCTGTCCTTGACCAAAGCAAGCAGTTGGCCAAGCAGATCCTCCGCAGTGGGCTTACCAGGCGACACAGTGGCAGGGCTGGATGAACTCATGGCAGATGTCTCCGTGACGGTTGCCGGGCCTGGATTGGCCCCCACGTAGACACATGCGCCCAGAGCGACGGTGGCGAGCAAGGTGTAGAGGGGCCGCGCGATCATGAAGCGTCCGTTGTGCGCTGGTGTGGCTGCGACGCTAGTGACATGCGGCACTTAGGTCAAGCGCAGGTCTCTGTTCCCCGCACCATCAACGCCGCACGCTGCGCGCCTTGGCCGGCACCTCCACCGGCGCCAACACCTCCATCACCAACTGCCCCTCGCTGGCGGTGATCCGCAGCTTGGTACCGATAGCGAAGCCCAACTGTTCCAGCCATAGACCGCTGAGGCGGACGTGGGGCACGTGCTGGTCGCCAGCGTGGTCGTGGGCGCCGGGGTAGAGGGTGTAGCTGACGGTGCATTGGCGCGGGCGGCGGGCGCGGCGGGGTGCAGGCAAACGGCCGGGGCCTTGCGGCGTTGTGTCCGGCTCGGGCGGCAGCATCGGTGGCAGCTGGGTGCGATCGGGTTCGACGATGACCCACTGCACCCGCTTGGGTGGCGCGGGGCGCGCACGTTGACGGGTGGGCCGTGCGGTGGCGGACGCGTTGGGTGGGCGGCGGCGTGTCATGGCGCCTCCGGGTGGCGAGTATTGGTGATGGGTGCAGCAACGCACTGCTGCAGCGCCACGTCGATGCGTGCGGACAGGCTGCGCAAGGCCTGCGACAACACACCGGGTTGGCTGAGCAACTGCTGCGCGGGATCGTCGCTGGCCTGCTCAATAGCCGCGCGTGCGGCCAGCCGGCGCAGCACCTCGCCTACGTCCCACAGCAAGCCGTGTGCGGAGGCTGGCAACAGATAACCCGGCACCGATGCCGGCGTGGATGGTGCGGTAGACATGGCAACGCCCTCCTGGAACAACCCAAGAACCGCCGCCAACGGCGACGGGATGTCGGGAGGTTCGAAACCGCTAGTAGCCGGCGGGCGTATTTCCCTTGCGGGTGTTGTATTAGCCGCCCTCCCGACGCAGGCATCGCGTCGGTTGTACCTGCGGGATGCAGGCACAAAAAACCCACCGGTTTGACGGAGGTGGGTACCGCTACTAGAGGAGTTTCGACGCTCCTTGAGGCAGAGGTTGCAGCGCGCGGATTGCGATGTCAACACACGTCATCTCGACTTAGAAGGCGACTACAAGAGGCACCGACAAGCAGCCCATGTGCCCACACCCTCAGGATCACAAGCTCCCGACTTGCTCCGCGCGCGCGCGCGCAGAATGGGTTTCGTGCTGTCGCAGAATTTCTACCTACCCGTGTCGGCCAGACAGCTCTAATCTTGCCGCATCATTCAGCAGTGACGGGCGACATGGAAAGTAGCGACGTAGCACCGAGCGTGCCTTTGACCTTTAAAGCTTTAGAAGAGCGCCTAAGGGGGCTGCCAGAGTTCCCGGCAGACACTGCCAGCCCTAGCCGCCTAGTGCGCGGCGCTGCCATCGTTTTGGCGTGCGGAATAGCCTCTACGCTGATTGCGTCGTTCTTCAGTTTTACGAGTATTCCACCCCAGTTGCTGGCGAAGGTCGCAACCGCCGGCTTCTGGGTTGCATTGGCGGCGCTAGGCGTCCTGGTGATAATTAGTCTCTACGGGATAGTGAGTGATCTACGTCAATGGACAGTCGATCAGGCTATGCGCACTGATCATCAGCTAGAGCAATTTCTGCAGGAAGTGACTTGGTTGAAGGGGTATCCGGCAGCAACCCTGCAACTCATGCTGGATCACGCCCGCTACAGCCATACACGCCGTGCGGGTCGAATTGCGTTATTAGCCGGGAGCGTCGACAAGCTAGGTCTGCTCCCAGTCGCGGCGTCGCTCTTCCTGGTTATGCGCGCTGGTGGAAATCCTCTAGCGATGTCTCCAATGACAGCGATGGTTGGTATTTTGCTGCTGTTCTTTTGGATGGTCTGCTGGGTAGCCACCTCGGCTAGGGGCAAGCTTCAGACCTACGAATATTTGCTCGACATGGCATTGAAGAGCAAAGAAAAGGATGAAGCAGCAACCGGCGCATAGACTTGGTTCAAACGAGGTCAAGTTGACCTGACGCTGTTACGTCCTAGCTCCATTACTTCACGGGAGCATACTTGCAACCGACATCCACATGGATGATCGTCTGTGTGATTGCGTTGGAGTTGTCAAAACATGCAAACAAATCCTCTGGCCAACCGCAGCCCTCTGGCACTACTGGCAACCGCTAGTCTTTTTTTTATATCAGGATGCTCTGCCATGCAGCAGGACCCACGGCTCGGCTTTGATCCTCAACAGTCTGCCGCTAAAGCAAGGCAGCAGCTTGAAGCGGCCAACCCGGCTGGTTCGCCCGTCACGGCCGTGCAAAGGAGTCTTGAGAGCCTTGGCTTTCATTGCAAAGCACTGAGCTCTCCGGGAGCAGGTTACAAGACATCAGTTGCGTGCACGCTCCCGCCCATCGTGAAAGAATCGCAGCCATCAGTGACAGCACCAGCCGTACCGGTTACCTGGATGGTCGGATTTCATTCAACTGACGGAATCCACTTAAGCAAGCTCGTAGTGAATCGAGCTCCGCAAGATATTGGGGAGTAGTCGCCAATCTATTTAGACGAATCCACACAGGGGCATTGATGTGAATGTAAAAATTAGGCTGACTCTTGCTGCGGGATTACTTGCGATATCAACTTTGACTGCGTGTACAGGAGGAAAGATACGCTCTGATTACAAGAGGAAATATGTTCAGCCGGTCAAGATCGAGAAAGCAGAGGGAAACGCAATCCGAATTAGCTACTACATGCCTGCAGAAAGCCTCTTTTATTCTCCCGGCGTGGATTTCGCAAACGACCACGGCGTATTGCGTATTGCCATCCGCAGATGCGGCATCAATGAGAAATGTGACCCCATGGCGAAAGTTGAAGTTTCCAAGACTGAGCCATCGTCACCTGAGGTCGCCTTACCGTATGCAGGCGAAAAGGTCGTGCTGGTCTACGCAGATACTGAAGAAACGTTGACCTTCTAATTCAATCACAAGAACGATAAAACCGTAATCTTCCATTATCCATTATCCATGGCAGCAGCAGGGACCCAGCCACGCTGTCTTTCACGCGACGCTCGAAGTAAGGACCTGCTGCTTCGCCGGCTTCAAGCTCACTTATCGGCCACGCAAGCCAAGTGCCGCCAAGCGATAAGCACCCTGACCCCAGCTATTCCCTCACTAACCGACTCCCTTTCCCAGCCAAACAGGCGGCGCTCAACCTATCTGCATCGGTGCGCGACTTTGCTCAAGTGCAGGCTCCTGCTGTGCTGCCAATGCACGTTCCTGTTGGGCGTTAGAGATTTCCTCGACCTTTGCGAATGACTGCTCGACAGGCGTTCTCGCTGCTTCTTCGGCCTTCATTGATGCTTTAAGGTGAGCAGGATTGTCCAACTCGCCTTGCACTACAAATAAGCGCTGGCCCGCTCCATCATCAGGAGTATTTCCAAGGACCACGTGGTCCACGCGGTTCAGTCCGCCCTCTTTCGCGGTTGCCAACAAGCTAACTGAAATCTTCTCGCTGGTGGCATCGTAGGTCCTGCCATGTTGTTGATCGATGCCTGCAACCTGCTCCCGAATCGTGCTGAGCATCTCACGATCCTTGTCTGGCAACTGCGCATCACTGATCACACGCTGCAGGAGTGTCCGCTCCGGCATCGGGTTGTACTGCTCAGTGTTCAATTCGCTGTCGGGAACGGGAGCTTGGATACTACGAATGTACTCAACGTTGCTGAGCGGTTTCAGTCCACCCTCGAAGTCCTTATCCTGCATAACCTTCAGGTCGGTGCGATGCAGACCAGCGTAATTGATTGCACCCCATGTGTAATCGATGCAACTGTTCATTGCGCCGTGATACTGCGTATTGAAGCCATGTTCTCCGGGCTTTGCACCAAACTCCATCAATTTTTCGTATTGATCCTCGCTGATCTCCATCGTGCGTTGATAGAAAGGCTTTTGGTATTGATCGGCATCATTGTTGTAGACCTTTCCAGGCCCTGCCATCACGCCGTGCTCGATGGGTGCAAACCCGAAGCTGGTTTGTTCCTTCCCGTGCGTGACTGTGTAGTACATGTGCCCTGCTGCCGATGTTCCACCGTCAAGAAGCGGTGTCCCCGGCGCGGCAACGTAGAGAGTGACAGCGTATTTATCGTCCATGAGGTTTTCCTACTTTGATTTGTGTCGGTAAGCGACCAGCAACTCGGATTGGATCGATGCCAACTGCGGCGGCTGGCCAAGCAGCCTGATGCTCAACTGATACTTGCCAGGCTGAATTCCTTGCGCCCATGCAAAGGCAAGCTGCGTGTAGCGACGCTTTGGAGATTCCAGACCCGCAGATTGAAGGGACGCGCCATCCACCTCGTCCATCCACACGCCTGGAACACGCCCGTCTGCACTCACAGCGATGGTCCGAGCGGGAACCCCTGCCTGCGATTCAACACGCACCAATGGCATGTTGATTGCGCCGCTTGGTTCAAGCCGTTTCAGAACAAGCTCAGCATGCAGGCCGGATCTGCGGAGCGCTTGAGCAGCTTCAAGTGACTTCAGAGCATCCTCGTGACCGACGCGGATACCCAGGAAGAGTGTGCCAGTCGCGCTCTTGCCAGGAGGCTGCACGTTGAATTCGACCACCATCGGACTGGTCATCGCCGCCAACTGCAGCGGTCTTACGATGGGAACCTGCCCATCAGCCGCAACGCGCGTTGGCAC
>NZ_JBWWVR010000023.1:0-67698 GCF_056675575.1 Xanthomonas sp. NCPPB 3959
CCAGCACGCAGCCGGCAATGCGCCAAAGCAACTCAGTGGCCGCCAGGAAGCCTACGAGAACCTGATCAATCAATATCTGACGCGTTGATGCTGTGCAGGTGATCGTCTGCACACGCGGGCGATCATCTACTGCCTGCGCGCATGGCCGCGTGCAGCGTTACGGTTGTTCTGCTGCATCCGGCGCTGCCGGTGCGGCCACCGAATCCCGCTTGACCAGCAGGTGCGCGACCACATGATCGACCATCTTCGCCGTACGCTCCTTGGCACGAATCGTCTTCAACAAGATATCCAGTGCAGCGTCGGCCATGGCGGCGATGGGCTGCTGTACGGTGGTGAGTTCGGGCCACACTGCGGTGGCGGCAGAAGTATCGTCGAAACCGACCACCGACAGATCGCGCGGCACATCCAGGCCGCGCCGGTGCGCAACCGAGATGGCAGCAGCGGCCATATCGTCGTTGCTGGCGAAGATCGCGCTGGGGCGGCGTTTGCGCGCCAGCAATTTTTCCGCAGCGACCAGACCCGACTTGTAGGTGTAGTCGCCCGGCTGCACCAGATGCCGATCCAGGCGCAAGCCGGCATCGGACAGCGCCGCTTGAAAGCCTTCGAAACGGCGTGCGCTGGCGGACAGATTGGGATGCCCGGCGATGTAGCCGATGCGGGTATGCCCCTGCGCGATCAAATGCTCGGTGATCTCCTTGGCGGCAGCGAATTCGTCGATGCGCACGCAGGCGACATCCGGGCTGAAGTGGTTGGAGGCGATCGCCACCACCGGCACCTTGGCGCGTACCAGTTCCAGTACCGCGGCCTTGGACTCGCACAGCGGCGGCGGCAGGATCACCCCGGCCACGCCCTTGGCGAGCTTGCGTGCGGCACGGCGTTCGGCATCGGCATCCAGGTCGTCCCAGCAGTCGATCACCAACTGGATCGAGGTGCGCGAGGCCACCCGCAACACGCCCAGCAGCAACTCGCGCAAATACGCGCCACTGGGGTCGCTATAGATCAATGCGATACGCAGGCTTTGCGCGGCGGCGAGTGCGCTGGCGGCCAGGTTGGGCGTATAGCCGAGCTTGTCCACCGCGCGCAGCACGCGCGCACGAGTGGCATCGCGCACGCTGCCATTGTTGTTGACTACGCGCGAGACCGTCATCGGCGAGACCTTCGCCAGCGCCGCCACCTCATTGATGGTGATCGCGCGGCTGGTGCGGCGGACCGATTTCCTGACCTTCTCCAAGCGTGGCCTCTTCAAGTGGGTGGCGAATCTGCACGATGCACACATGCTGCAGTGAGAACGCAAGCGCCGCATGCATGCGTGACGATGCGAGGCATGGTACCGGGAAGCAGGCACAGCGGCGATACACGGCTGCGTGCGTTCGCGCCAATGGAGCATGCCGCATGAGCAGATGTTTGACTGGCCGCCGCGTCGCGGATTGCCGTGCGTTCTCATGGCAGTGGTTGCTGGCGATGTTGCTGCTGTGCGGGTTGGCGCTGGCCAGTACCAGTGCGCAAGCCGACGATGGCCATGATTTATGGTTGCGCTACCAACCGCTGGCCAATGCAGCGCAGCTGCGTGATAGCGCGAGCGAATTGATCGTCGCTGGCGACTCACCGAGCCTGCACGCAGCGCGAGACGAGTTGCAGCGTGGGCTGTCGGGCCTGCTTGGCAGCGCGCCGCATCAGGCCGATGCCGTGACCCGCGATGGTGCGATTGTGTTGGGTGCCGCCACGGCGCCGCAGATCGCTGCATTGACGCTGGACACCACGCGCCTGGGCCGCGAGGGATATCTGATTCGCAGCGTCAGCGTGGGCGGGCATCGCATCACCGCCATCGTCGGCGGTAGCGACATCGGTGCGTTGTATGGCGCGTTTCACTTCCTGCGCCTGCTGCAGACCGGCCAATCGCTCATCGCACTGAATGTGCGTGAGTCGCCGCGGCTGCAGCTGCGCATGCTCAATCATTGGGACAACCTGGATGGCGTGGTCGAGCGTGGCTATGCCGGTGCCTCGTTATGGAACTGGCAGACCCTGCCCGGCTATCTGGACCCGCGCTACACCGATTACGCACGCGCCAATGCATCGCTGGGCATCAATGGCACTGTGCTCAACAACGTCAATGCCAAGGCATGGAGCCTGACACCGCAGTATCTGGACAAAGCAGCAGCACTCGCAAATGTGTTTCGTCCCTACGGCATTCGTGTGTTTCTCAGCGCGCGCTTCAGTGCGCCGATCGAGATCGGCGGCCTGAAGACCGCCGACCCGCTGGATCCGCAGGTGCAGCAGTGGTGGCGTGACAAGGCGAACGAGATCTACGCACGCATTCCAGATTTTGGCGGCTTTTTGGTCAAGGCCAATTCCGAAGGCCAACCCGGCCCGCAGGATTACGGGCGCAGCCATGCCGATGGCGCGAATCTGTTGGCCGATGCGCTGGCGCCGCATGGCGGTGTGGTGATGTGGCGCGCGTTCGTCTATTCGCATGAGCAGCCGGACGATCGCGCCAAGCAGGCGTATAGCGAGTTCGTGCCGCTGGATGGACGATTCCGCGACAACGTGATCGTGCAGGTCAAGAACGGGGCGATCGACTTCCAGCCGCGCGAGCCGTTCCATCCGCTGTTCGGCGCGATGCGCAAGACGCCGTTGATGCCGGAGTTTCAGATCACCAAGGAGTACCTGGGCTTTTCGACGCATCTGGCCTACCTGGGCACGCTGTTTGCCGAAACCCTGCAGGCCGATACCTATGCGCGCGGCAAGGGCTCGACCGTGGCCAGGACCGTGGATGGCTCGCTCTTCAACGACACGCAACGCACGCGGCTGACCGGCATTGCCGGCGTGGCCAACATCGGTGCGGACCGCAACTGGAGCGGCTCGATCTTCGATCAGGCCAACTGGTATGCGTACGGGCGGCTGGCCTGGAACCCGGACCTGTCGCCGCAGACGATCGCGCAGGAATGGGTGCGCATGACGTTTTCCAACGATGCTGCCGTGTTCACGCCCGTGGTCGACATGATGCTGCGCTCGCGCGAAGCGGTGGTGGACTACATGACCCCGCTCGGCCTGCATCATCTGATGGGACGCGGCCATCACTACGGCCCGGCACCGTGGGATGCAGGCAGCGAGCGCCCGGATTGGGACCCGGTGTATTACCACCGCGCCGACCGCAACGGGATCGGCTTCGACCGCAGTGCCAGCGGCAGCAATGCGGTGGCGCAATACGCTAAGCCGGTGGCGCGGGTGTTCGGCGATGTGCAGCGCGTGCCCGAGCGCGATCTGCTGTGGTTCCACCATGTGCCCTGGGACCACCGCATGGCATCGGGGCGGCCGTTGTGGGACGAGCTGGTGTGGCATTACGACCATGGCGTGGACGAGGTGCGTGCCATGCGAACCACCTGGCAGAGCCTTGCGGGCAAGATCGATGCGCCGCGGTATCAGCAGGTGGCGAACTTCCTGGCGATCCAGCAGGACGAGGCGCAGTGGTGGCGTGATGCCAGCATCGCCTACTTTCAGAGCGTCTCCGGGCGGCCGTTGCCTGCCGGCACGGCGCCGCCGGCGCATCCGTTGACGTATTACCAGGCATTGAAATTTCCGTATGCGCCGGGGAATCCGAAATGAGCCTGCGTGGTTTTGCCGTGGTCATCGCCACGCTATCGGCATCGCTGCTACCACGCATCGCGCATGCAGCCGACGCACCGTTGCTGCATGCGCTGTTTCAGGAGCATGTAGTGCTGCAGCGCGATGCGCCGATCCGTGTGTGGGGAGACGCAACGCCTGGCGCGCGCGTGAGCGTGCAACTGGCTGCACAACAAGTGCAGGCACGCGCAGATCGACAAGGTCATTGGCAAGCGCGCCTGCCTGCGCAACCCGCGGGCGGGCCGTACACCTTGAGCGCACGCACCAACCAGGGCGCGGCGCAGCAAGTGAACGACGTGCTGATCGGCGATGTGTGGCTGTGCTCGGGCCAATCCAATATGGAATTGCAGGTGCATCGCACATTGGATTCGCGCAGCGAGATTGCCGATGCCGACAACCCGCGCATCCGCATGTTCAAGGTGCCTGCGCAATCCAGCCCGACGCCGCAGCGCAGCTTCGGTAGCGATGCGGCGTGGCAGCTCACCACGCCGGAGACGGTGAAGGACTTCTCTGCGGCCTGCTATTACTTTGCGCGTGAGTTGCAGAAGACCGTCGACGTGCCGATGGGCTTGATCAACGCCTCGTGGGGCGGCTCGCAACTGCAGGCCTGGATCGGCGAAAAAGCCTTGCGTGCTGCCGGCGACGACGGTCCGGCACTGGATGTGCTGGCGCGTTACGCACGCGACCCGGTGGATGCCGCGCCGCATTGGGCTGCGCTGTGGGAGACGTGGTGGCATGCGCACGGCGAAGGCGAAGGCGAACCATGGCAACCGGATGCGCCCGGCGATTGGCAACCCGCACCGGCCGCGCTGGGCGCATGGGACGACTGGGGCGTGCCGCAGCTGGTCGGCTTCAACGGCATGGTCTGGTATCGCACCAGCATCGAGTTGACCGAGGCGCAGGCCGCGCAAGACGCCACCTTGCTGCTGGGGCCCGTGGACGAGCTGGACCAGACCTGGGTCAACGGGCGCGGCGTGGGCAGCAGTTACGGCGCCGATCAGCCGCGTCGCTACAGCTTGCCGCGCGGGCGCCTGCATGCCGGGCGCAACAGCATCGTACTCAACGTGCTCAACACCTATCGGCGCGGTGGGCTGCTGGGCGATGCGCAATCGCGTGCGCTGCAGTTTGCCGATGGCAGCACACTAGCGCTGGCCGCGCCCTGGCAGTACCGCATTGTGCCGCCGCAACTGGGCTCGCCACCGCGCGCACCGTGGTCGTCGGCGGCCGGGCTGACCACCTTGTACAACGGCATGATCGCCCCGCTCGGCCAGCTCGGTCTGCGTGGCGTGCTGTGGTACCAGGGCGAATCCAATGCTGGCGATGCAGCGCATTACCCGGCCTTGCTCACGGCCTGGCAACGCGATTGGCGGCAACGCTTCGGTGCGCAGTTGCCGCTGCTGATCGTGCAGCTTGCCAACTATGGCGCGCCGCCCACGCAGCCGGTCGAAAGCGGTTGGGCGCAACTGCGCGAAGCACAGCGCCGCTTCGTCGCCAACGATGCGAACGCAGGCCTGGCGGTGGCCATCGATATCGGCGACCGCTACGACATCCATCCGGCCAACAAGCAGGAACTGGGCCGGCGCCTTGCGCGTGCGGCGCGGCAGGTGGTGTATGGCGAGGCGATTGCGCCTTCCGGCCCGGTGCCACGCAGCGTGCGGCGTGACGGCGACGCACTGCGCATCGACTTCGACGACGTCGACACCGCATTGCTGAGCTACAGCGCCGGTGCACCGATCGGCTTCGAAGTGTGTGGTGCTGCACCCGGCAGTTGCCGCTATGCCGCCGCCACCTTGCGCGAGCGCGCCATCGGCCTGCGCATCCCTGCCGGCCTGGATGCCACACGCGTGCGCTACTGCTGGGCCGACAGCCCGGTCTGCACGCTGTATGACCGCAACGGCCTGCCCGCCGTCCCGTTCGAACTCCCCATCACTGCCGCTTCTTCCCCATGAGCGAGACCCCGATGTCACAGACTCCCGACTCCCCTGCTCCGCTGCAAGGCTCGGCCCGCGATCGCGAGATCGTCGAGGCGCGCGTCATCGTCACCTGCCCCGGGCGCAACTTCGTCACCTTGAAGATCCGCACGCGCTCGGGCATCACCGGGCTGGGCGATGCCACGCTCAATGGCCGCGAACTGGCGGTGGCGGCGTACCTGCAGGAACACCTGGTGCCGAACCTGATCGGCCGCGATGCGGGCCGTATCGAAGACATCTGGCAGTTCTTCTACCGCGGCGCGTACTGGCGCCGCGGCCCGGTGACGATGAGCGCGATCGCGGCGGTGGATGTGGCGCTGTGGGACATCCTGGGCAAGATGGCTGGCATGCCGTTGTATCAGTTGCTCGGCGGGCGCTCGCGCGAAGGTGCGCTGGTGTACGGCCATGCCAATGGCCGCGATATCGCCGAAACCAGCGAGGAAGTCGGCCGTTTTCGCGAGCTCGGCTTTATCGCCATTCGCGCGCAATGCGGCGTGCCCGGCATCAAGAAGACCTACGGCATTTCCAGCGGCGGCAAACCGTACGAGCCGGCCGAAAGCGAGCTGCCGACCGAAACGGTGTGGTCCACGCCGCGCTATCTCGGCGTGGTGCCGAAGCTGTTCGAGCAGCTGCGCAGCGATCATGGCGATGAGATCGAGTTGCTACACGACGCACATCACCGGCTCACCCCGATCGAAGCCGCCCGTCTGGGCCGCGACCTGGAGCCGTACCGATTGTTCTGGCTGGAAGACGCCACGCCTGCCGAGAACCAGCGTGCATTCGAAGTGATTCGCCAGCACACAGTCACACCGCTGGCGGTGGGCGAGGTGTTCAATTCGCTCTGGGATTGCAAGCACCTGATCGAGCAGCAGTTGATCGACTACATCCGCACCACCATTGTCCACGCCGGCGGCATCACCCATGTGCGGCGGCTGGCCGATTTCGCCGCGCTGCATCAGGTGCGTACCGGCTTCCACGGCGCCACCGATCTGTCGCCGGTGTGCATGGGCGCGGCATTGCACTTCGACACCTGGGTGCCCAACTTCGGCATCCAGGAATACATGTTCCATTCCGACGAGGCCAATGCGGTGTTTCCGCACGACTATGTGTTCCGCGACGGGCGCCTGCATTGCGGCGAAACCCCGGGCCACGGCGTGGACATCGACGAAACCCTGGCGGCGAAATATCCCTACGTGCCCAAGCAGTTGCCGGTTGCGCGCCTGGAAGACGGTGCGATGTGGGACTGGTGATGCGCCTGCTGCCAGCCGTGCTTGCGACACTGCTGATTGCCCTGGCCGCGCCTGCAAATGTGCAGGCGCAAGCGCAGGCCGATGTCGCCTTCGATTGGTTCGACTATCGCGGCGACGACACTGTGTTCGCCACACCGTTGCCGGCCGGCCATTACCGCAACCCGGTGCTGGCCGGGTTCTACCCGGACCCCAGCGTGACGCGCGTGGGCGAGCGCTACTACCTGGTCAATTCCACCTTTGCGTATTTCCCTGCGATCCCGGTGTTCGAGAGCGCCGATCTTATGCACTGGACGCAGATCGGCAATGTGGTCGAGCGCCGTGAGCAGTTGAATTACGATGGCCTGGGCGTCTCGCGCGGCATGTTCGCTGCCAGCATTCGCCATCACGACGGGCGCTTTTATGTGGTGGGCACCTCGGTCGATAGTGGCGGCAACTTCATCGCCAGTGCCAGCAATCCCGCAGGGCCATGGTCGCCACTGACGTGGTTGCCGGGCATCGATGGTATCGACCCGTCGTTGTTCTTCGACAGCGATGGCAGCGCCTATCTGCTCAACAATGGCCCGCCGGAAGGCACGCCGTTGTACGAAGGCCATCGCGCGATCTGGATGCAGCGTTTCGACCTCGCCACCAATCAACCGACCGGCCCGCGCAAGGTGCTGCTCAACGGCGGCGTGGATCTGGCCAGCAAACCGATCTGGATCGAAGGCCCGCATCTGTATCAACGCGACGGTTGGTATTACCTCTCGTGTGCCGAAGGCGGCACCGGGCCGCAGCATTCGCAGGTGGTGCTGCGCAGTCGCAAAGTGTGGGGGCCGTATACAGCCTCGCCGCACAATCCGATCCTGACCCAACGCGACCTGCCGGCCGAGCGCGCGCACCCGATCAGCAACGCCGGCCATGTGGATCTGGTGGACACGCCGGACGGGCAATGGTGGGCGGTGTTTCTGGCCAGCCGCCCGTATGCGGGCGAGCGCTACAACACCGGGCGCGAGACCTTCTTGCTGCCGGTGCAATGGCACGATGGCTGGCCGTCGATTCTGCCGGCCGGCGAGCCGATTCCGTATCACGCACAGAGCCCGCGCGGCGGGAAGACACCCGCCGATCAAGCACCGTTGTCGGGCAACTTCACTTGGCGCGATGACTTTGCCAGCACCTCGCTACAGCGCGAATGGCTCTATTTGCGTGTGCCCAAACAGGATGTGGCCGACCTACGCGCACGCGCCGGTTGGTTGACGCTGCATGCCAACGCACACGGCCTGGACAGCACCGCCACACCGGCCTTCCTCGCGCGGCGCCAGCAACACACGCGCTTCACTGCAAGCACTGCGTTGGCGGTGCCTACGCAGGCCGGCATCAGTGCCGGGCTTACCGCCTTCCAGAATTCCAATGCGTGGTATGCACTCGGCGTGCGACGCATTGGCGATGTGCTGGAAGTATTTGTGGACAAGCGCGATGGCGCGACAACCACCACGCTCGCACGCACCCGCATACCTGCAACCACACAGTTGCGCCTGCAGATCAGCGGCGACGGCGGCGCCTACAGCTTCGCCTTCGATGCCAATGGGCGCGGCTGGCAATCGCTGCGCCGCAACGACGATGCGGGCATGCTCAGCACCGCACAGGCCGGCGGCTTCGTCGGCAGCATGATCGGGCCTTTTGCCCAGCTGGAACCGGACCGCACCAAGGAGGACTGACCATGCATTCGCACACCGCTCACCTCGCCATCGCCCCACGTCGCGCACTTGCACGCAGCTTACTGCTGGCGATGGCCCTTGCCGCCACCAGCACGCAGGCCGCAACACCACCGCCGTATCTGGACACGCAACGTCCCTTCGACGCGCGCGCTGCCGATCTGGTGGCACGCATGACGTTGGAAGAAAAGGCCGCGCAGATGCAGAACGCCGCGCCCGCCATCCCGCGCCTGCAGGTGCCCGAATACGATTGGTGGAACGAAGCGCTGCACGGCGTGGCACGCGCAGGCGGAGCCACTGTATTTCCGCAGGCGATTGGCCTGGCGGCCACCTTCGACACGCCGTTGATGGCCGAGGTGGCCACCGCCATCGGCGACGAAGCGCGCGCCAAGCACCACGCATTTCTGGCGCGCGGCGAGCACAAGCGCTATCAGGGACTCACCTTCTGGTCGCCCAACATCAATATCTTTCGCGACCCGCGCTGGGGCCGCGGGCAGGAAACCTATGGCGAAGATCCGTTCCTCACCGCGCGCCTGGGCGTGACCTTCGTGCAAGGTCTGCAGGCGCAGCAAGGGCCGTATCGCAAGCTCGATGCCACCGCCAAACACTTCGCCGTGCACAGCGGGCCGGAGGCCGACCGCCATCACTTCGATGTGCATCCCAGCGAACGCGATCTGCACGAAACCTATCTGCCTGCATTTCAAGCCCTGGTGCAGGAAGGCAAGGTCGCCGCGGTGATGGGCGCCTACAACCGCGTCAACGGCGAATCCGCCTCGGCCAGCACGCGGCTGGAAGGCATCCTGCGCAAAGACTGGGGTTTCGACGGCTACATCGTCAGCGACTGCGCCGCCATCCGCGATATCTGGCAGAACCACAAGATCGTGCCCACGCCCGAAGCCGCCGCCGCGCTCGGCGTCAAACATGGCACCGATCTGGATTGCGGCGATACCTACGCCGCGTTGCCGGCCGCAGTGCGTGCCGGTTTGATCGACGAGGCCACCATCGACATCGCGCTCAAGCGCCTGATGACCACACGCATGCGGCTGGGCATGTTCGACCCGCCGGCCAAGGTGCCGTGGGCGCAGATTCCCGCATCAGCCAATCAATCGCCGCAGCACGATGCACTGGCACGCCGCACCGCGCGCGAATCGCTGGTGCTACTAAAAAACGATGGCGTGTTGCCGCTCAAACCCACACTCAAGCGCATCGCCGTGATCGGCCCCACCGCCGACGACCCGATGTCGTTGCTGGGCAACTACTACGGCACGCCGGCCGCGCCGGTCACCATCCTGCAAGGCATCCGCGACGCCGCACCGCAAGCGCAGGTGGTCTACGCGCGCGGCAGCGATCTGGTGGAAGGACGCGAAGACCCCAACGCCGCCGCACCGATCGACACGCGCTATCTGCGCCCGGCCGCTGGCGCCACGCAGAACGGGTTGACCGGTGAATACTTCAAAGGCCGCGCATTGGCCGGCACGCCGGTACTGACCCGCATCGACCCACGCATCGCCTTCCGTTGGGATCGCAACGCACCCACCGACGATGCGGTGGGCCGTGGCGAACTGCATGCCGACCGCGCGCTCGACAAGGACGACTTCAGCGTGCGCTGGCATGGCCAGCTGCTACCGCCAGTCTCGGGCACTTACGAGTTGCAGATCGCCGCCGACGATGGCGTGCGCCTGTCTCTGGACGGCAAGCTGCTCATCGATCAATGGAGCGAGGCTCCGCGCATGCGCGGCGGCAACGCCAGCGTCGCATTGGAAGGCGGCAAGGCCTACGACTTACGCGTGGAATACTTCGAGGCCACCCGCGATGCCGGCGTGCGGCTGGCTTGGCGCATGCCCGGCGCCAAGCCGCCGCTGCAAGAGGCCGTGGACGCCGCACGCAACGCTGAGGTGGTGGTGTTCGTCGGCGGCCTCACCGGCGATGTGGAAGGCGAAGAGATGGACGTCAACTATCCCGGCTTTGCCGGCGGCGACCGCACCGACACACGCTTGCCCAAACCGCAACGCGAGCTGCTGCAGGCACTGCAGGCCACCGGCACGCCGGTGGTTGCAGTCCTCACGACCGGCTCGGCGCTGGCGATCGACTGGGCGCAGCAACACGTGCCCGCCATCCTGCTGGCCTGGTACCCCGGCCAACGGGGCGGCAGCGCGGTGGGCGATGTGCTGTTCGGCCAGGCCAGTCCCGGCGGCCGCCTGCCGATCACCTTCTACAAGGAAGACGAGCGCCTGCCCGCCTTCGACGATTACGCCATGCGCGGCCGCACCTATCGCTATTTCCAGGGCAAGCCGCTGTACCCATTCGGGCACGGCCTGTCGTACACGCAATTCGCCTATTCGGACCTGCGCCTCGATCGCAGCACCGTCGCTGCCGATGGCATGCTTACCGCCACGGTCACGCTGAAGAACACCGGCCAACGCGCAGGCGATGAAGTGGTGCAGCTGTATCTGCATCCGCTGAAGCCACAACGCGAACGCGCCCTCAAGGAACTGCACGGCTTCCAACGTATCACCCTGCAACCAGGCGAACAACGGCAGCTGCGCTTCACTATCAAGCCGCAAGACGCCCTACGTATCTACGACGAGCAACGCAAAGCCTACGCGGTGGACCCAGGCGCCTACGAGCTGCAGATCGGCGCCTCCAGCGCAGACATCCGCAGCAAACAACGCTTCACCGTCACCGACGAGTAATCGCGCTCCAAGAAGCCGCCGCGAAAAGCCCCTCTCCCGTCGGGAGAGGGGTTGGGGTGAGGGTACGGCCACCACGCGAACGTGCAGCACCCACTATTCCAAACAAATCATGCCAATCCCACAACTCTCCCTAGCCACCCTTCCGCACCTAGCCAAAACAATCCTAAAACCCAACTACGACCCAGCAACAACCACCATCGGCATCGTCCACCTAGGCGCAGGCGCCTTCCACCGCGCCCACCAGGCCGTCTACATCGACGACCTACTCGCCGACGACCCCACCTGGGCCATCAGCGCCGTCTCGCTACACAGCCCACACGTGCGCGACGCCCTACGCCCACAAGACGGCCTCTACACCCTCGCCCTGCTCGACGAACACCCGCAACTGCGCATCATCGCCGCCATCCGCGAAGTGCTGTGCGCCGCGGACGAACAAGCTGCGGTGCTCGCACGCCTCGCCGACCCCGCCGTGCGCCTGGTCACTCTCACCGTCACCGAAAAGGGCTATTGCCTCGCAGGCGACACCCTTGACCTCAGCCACCCCGATATCGCGCACGACATCGCACATCCATCCACACCGCGCAGCGCCATCGGCTATCTCGTCGCCGGCTTGCAGCAGCGCAGGCAGCAAGGCACCGCGCCGTTCACCGCCCTCAGCTGCGACAACCTGCAAGACAACGGCAACCTGCTACGCCGCGCGGTGTTGCTGCTCGCACAGCAAAACGATCCCGCGCTTGCGGATTGGATCGACCGGCACGTCAGCTTCCCGCGCTCGATGGTCGACAGCATCACCCCCGCCACCGACGACGCACTGCGCGCGCAGGTGCACGCGCAAACCGGCCTGCACGACGCCTGGCCGATTCAACGCGAGCGTTACACCCAGTGGGTGATCGAAGACCGCTTCTGCAACGGACGCCCCGCCTTCGAGCGCGCAGATGTCACCCTCAGCGACGACATCGTCGGCCACGCGCGCGCCAAACTGCGCCTGCTCAACGCCCCGCACTCCGCGCTCGCCTATCTCGGCAGCCTGCTGGAGTTGGAGACCGTCGCAGACGCCATGCATCACCCGCAACTGGCCGCCTTTGTCGAAACCCTGATGCGCGAGGACATCGCCCCCACCCTGCAACCGATGCAAGGCTTCGACCCGCAGCACTACTGCGGCGCCATCCTGGCCCGCTTCCGCAACCCCGCCGTCCGCCACCTGCTCGCCCAGATCGCCTGGGACGGCTCGCAGAAGATTCCCGTGCGCTTGCTCACTACCATCGGCGACGCATTGGATGCCGGACGACGGATCGACCGGCTATGCCTGCCGGTCGCAGCGTGGTTGCACTTCGTGCGCAGGCAGGCACGTAATGGCGTGACCTTGATCGACCCGTTGAGTGAGTCGCTGAGCAAGATCGGGCGCGACGCAACCGGCGATGCCATCCACGACGTGGCAGCGTTTCTCACTCTCGATGCCGTATTTGCTCCGCTCTCTGGCGATGCGCGCTTTGTAGAGGCATTACAGCACGCATATGCCGCACTGCATGCTGGAAGTCCAGCAGACGTGCAAAGGTTGCTGTAGAAGCTGAGTTAGCACGGATGCTCCACACACTGGATCCATACACATGCGCTACTCAAACAGCCTCTTGCTGGCCGCTGCAATCGCATTCGCCCAAACTGCCCAAGCATCTTCAAGTGGTGCACTCAAGGATGTTGAATGGCTTGCAGGATGCTGGCGCGCAGAGAATCAAGAAGAAGGATCGATAGAGCACTGGATGTCACCTGCGGGCGGGACCATGCTTGGCATGAGTCGCACGGTGCGGGGCGGAAAGACGGTGGAGTTCGAGTTCATGCGCTTGCAGCTGGGCGGCAGTGGGCAGCTGGAGTTCGTGGCGTTGCCATCTGGACAAGCCGAAACGACATTCAAACTGTCCAAATCTGGCCAGAACTTTGTCTCCTTCCAGGCACCGGATCACGATTTCCCGGAGCAGGTGTCCTACCAAGAACTGGCAAAGGGGCGTATGCAAGCCCGCATCGAAGGCACTGTGGGAGGACAGCCGCGCACCATCGATTTCACCTTCAAGCGGGTGCCGTGCAAGTAGCTCCCGCGGCCCTGCTCACGCATGACTCCCTTTCGTCCTGCCAGGCCTTGCCATCGAGTCAGGTCTTGATTACTTGACCCACCCGGATCAAGTTGCCGTTCTCATCGACAATCGCGAACTCCCGCATGCCCCAAGGCTTGTCCCCGACAGGATCCAGCCGTGGAATGCCGTGCACCGCAAGTCCAGCGCCACGCATGGCGGCATAGACCGCATCGACATCGCCAACCCGGATGTAACACCCCGCATAGCAGGCAGCAGGATCAAGGTCCGGGTGCGCGAAGAAGTGCAGTTCGACGTCACCGCGCGTCAGGATTGCGTATCCCGCATCGTGCGGATGCGCGTCGCCGACAAAGCCAAGCCGTCGATAGAAGGCGACCGTGCGTTCGATCGAGCGGCCTGGGAGCAGTGGAATCGTACGGTCTGGCGTTTCGGCAGTGGAAGTCATCGCTTTCTCGTAGTGGGAGAACGAAGTCGTCTTTGGATGCAACGATACGCCACATCAAAGGGATCGGTTGAGAGCCGTGTCGTCATGTATTGACTCGATCCATTGGCGAGTAGCAAGATTCCTTTGCTGCGGCACATTCCGCAGCCGGATTTGACAGTCCGAAACCACAAGGCGCACCAGCGCCCATTGCACGATGTCGGCGCTTTTTCTTTGCCTGATGTCTGCGTTGGGTAGCGTGCCCGCTCTATGGCGGGCGGTGTGCGGAGACCGAAAGGTCTGCCGGTACCTTGTGGCCGGTCTGTCAACCGCATGCCGTCCGCCACCTCGATTGACAGCGATGCGGCGGACTTCCTATCGCACAAGGAGTTCGATATGACACGTCCCAAAGCAACAGCCCGTGCAAGCTCTGCATCGCCCGCCAAACGCGCCTCCGTTGTACGCAAGACGGCAAAGCAGAGTCCGGTCTTCACCAGTACTACTGATGAGACATCGATCGATCCATCGCTTGCGCCTACGCCGCCCTTACGCAAACCGTACTTCCGCATCCCGGACCAGGTCACCATGAGCCGCCAGCACTACAACGTGCGGCGTGCCGAAGATGTGGTTGGCTGCGCGGTACCCAAGCTGCGGCTGTCCGGGCGCTGGTTGGAGCAATGCGGTTTTGCTGTTGGCGATGCGCTGCGGGTCACGGTGGGGCGTGGCGTGTTGTTGATCAGCCGCGTGGCGCCCGCTATTCCTGCGGCAAGACCACGCAGAAGGTGACACGCTTTGAGCGCGCGCATCCGGCGCTTTGCACCCCTTCTCCCGTGCAAGAGAGAAGGGGAACTGTCTGCTCCGGCGCGAATGGCAGAACAGTAGCTGCGTTATGTTTGAGCGGCTTGAGACCTACGCAGCTAAGAAGACAGCTACGCCACGTCGCTCAACATGACATGCTTGGCTCACCCTTGCTCCCATCCATGTTCCGTCAGGTCTGAAACCCGCATGGCCATGCGCAAGAAACACGAGCTGCCGGAAAAACCCTGCATGCACTGCGGGCGGCCGTTTCGTTGGCGCAAGAAGTGGGAGCGCGTGTGGGACGAGGTGAAGTATTGTTCCGACCGTTGCCGTGGCGAGAGCAAGCGGACGCGTCCGGCTCCATGACCAGCGTAGTGTTGATCGCCGATCGACAGCCCGCGCGGCACAGCTACCAGGCCGGTTCGCAGATGTGTATTCGCCTAGTGTTGGAACTCGATATGCAGAGGCGAAGCTCAGTGCCAGGCTGACTTCATGCGGTCGCTTGAGCTAACCGTGTTCGCACTGATTGGCGAAACGCGGTGCAAGACGCGTGGCGGCTGGTGAGCTACCGTGTTCTCGCACCTATGGAGTTCTCTGCATGAAAATGGCTGTCTTCAGCACGCGCCCTTACGACAAGCGATTTCTCGAAGAAGCGAAACTGCGCTTGAGAGAGGACTCCACAGCCGAGTTCGTTTACTTCGAAGCATCGCTCGATCTGCAGACCGCAACGCTGGCGCAGGGCTGCGAAGCAGTCTGCGTGTTCGTCAACGACCAGCTCGATGCGTCCGTGCTGCAGGCGCTGCACGCGATGGGCGTGCGCGCGGTACTGCTGCGCTGCGCCGGCTTCAACAACATCGACCTGGTCACCGCCAAGGCGCTGGATTTGTTCGTCGCACGCGTGCCGGCCTACTCGCCCGAAGCAGTGGCCGAGCACACCCTGGCACTGGTCATGACGCTCAACCGCCAGACGCACCGTGCCTACAACCGCGTGCGCGAGGGCAACTTCATGCTCAATGGCCTGCTCGGGCGCACCTTACACGGCAAGACGGTGGGCCTGATCGGGCTGGGCAAGATCGGGCTGGCAACTGCGCGTATTTTTCAGGGGATGGGCTGCGATGTACTGGGCTACGATCCTTATCCCACGCCTGGCTTCGAGACACTCGGGCAGCGGGTCGAACTGGAGACGCTGCTCGCACGCGCGGATATCGTCTCGCTGCACTGCCCGCTGACGCCGGCAACGCAACACCTGATCGATGACACAGCGCTGACCTCGATGAAGCCCGGCGCGATGCTGGTCAACACCTCGCGTGGCGGGCTGGTGGATACCGATGCGGTGATCCGCGCACTCAAATCCCGCCAGCTCGGCCATCTGGCCATCGACGTCTACGAGCAGGAAAGCGCCTTGTTCTTTCAGGACCGCTCCGGCGAGATCATCGACGACGATGTGTTTCAACGCTTGATGACCTTCCCCAATGTGCTGGTGACCGGGCATCAGGGATTTTTCACTGCCGAAGCGTTGCAGGAGATCTCCGACATCACCCTGCGCAACCTCGCTGATTTCGCTGCGGGCACGGCGTGCGCGAATCTTGTTTCGGCACCTTAGCGTCACCTTTTCCGTTCACCACCCGCGCAGGCCCGACCATGTGGCAACAACTCTACGACCCGCTCGGTAACGCCAACCTCTCGGCCTTGCTGGCTGCCTTGCCTGTGGTGTTCTTTCTGTTGGCGCTGACGGTACTGCGGCTCAAGGGGCTGACCGCCGCCTCCCTGGCGGTGCTGGTCTCGGTGGCAGTGTCGTCGCTGGTGTTCGGCATGCCGATGGCCAGCATCGTGGGCGCCGCGCTGCTGGGCATCGCCAACGGCATCTTCCCGATCGGCTTCATCGTGCTGATGGCGGTATGGCTGTACAAGCTGGCGATCCGCAGTGGCAAGTTCGAGGTGATCCGCGGCAGCATCGCCACGGTGTCCGAAGATCAACGCATCCAGGTGTTGCTGATCGCGTTTTGCTTCGGCGGATTTCTGGAAGGCGCTGCCGGTTTTGGCGTACCGATCGCCATCTGCGCGGCACTGCTGGTGGAGCTGGGCTTCCGTCCGCTCAAGGCAGCGATGTTGTGCTTGCTGGCTAACGGCGCAGCGGGAGCCTACGGTGCGATCGGCATCCCGGTACTGGTCGGCGCGCAGCAGGGCGGCGTGCGCCTGGACGAGATGTCGCTGATGCTGATGGCGCTGGTGCAGGTCTGCGCAGTGTTCGTGCCTGCGGGGCTGGTGGCGATGCTCGATGGCTGGCGTGGCGTGCGCGAGACCTGGCCGGTGCTGCTGTTTGTCGGCGTGGTGTTCAGTGGCGTGCAGACGCTGACCTTGTACTTCCTCGGGCCGGAACTGGTGGACATCCTCGGCCCGCTGGCCGGCATGGGCGGGCTGGCGCTCTTCATGCGGTTCTGGCGGCCCAAGCGCATCTATCGTGAAGCGCAGGCACCGCCCTGCTCCACGCAACGCTGGACGCTCAAACAGGTGCTGCTGGCATGGTCGCCGTTCTACATCCTCACCGGCGCAATCCTGGTGTGGAGCCTGCCTGCCTTCAAGGCGCTGTTTGCCGCAGACGGCGCGCTTGCGGCCACGGTGTTGCATCTGCCCATCGGCCTGCTCGATCAACGCGTGCAGGAAGTTCCGCCACTGGTCGCCAGCGTGCGCACGCTGCCTGCGGTGTGGAACGTTGGTTGGCTCAACGCTTCCGGTACCGCAATCCTGATCGCCGCGGTGCTCACTGTGCTGCTCTCGCCGCGTTTGAACCTGCGTTCGGCCTCAGGTGAGCTCGCCCAGTCTGCGAGAGAGATGTGGAAGCCGCTGGCCACCGTGTCGCTGGTGATGGCGGTGGCTTATGTCACCAATTATTCCGGTGCGTCCTCGTCCATCGGTCTGGCCCTGGCACAGGCGGGAGGTGTGTTTCCGCTGCTGTCGCCGGTGATCGGCTGGATGGGGGTGTTCATCACCGGCTCGGTGGTCAACAGCAATACCTTGTTTGCGCACCTGCAGGCAGTGACGGCAGCGCAGATCGGCGTGCCTGCTGCATTGCTGGTGGCAGCCAACACCGCAGGCGGCGTGATGGCGAAACTGGTCTCACCGCAATCGATCGCCATTGCAGCGGCCGCGGTCAAGTTGGTGGGGCAGGAGTCGGCGATCATGCGCACCACCTTGGCCGCAAGTCTTGGGCTGCTTGCGTATGTGTGTCTTTGTACGTGGCTGTTGTCGATGGTGTTGCAGTGAAAGCAGTCGCTGCGTGCTGGCTGCATTGATTTTTCGAATGCCCCGGCACGCTCCTTTTCAGCGCGACGCGTGGGTTGCTTCAAGCGCACGCCATGCTCTGCCGTCGCCGAGCGATCAGGCACGCGTATTTGTTGAGTCCGCCATGGCGTGTTCCCAGCATTCTTTTGCTTGAGAAGTCCGGCACGGCCTCGCAGGCTGCCTCATCGCGATACCGATACACTCAGTGCACTTCGCACTCAGAGAGCGATCTTCCATGACACCGTCAGCGAACGCATTCCGTGTGGCTGTTCTGTTGCTTGCATGCGCATGCGTGCCTGCGTTTGCCCAGACTGCAGTGCATGCGCCTGGAGTGCCGGCGACGCAAGCTGCTGCGCAGTGGAAGAGTGTTTCTGGCGAAGGCAAGCCGCATGCGCGTCACGAGAACAGCCTGGTCGCCATCGGCGACCGTCTTTACCTGATCGGTGGGCGCGATGATCGGCCCTTGGACATCTTCGATACCAAAACGCACCGCTGGTCCAAAGGCAGCCCGCCACCGCTGGCAGTGAGCCACGCGCAGGCAGTGGTGTCGTCCGGAAAACTCTACTTCGTCGGCGGCCTGACCGGCGACTACCCGGAAGAAGCCGCGCTGACCCACCTGCTGATCTACGATCCTGCCACCGATCGCTGGCAGGTTGGCGCGGAGATCCCCAAGGACCGCCGCCGCGGCGCTGCCGGAACGGTGGAGCATAACGGCGTGCTGTACCTGGTCGGCGGCAATACGCGCGGCCATATGAGCGGCTATGTGCCATGGCTGGATGCGTTCGATACGAAAACGCAGCAATGGACGCGACTGGCCGATGCACCAAGTGCGCGCGACCATTTCCACGCGGTGGTGATCGATGGCACGGTGTATGCGGCCGGTGGACGACGCTCGGCGCATGAAAGTGGCAACACCCTGGCGCAGACAATCAGCGAGGTCGATATCTACGACATCGAACGCGGCACCTGGACTGTCGCCCCGGCTGCGTTGCCGACCCCACGCGCGGGCGCCGCCTCCATTGCACGTGATGGCCAGCTGCTGGTGATGGGCGGCGAGAGTACGCGCCAGGTCAAGGCGCACGACGAGGTCGAGGCCTACGATCCGGCCACCGCCACCTGGAAGACGCTGGCTGCGTTACCGCAAGGGCGTCATGGCACACAGGCCGCCGCCGTCGACGGCGATCTCTATCTGGTTGCGGGGAGCGCCAATCGCGGCGGTGGGCCGGAGTTGGATGACGCATTGGTTTGGGGGCAATAAAGACATCAAATGGCGGTGATCTAAGCTTCGTCAACTCACACGGGCAACTGTCGAAGTCATGAGCCTGAAAATTTCTCTGAGCTATGCCTCTGCTTTCGCTGCGGTTATCGCATCACTCCTTTGGTATAAAGCAAGCGCGGCCAAAGCTTCCCATGATCCAAATGATCCACATGACAAAGCCGTTCTTATTTTCTTTAATGACGATCATCACTGGGATGTCATTGCAACGGCAGAACTACAAGCAAAATGGAACAAGCGGGCGGCATTAGCCGCCTCTATTGCAGCAATAATTCAGGCAATTTCCTTGGTTGCACCCGACTGATTGGTCGGGCACTTCCCTACCGCGCAAACTGCAAGCCAAGCGCCTTCACCCGCACGCGCGTCAGCATCGCGTGCGAGGTCATGTAGAGCGTGTGGCCATCGTTGCCGAAGGCGCAGTTGGAGATCGGCTCGCTGGTTTCGATGCGGCCCAGCCGGCGGCCGTCGGGTGCGAAGACGATGACGCCGCCGGGGCCGGTGGCGAACAGGTGGCCGTCGGCGGAAACCGCCATGCCGTCGGGCAGGCCGGGGGCGTCCTTTGCAACCAGATCGGAGGCATCGGCGAACACGCGCTTGCCGGTCACCGCACCGGTTGCGTCGAGCGCATAGGCCATCCAGATCGGGCGCTGCGGATCGGAGTTGGCTACGTACAAGGTGCGCTCGTCGGGCGAGAGCGCGATGCCATTGGGAAGGCTCAGGCTGTCATCAAGCAGATGCACGCTGCCGTCGGTGTCCAGGCGATAGACGCCGTTGAAGCGCAGCTCCTTGACCGGCGAATCGTTCATGCCCTTGAGACCGTACGGCGGGTCGGTGAAGAACACCATGCCGTCGCTGCGGCGGACCAGATCGTTGGGGCTGTTGAAGCGGTGGCCTTCGAACTGCGTCGCCAGCGGTGTCTTTTTGCGCGTGGCCGGGTCGAGCCTGGCGACGATGCGCGTACCGGAGTCCGCCAGCAACACGGTGCCGCCCGGTTCAGCATACAGGCCGTTGGCGCCCGCCTCGCGCAAGCTCGCCTGCTCCGGGCCGCTATAGCCGGAGGGCGACAAGAACACCGACAAGCCGGCATCTTCGGACCAACGATAGAGCTTGTTTTCCGGCACATCGGTGAACAACAGATAGCTACCGTTGCGCACCCATGCGGGGCCCTCGGACCAGGTGAAGCCTTCGGTAAGCTTCTCGATACGCGCGTCGCTTGCGATCACATCACTAAAACTGCGATCGAAGGTTTTCAACTGCCCGATGACAGGAAAGCGCGGCGGCGGTGCGTCTTTCTTGGTGCAGGCGGCAAGAATCGCCAGCAACGGAACAGCCAACAACAGATAGGGCGGCAAGCGCATCGGTCAGTCCAGTAACGAAGTCGGGCCATGATGCCATCATGGCTGTGCAGGTTTTCCAGAGCGCTAGCAACTCGCCTATCGCGCGCTTGAGTCCGCAGGCACCGCCAACACCGCATCCAGTGCAGGTTTGGGCTGGTGATTGCGATCGAAAAGCAACGGGTAGTTGGTACGGCCTGGCACCGGATAATCGTTCTTCCACGACATACCGTCGGTAACGCCCCAGACACTGACGCGGGCGAGCTTGTCGCGCTTGCGCCAGAACAGCGCGAATAGTTCGGCATAGCGATCGCGCAGTTGCGCTTGCACCTCGGGCGGCAAGCCATCGCGATAGGGGTCGAGAAAGCGCTTGAATTCCGGCAGCTGGAACTGCTTGTGCGCAAGCCCGGTGCCGATGACCTGGCCTTCCTTGGTGAGCGGCAACACGTCGACATCCAGCTCGGTGATCATCACCTTGATGCCGAGCGCGGCGTAGGCGTCGATGGCGTCTTCGATATCGTGCAGGCTGGGATAGTCGAGCCCCCAGTGTCCTTGCATGCCGACGCCATCGATGCGGATACCGGATTGCTGCAGCATCTTGACCATGCGCACGATGCCGTCGCGCTTGGCAGGACGCCAGGCATTGAAGTCGTTGTAATACAGCTGCGCATCGGGTGCATAACGCTGCGCGAAGGTGAAGGCATTGCGCACTACGGTGTCGCCATCGCCGACGCGCTGCACCCAGTTGGTAGCGCGGTAACTGCCGTCCTCGTCGATGATCTCGTTGACCACATCCCAGGCCTGCACCTTGCCCACGTAGCGACCCGCCACCAGCGCGATATGCTGGCGCATGCGCTCCAGTTGCTGTGCCGGCGTATTGGGTCGGCCATCAGCGGTGGTGAAGAACCAATCCGGCGTCTGGTTGTGCCACACCAGGGTGTGACCGACCACGAACATGTGCTGCCCACGCGCGTCATCGACGAAGGCATCGGCGGCGGCAAAATCGTTGACGCCGCGACGCGGCGACACTACTTCGGCCTTCATCACGTTCTCGGGCGTGAGCGCATTGAAGTGGCAGGCGACCAAGACCGCCGACGCGGCATCGTGGCCTGACACGATCTCGGCATTGACGGCCGTGCCGATCATGAAGGCATCGGCATAGACCTGCTTGAGCGTCTGTCCCGGACAGTGAGAGGTGGCGACCGCCGACGGCGCAGCGCTGGCGATCGCGCTGCCACCCACCATGCCGGCCAGCAACAAGGAGGAAAACCGGTGACGTGCGAACATGGCGGCAGCTCGATGAGGAAGGGACGGGCAACTGACCGGGACGCAGGAACGACACTGGAGTGCAGCGTGCGTCGCAGGGGGACGCAAGGCCATGGCACATTCCGCCTGCGGCAGACTACGGCGGTGATGCAGCATACCGGGATCCACGCGGCGGCTGGCAAGTCCTACAACGACAAACGCCCGGGAAGGCCAAGGCCTTCCCGGGCGTTGAGCACGCATTAGTTGCTTTGAGTGAAGCTGATGCGCGGCGACGAACCACCGGAGGCGGTGCAACTGCCGAGGGTCAGGTTGTTCTGCTCGAACGTGGTGCCGGCGTTGCCCAGACACGTCGGGGCATTGGTCGTGCCGTCGTTGACGGCCACGTTCACGGTAACACTCGAGCCACGATTGAACGACACCACCGGATTGACGCTGCCATTGCCGAAGATATTGAACTCGGACTGCCGCCAGATCTTGTTGATGTTCAATGTCGAGGCGGGCTGGTTCACGCTATAGGCCTGGCCGTTGACCGAGAACGAGACGGTGTCCACGCCACCAGCGGTCGCCGAGCCGGTCAGCTTGATGCTACCGATGTTCTTCACCGCGACCAGCGGTGCATCCACTGCGTCGCTGTTGCGATAGCAGGCGTTCTGGTCGGGATAGGCGTTCCAGCCGGATGGACAGCCGACCGAGTTGTACTGCGAGGTGCTACCGGCGAAGAACCAGTCCTGGATGAAGACAATCGGAGTGCGACCATTGCTGGCGTCGCCGTCACCATCGGTGGAGTAAATGAACTGCTCCCAGGTCTGGCACGTGGAGTAACCGAACTGCGAGCAGGTGGTGGGATTGCTGGCGGTGTCGGTATTGATCTGCAACGAATAATCGGCCACGCCGGTGGTCACGCCGCTCACGCTGGGGAACGAGCCCACGGCAGAGCGCGTGGACCTGCCGGTGCGTGCAGCGTAGTCGGTGCCGTTACCGACCGTGAAGGCACCACCACCGCTGCGCCCGGCGGCGGTGCGGCCGTTTCCATTGGTGACGGCCGGCGGTACCGACACGAGCTTGGGTGGCGCCGCGCAACGTGTCGCCTGCCAGCCATTGTTCGGGAACGCCGAGCGGAAGCAACCCTCCATCGATGGCGCTTGCTGATGGATCGTCGCTTCCCAGGACGACATGGCCTCGGCGCGGCCGGCGGCGTTGATCGCCGAACTCTGCGTCGCGGCCCCTGCGCTGGCCACACTTCCGATGATGCAGGCAACAAGCACTGATGTTGATCCGAACTTCTTCATTACAATTCCTTATGAAGGTGGAGTAAACGATCTTCCTCGCACGGCCAGGCAGGCCATGCACCGACAAGAAGTGATGTTCGGAAAAGCGAAGTCAACAATGCGGCAAACGCGCCAACTTTGGGCTCTGTCACGTTCTTGTGTTAGACGCGCATCCGCCCGGCGTTGATGCTGCGTTACGGCATTTCCCAATCCGGGCCGCCGATGCGCGCAGGCGACGCCTCCACCATTGCCATTGCCATGGGCTGTAGGAAATACGTGCCTCGACTGCGCCATGCGGCGCACGCGTGATTAAGCCAATATCCATCACGCAAGCTTCTCGACGAAGTCGGCTTTCATATAAAGATTGCCACTGCATGTCCGACTAATTTGGCCGCACCAGCGCGCGCCCTATTTAAGGAGGTGTTGTTTCCACCGCTGCCTGGCGGTCGGCAACCCCGCGCCTGGTGCTTGATCCCGCATACCAAGCGCCAGCCGCAGCCATCAGGTCACGTCGGTGCTAGCTGGATGCAGGGCCACGCGACCTTCGACAGGTCATGCCCACTCCCATCACTGCGCAACGATCTGCGCCTGCGCGGCATCCAGGCTGTCCGATTCGACATACAGCGTGATGGTGCCGCGTGCGCCGGCCTTGGCGCGCACGATGGCCAGACACAGCCCGTTAAAGGCGTTGCGTTGCGGCGAAGCGAACGATTCCAGATCGGTCGGATCGCCGTTGTCGGTAGCAACCAGCTCGCCTGGGCCTTCGATGCGGAAACGCAGACGGTCGCCGGCAGTGGGCGCAGGACGTCCATCGCGATCTAGCAGCCGCACGGTGAAGAAGCTCAGATCCCAGCCATCGCCGCGAATGGTGGTGCGGTCGGGCGTGATCTGCATGCGCGCGGCGCGGCCGGCGGTCTGCTCACGATCGCTCGCCCAGGGCTTGCCATTCTTGTAGGCCTGTACCCGCAGCTCACCTGGTTGGTACACCACCTCATCCCAGCGCAACCGATACTGCAACGGCGCCTTGCGCTTGCGCCCCTGCGACACGCCGTTGACGAATAGCTCGGCCTCATCGCCCGAGGTGAACACATGCACCGGCGTGGCCTGCCCCTCGCGACCGGGCCAGGTCCAGTGCGGCAGCAGATGCGCCATCGGCAGGTCAGGGCGCCAGCGCGATTGATACAGCCAGTAGCGGTCCTTGGGAAAACCGGCCAGATCGAAGATGCCCGAATAGGAACTACGCGAGCTGTAGTACGGCGTAGGCTCGCCCAGGTAATCGAAGCCGGTCCAGACGAACTCGCCCGTGACATATCGATGCCGGTCTTGTGCAGCGAAGACCTTGTCGGCGCTGGAACCGAAGTCCACTGCGTGCAGTTCGTAGGCGCTGACCTGATGCGCGACCGAGTCGCCGCCACGTCCGTCGCGCACCGGTGCGCTGGTATCCGGCGTCACTGGAAACAGATACACGCCACGGCTGCTCAAGGCCGAAGCAGTCTCGCTGCTGAGGATGGCCTTGTGCGGAAACTTGCCATGGAACGCGGGATATTGCGGTTGTTTGCGGATACGCTCGGTGCCTGCGAACTCCGGCATGTCGCGAATGCCTTCGCCCTGATAGTTGAGGCTGATGACATCCAGCGCAGCGGGCAACGGCATCTCGGGCGAGGCGTAGTTCATCGCCACAGTCGCCGGGCGAGTGGGGTCTTCGTCGTGCACGATGGCATGCAGCGTGCGTGCGATCGCGGCGCCCTGCTCGCCGGTGTATTGCTCGCCGACTTCGTTGCCCACGCTCCACAGCATCACCGAGGGATGATTGCGGTCGCGCCGCAGCATCGCGCGCAAGTCCGGCTCGTGCCACTGCGGGAACACCAGGTGGAAATCCAGCGGGGTCTTCTTCATCTCCCAACTGTCGAACACCTCGTCCACCACCAGCAGACCCATACGGTCGGTCAGCTCCAGTAATTCCGGCGCGGGTGGGTTATGGCTCATGCGGATGGCGTTGGCGCCCATCTGCTGCAGCAACTGCAGTTGCCGCTCGGCGGCGCGCACATTGAACGCCGCACCCAGCGCACCGAGATCGTGATGATTGTTAACGCCGCGAATCGGCACATGTTCGCCGTTGACCAGCAGGCCCTTGTCGGCATCGAACACGATGCTGCGGATGCCGAACGGTGTTTCATAGCGATCTACCACGCGCCCGTTCTGGCTGACTTCGGTCACGGCGACATAGCGATGCGGACGCTGTGTCGGTGGCGGGCCCCACAGACGCGGTTGATCGATCTGTGTATTGCCTTGCATGCGTGCGCTACCAGTTGCGGGAACCGCAACCTGCACAGGCGCAATGCGTGCAACAGGCTCACCACTGCGCGTGCCACGCACATCATCGAGCACATAGATCGCGGTACTGACTTGCGCTTGCACAGCGCTGCGGGCGGCATTCTCCAGCGTGATCGCCAGCTGCACCTGCGCAGTCTGCACCGACACCTGCGGCGTGGTCAGCTGCGTGCCCCATTGCGCGATATGCAACGGAGCAGCTTTGGTTAACCACACATTACGATACAGCCCGCCACCCGGATACCAGCGGGCCGAGTCGGGCGGGTTGTCCAGACGAATCGCCAGCTGGTTGCGTGCACCGAACACCACGTACGGCGTCAGGTCCACGCGCCAGGAGCTGTAGCCATACGGCCAACCGCCGACCAACTTGCCGTTGAGCCAGACCGTGGCATATGACATCGCGCCATCGAGATCGAGAAACAGCGAGCGGCCGCGATCGCTGACAGGAATGTCCAGATTCTTGCGATACCAACCGATGCCCCAGCTAGGCAAGCGCCCCATGCCACCATAGGGACCATCGGCCAGGAACGGCCCGGCAATCGCCCAATCGTGCGGCAGGTCCACCGGCTCCCAACCGCTGTCGTCGAACTGCGGCTGCACGAAGGCAACGGTGCCGCCGGGATTGCCGGGCGGGCGTTTGTGTCGTTTCGCGGGATCTGCAATCAGGTTGTTGGCTGTAGGCAGGATCCACGGCTTGAGCACGCGTGTAGCGGCGGCATCGATGTGCTGCGCCTGCTCGGGTTGCGCATCGGCCACCTTGCCGTCTTCGCTACGCACCACTTGCGGACGCACATCGTAATCGAGGGTTTCGCGATTGCCAGGGGGATCGCCGCGCTGGAAGCGCCATTGCGCGTTGAGCGAGACACGCTCGCGTGGCATCTCGGTTGGCGCCGGTGCTGCCGCCAGTGCGGGCAACACAGGAAGCGTGGCGCAGAGGCAGACGAACACGACCTGTGCAAGACGCACACTGCGTTCGGCAACACGGCGCTTCAGCGCGCACCACATCTCTACGCGCGTCATGTCGCTACTCCATCCGACCAGACGCATGCGCTCGGTGTAAAGACTCCACACGCACGCGGGAAGGCATCGCTACACTGCGCGCCACTCACCCTCACAACTTGTAGGCCTGCTTCGGCAAGCGATATGCCAGATCGATCGCGACCTCGGCCGCTTCATCCTCGTCCAGGCGATGCTCGGCAACGAGCTTGGCGAGAAACGCGCTGTCCACGCGCCGCGCCACATCGTGCCGCGCGGGGATCGACAGGAAAGCACGGGTGTCGTCGTTGAAACCCACGGTGTTGTAGAAGCCGGCGCTGGCCAGGGTCTGCTCGCGGAAGCGCCACATGCCCTCCGGCGCGTCATGGAACCACCACGCCGGCCCGAGCAGCAGCGAGGGATAATGCCCGGCCAACGGCGCAAGTTCGCGGCTGTAGCTGGTTTCGTCCAGCGTAAACACAATCAGACGCAGGCGCGGGTCGTTGCCGAAACGATCCAGCAGCGGTTTGAGTGCGTGCACGTAGTCGGTGCGCATCGGAATATCGGCGCCCTTGTCGCGCCCGAAGGTCTGAAACAGCTGCCGGTTGTGATTGCGAAAACAGCCCGGATGCAGCTGCATCACCAGGCCGTCGTCCAGGCTCATCGCCGCCATCTCGGTCAACACCTGCGCGCGAAACAGCTCGGCCTGCGCGGGCGTCGCTGCGCCACGCACCACGGTGTCGAACAAGCGTTGTGCCTCATCCGGCGACAGATCGGCGGTGGCCGCACTAGGGTGGCCGTGGTCGGTCGAGGTTGCGCCATGCGCGGCAAAGAACGCGCGGCGCTGCCGATGCGCACGCAGATAGCCCTGCCAGCTCAGCACATCCTCCCCGGTGAGCGTGCCGAACTGCTGTAGCGCACCGGCAAACTGCTCGTGTTCGGGGTCGACCACAGGGTCTGGCCGGTATGCGGTGAGCACGCGCCCCTTCCAACCGCTGTCGCGAATGGTGGCGTGATGCTGCAGCGTATCCAACGGCGATTCGGTGGTGGCAATCACCTCGATATTGAAACGCTCGAACAACGCACGCGGGCGAAACGCCTGCGTCTGCAAGGCTGCGGTGATGTGGTCGTAGTAATGATCGGCAGTGCCGGCATCCAGCCGGACACGCAGATCGAACACGTCGTGGAACACGTGATTGAGCCACAACGCAGATGGCGTACCGCGCAACAGCGGGTAGTGCTCGGCGAACACACGCCACGCCGCGCGTGGGTCTACCGCTGCACGCGATCCATCCGCACGCGGGATGCCCAAGGCATCCAACGCGATGCCCTGGCTGTAGAGCATGCGGAACACATAGTGGTCCGGCACCAGCAACAACTCGGTGGCATTGGCGAACGGCGCATCGGTGGCGAACCACGCCGGGTCGGTATGGCCGTGCGGGCTAATGATCGGCAGCGCGGCGATCTGCGCATACAGGCGGCGCGCAATCGCACGCGTGCCTTGGTCGGCTGGAAACAGGCGGTCGTCGTGCAGGGTCAGTGGTGTGGGCGTTGGCATAAGTCAGTCAACAAACAAGCGAAAGGTGAGTGGCGCAACGCTCACGGCGTGGGGTTGCGATGTGCGGCCACGTAACTACGCAGCCAGGTCAGCGCCGGCCGCTCGCTACCATCGGCGCGAATCAGATAGGCCGCTTCCTTGTCGCGCCACAGCCCGGGGCGAAAGCCCCACAGCGTGATGCCGCGCACCGCTGGGTGTTCCCAGAACACCGGGAACACGCGTTGGTAGTCGGCCAGTTGCTGCGCATCGGTTGGCCCGTCCAGATCGAACTCGGTGATGTAGATCGGCAGGCCGGTTGCGGCCAACGCATCGAGATTGGCGCGATGCACCGACATCGCCACATTCGGAGTGGTTTCAAAGGCGTGCTCCTGGATGCCGATGGCATCGACCAGCTGCTCGCGCTGCAGCAGCTGCACGATCTGCAGATACTTCTGCGTGGCCTGCGGGTTGTTGGTGATGCTGTAGTCGTTGATCATCAGCCGCGCACGCGGAAAGTGCTGGCGGGCGAGCCGAAACGATTGCAGCACCCACTCCCAACCGCTGGCGCCGTTGCCACCCAGCGCCTGCAGGTAATTGCCACCGCCGGTGTCGTTTTTGCTGGGCGGGTCGTTGAGTGGTTCGTTGACCACTTCCAGCAGATCGATCTCCGGATAACGCTGCGCCACCGCGGCAAACCACTGCTCGATCTCGCGGCGTTGCTCGGCCGGCGGCAAGGTCTTGATCCACTCCGGCTGCTGATTTCCCCACACCATCACATGCATCTGAAACGGCATGCCGTTAGTTTTGGCTAGCTTGTAGGCGGTATCCAGCCCGCTCCAGTCCATCTGGTCGCGCACCGCTTCCACACTGCCCCACTTGCCGCTGTTTTCGGGCGTGAGCTTGTTCCAGTACTGCGCGAACCCTGCCGCCTGTTGCGGGCTGTAGGCGCTGCCCAGGAACTTGGACGCACCGGATGCCAACGGCGCAGCAGATGCAGATGTTGCGAGGTTGGCTGCGAGCAACAGACTGGAGAAAACGACGCGCATACGCATGGCGATCACCTCAGGACGAAGGGGAGGACGCAACGGCAGCATCGGCCGGTAGCTGCGCTGGATCCAGGCGTGGCGCCAGCGTGTGCACCACCGTCAACGCCAGCAGGTAGGCCGAGCCCGCCATCAAGAACACCGGCACGTAGCTGCCGGTGGCCTGCAACAGAAAACCGATGAAAGTAGCGATCAGCATGCCGCCCACCGCGCCGGCAAAGCCACCGATACCGACCACCGTGGCGACCGCATGGCGCGGAAACATGTCCGACGGCAGCGTAAACAGGTTGGCCGACCAGCCCTGATGCGCGGCGGTGGCCAAACCGATCAAACCGACTGCCACCCACAGGTTGTCTGCACGTGCGGCGAACACGATCGGCACTACCGAGATTGCGCAGATCAGCATCGCGGTCTTGCGCGCCCGGTTGACGCTCCAACCGCGCGCAATGAAGCGCCCGGCGACCCAGCCCCCGGCGATGCTGCCGATATCGGCCAGCACAAAGATCACGATCAATGGCGCGCCCAGTTGCAACAGACTCAAGCCGTATTCGGCATGCAGGAACTTGGGCAGCCAGAACAGGAAGAACCACCAGATCGGGTCGGTGATGAACTTGCCCAGCACAAACGCCCACGCCTGACGATGCCGCAGCACCTGCAACCACGACAGCCGCCGTTGCACCGGCTCATGCGCATCGCTGCGGATATGCGCCAACTCGGCAGCCGACAAACCCGGTTGCTGCTCGGGCGGGTGATAGCTCAGCCACCACACCAGCAACCACGTGGCGCTGAGCACGCCGGTGAACAGGAATGCCGCCTGCCAGCCCCAGGCGGTGGCGATCACCGGCACCAGCAACGGCGCGACGATGGCGCCGATATTGGAGCCGGAATTGAAGATGCCGGTGGCCAGGGCGCGTTCGCGACGCGGGAACCACTCGGCCACCGTCTTGAGCGCGGCGGGGAAGTTGCCGGACTCGCCCAGCCCCAGAAAAAACCGCGCGATCGCAAATCCCACCACGCTGGTGGCCAGCGCATGCCCCATCGCCGCCAGGCTCCAGATGCCGATCGCCAGCGCATAGCCGATACGCGTGCCGAAGCGGTCGATCACCGCACCGCTGCACAGCAATCCCAGCGCATACGCCGCCTGAAACGCGGTGACGATGTAGCCGTACTGGATTTCGTTCCAGCCGATCTGCGTCTGCAGAAACGGCGCCAGCACGCCGAGCACCTGGCGGTCGACATAGTTGATGGTAGTGGCCGCAAGCAGCAATGCGCACACGCGCCAGCGCACGCGGCCCAGGCGCGTCGGCGTGCCGGCTGATGCAGCGGTGGGCGGCAGTTCGCTCACGTGCCCGACTGCCGCAACAGCGCTACAGGCAGCACGCACTGCGCAATCGCGTAGCGAGGGCTGCAACGTGCTACTACATGTCGAGGGCAGCTCGGCACATCGTCGCTGCGTTTATCGGTTCGATTCATCGACCACTGCACCTGCACAAAGGTGGCCTTGCGCCACGGGTGATAGCGCTACCATTACCACGGCGTGCCGCAAAATCCATCGCGCAGTGCAGCACGCCGATATACAGTCCCTGCTCAAACCGCTCTCGATAAGCAGCACTGCCACATTCGCCGCTATGCCCCAGCATCTATGCTGCCCTGCAGCGTGATGTTCTGAATTTGGTAGCGCTAACATCCGCCACCACTGATCGCCCGTCTCCCCCATCGCATCATCGCCGCGCCGTTCATCGGCAGCGGCACTCCCTGCGCAGGGGCGATGCGTGGGACATCCGCTCACCTGTTAGGGAAGGGATTACGGTGAAGAACAGCTACGCACAAACCGCGTTGTCCTGCGCGTTGGGGTCCATCCTGCTGGGCATGGCCAGCACGTCCGCCTTGGCCCAGTCCACCGACGCCGCCGACGCAACGACCACACAAACTCCACCGGCCGCAACCGCCAGCGGCGATGCGGTGACCCAGCTCGATACCGTCACCGTCTCCGGCTACCGACGCAGCATCCAGTTCTCCACCGATGCCAAGCGCGATTCGGTGGGCTTTGCCGACACCGTGTTTGCCGAGGACATCGGCAAGTTCCCGGACATGAATATCGCCGAGTCGCTCAACCGCATCCCCGGCGTGCAGCTCTCGCGCGACGTCAATGGCGAAGGTCTCAACATCGCCATCCGCGGCCTGGGCACCAGCTTCACCAAGACCACGCTCAACGGCGCCAGCATCGCCACTGCTTCGATCGGCTTGAATGCGCAGAACCAGAACCGCGAAGTCGATCTGAACCTGTTCCCCACCGAGTTCTTCACCCAGCTCACCGTGAGCAAGACGCCTACCGCCAGCATGCTCGAAGGCGGCGTCTCCGGCGTGGTGGACATGCGCAGCGCACGCCCGTTCGATCGCCCCGGCGTGCACTTCACCTATCAGGCGCAAGCCGACTGGAACAGCACCAGCGAAAAGACCACCCCGCGCGGCGCCTTCATGGGCAGCTGGACCAACGAGGAAGGCACCTTCGGCGCATTGCTGGGCGTGGCCTCGGTGCGCGGCAAACTCGGCGTGCGCGGCTTCGAGAGCGTGGGCTGGACCAACCCCGGCCTCACCTATACCCAATGCGGTCTCACTCCGCCGGCAGGCACGCCGGCCACCAATCAACCGGCCGCCTGCAACGTCAACGGCGGCGGCAACTGGCGCATTCCGGATCGCGTACCGGCCACCGCCGGCAGTGGCCTCACCATCGGCGAGACCATCGATGCGGCGTGGTTGCTGGCACGCAACCCGGGCCTGAGCATCGACCAGATCAGCGACGCGTTGATTCCGCGGCTGGGCCGCAGCGTCTACATGAATGGCGATCGCGACCGCGATGCCTCGGTGATGTCGCTGGAATGGCGCCCGTCCGACAGCATGCATTTCTATCTGGATACGCTGTATTCCGAGGCCAAGCGTACCACCGAGCGGATCAGCATGAATCTGATCGGCCGCAACGGCAACATGATCCCGCTCGGCATGCAGCTGGACCAGAACAACGTGGTGACCAGCGCCACGTTTGCCAACGCGCAGTATTTTCTGGAAGCGCGCCCGTATCGCGAAGAGGTCAAGTTCTGGAGCGTCAACCCGGGCGCGGAACTGTTGTTCGGCGCCGAGCAGGACATCAAGCTCAACGTGCAGGCCAATGCCACGCGCAGCTGGCTGGATCGTGAGTCGCCCAGCATCCTGGTGACCTCACCGTTCACCACCGTCGACTACCGCAATGAGGGCGGCGACCGCCCCTCGATCACCAGCCCGCTCGATCTCAACGACCCCAACCTGGGCTGGGGCTGGAACGGCGGCCGGGTCAATATCCAGAACGAAAAGCGCGTGACCGAAACACGTGGCGGCCGCGCCGACCTGCAGTTCGGCGAAGACAAGCGCAACATCAAGATCGGCGCCGCCTACGACCAGGCCGAGCGCACCATCCGCGGCTTCGACAACAGCATCGCCTGGGAGCAGGTGGTCTGCCGCGGCGGTGGCGGCAATGTGTGCAACGGCGGCCCTGGCTCGGCGGTGCCAAATGCGGCCCTGGCCGGCTATTTGCGGCCCGGTCCGGACGGCTTTATCACCGCCGACTTCAACCACTTCCTGGGCGATACCAATTACTACGCGCTACGCGATTCCGCACCGGAAACCAACTCCGCCAACACCGGCGCCTCGGCCGGCGGCATCCGCGAAAAGAACTGGGGTTTCTACATCGAAACCAATGCAGAAACCGAAGTCTGGAACCGTACGCTGCGCTTCAACGCCGGCGTGCGTTACGTGACCACAGACCAGACCATCACCGGCCCGGTCACCATCAACGGCATCCGCCGCATCCAGGTGCTGGATTCGGACTACAAGGAAACCCTGCCTTCGTTCAACGCCGCCTGGGACGTAGCCGACAACGTGGTGCTGCGCCTGTCCAGCTCGCGCACGCTCACCCGGCCCGACCCCAGCGCGATGCTGCCCAACACCAACTTCAGCGACCCCTCCGCGCAAACCGCAACCCAGGGCAATCCCAACCTGGCGCCGTATCTGTCCACCAACGTCGACTTCGGCGGCGAGTGGTATACCGGCGGCGAGGGCTATGTGGGCCTGACGTTGTTCAACAAGCGCATCAGCGGCTTCACTGTCAACGGCGTGCGGCGCATTCCGTTCAACGACCTGGGCGTGCCGTACGAGAGCCTGCTGCCGATCCAGCAAGCCGGCCTGGACCAGCGCGGTGGCCCGAATGCCGCCACGGTAGACGTGCAGACCCAGGTCAACGCCGATGGCGTGCTCAACATCCGCGGCACCGAGGCGATCTGGGTGCAGCCGCTGGACAAGCTGGTCGACGGCATGGGCTTCAGCGTGAACTACACGCACGTTACCCAATCCTCGGAAGGCGAAGGCATTCCGGCAGTGGCGGTCGGTGTTGCGCCGAACTTGTGGAACGGCACCGTGTACTGGGAAAAGGACGCCGCCTCGGTGCGCCTGTCCTACACCTGGAACGACGACATGGTGATCTCCGGCGCCAACCAGAACGGCATCCCCTACGCACGCCTCAACGCCGATGCGCGCGGCCAGCTGGATCTGTCGGCCAGCTACACGCTGGAATCGTTGCCGTCCAAGCCGCAGATCACCCTCAACGTCACCAACCTCACCGACGAGCCGCTGCGCACCACCTACGCCTGGCCCAACGCCACCTACGATCTGTACGAGCCCGGGCGCACGGTCATGCTCGGCATTCGCGGTACCTTCTAGGAGTGGCTATCGACACTACTGCGTTACGTTTTGTTAGCCACTCCAAGTGCTGTCTTCGCCGTCGCGATCATCCCCATCGCGACCGGCGAAGTAGCGCGCACCGCGGCGTTTTCCGCAGCACTCCTTGAGCCCCGCCCCACCTCATGAACGATCGCTCACAGCAGCTCTCCTTGCGCGAAAAGATCGGCTACAGCCTGGGCGACCTGGCGGCCAATCTGATCTTCCAGACGCTGGTCACTTTTCTGGCGTTCTTCTACACCGATGTGTTTCGCATCCCGGCGAGCGCGGCGGCTACGTTGATCTTCGTGGTGGGCATGCTCGGCGCCTTCGTGTTCACGCCCATCATCGGCATCCTGGCCGATCGCACCCGCACACGCTGGGGCAAGTTCCGGCCGTGGATCTTGTGGACGGCAGTGCCGTTCGGCGCGTTGTCGCTGGCCGCATTCAACACGCCCGCACTCGGCGAGCAGGGCAAGATCGCCTACGCCTTCGCTACCTACACCTTGTTGATGCTGGTGTATGTGGCCAACAACCTGCCGTATTCGGCATTGAGCGGCGTGTTGACCGGCAGCATGGAGCAGCGCAACAGTCTGTCGGCGTATCGCTTTCTGGCGGTGACGTTTGCACAGTTCATCATCCAGGTGCTGCTGCTGCCGCTGGTGCTGATTCTGGGCAACGGCGACAAGGCGCAGGGCTTTCGCAACACGATGGCCTTGTTCGCCGCCGTCGGCACGCTGTGCTTTCTGATCACCTTTTTCACCACCCGCGAGCGCGTGCTGCCGATCAGCGAACAGCGCACCAGCGTGCGCCAGGACCTCACCGATCTGGTCCGTAACAAGCCCTGGCTGGTGATGCTGGCGCTGACCATCCTGGTCTTCATCAATCTCGCCATGAAGGGCGGGATGTACATCTACTACTTCAAGTACTACCTCGACGCGAACGCATTGACGCAGTTCCTCGATCACGCGGGCTTCAACCGCTTTATCGGCGGCATCAACAGTGTGTTGACCGGTGCCGGCATGAGTGCGCTGCAGTGGCCGCAGGACGCACCGACCTCGGCGTTCAGCGTGTTCAGTGCCGGCGGCATCCTGGCGATGATCGTGGGTATCGGTTTTTCCAAGCGACTAGCCGATCGCTACGGCAAGCGCAACGTCTTCGGTGGCGCGCTGCTGATCTCCACCGTGTTTTTGCTGGCGTTCTACGTGTACCCGCCGGATGCGATCGGCTGGGTGTTCGCCTCCTACGTGCTGCACGGCTTCTTCTACGGCATCACCATCCCGCTGCTGTGGGCGATGATCGCCGACGTGGCCGATTACTCCGAGTGGAAGAACCACCGCCGCGCCACCGCCATCATCTTCTCGGCGATGTTGTGCGGGCTGAAGATCGGCCTCAGCGTCGGCGGCGCATTGGTCGCAGGCATCCTGGCGTTCTATGGCTACAACGCCGCCCTGCCGCTGCAAAGCGATGCAGTGACCAGCGGCATTCGCCTGGCCATCAGCGTGTACGCCTCCATCCCGTTCCTGCTCGGCACCGCGTTGCTGGCGCTGTACGAGATCGACAAGACGCTGGAAACCCGCATCGAACACGACCTGGGCGTACGCCGACGCAGCGCACCGCTCGCCACCAGCTGACGCCCTCCCTCCCACTTCATGCACAGGTACGCGCATGTCCGATGAACTGCACTCCGATGCACTGCAGGCGCTGGCGCGCACCGCCATTTCCGCACCGCTGGTCACCCACCTCTACACCGCAGACCCTTCCGCACACGTGTTCGACGGCGCGCTGTACCTGTATCCCTCGCACGACATCGATGCCGGCGTTGCCTTCAGCGATGACGGCTCGCATTTCGACATGGCCGACTACCACGTATTCCGGATGGCGCATCCCAATGCGCCGGTCGAAGACCTCGGGCAAGTGCTGCACGTCCGCGACGTCCCCTGGGCAAAGCGGCAGATGTGGGCGCCGGATGCCGCGCAGCGCGATGGCCGTACGTACCTGTATTTCCCCGCAAAACGCGCCGACGGCATCTTCCAGATCGGCGTGGCGGTGGGCGATCGCCCCGAAGGCCCGTTCGTTGCCGAACCCGAGCCCATCGCAGGCACCTACTCGATCGACCCGGCCGTGTTCGCCGACCACGACGGCGCGCATTACCTCTACTTCGGCGGCATCTGGGGCGGCCAGTTGCAGCACTACCGCGACAACGTCTACGACCAAACCAACCAGGAACCCGCAGACGACGCACCCGCACTCGGCCCGCGCGTCGCGCGCCTGCGCGAAGACATGACCCAACTGGCCGAACCCACCCGCGAGATCGTCATCCTCGACGAACACGGCACCCCGCTACGCGCCGGCGACCATGCCCACCGCTTCTTCGAAGGCCCCTGGGTTCATCACCACGCCGGCCGCTATTACCTGTCGTATTCCACCGGCGACACCCACCTGATCTGCTACGCCACCAGCGACACGCCGTACGGCCCGTTCACTTATCAAGGCGTGCTGCTCGCCCCGGTGATCGGCTGGACCACCCACCACTCCATCTGCGCCTTCGAAGGCCAGTGGTATCTGTTCTATCACGACGCTGTTTTATCAGGCGGGCAGACGCATCTACGCAGTATCAAAATGGCATCGCTGGAGCACGATGCGGATGGAAAGATCGCAACGATCTATCCATATGGGGAAGACGCGGTATCGCCTTGGTGAATGGTCGCCGCTGTGCGGTCAGTTGCAGACGCTAGTCATTGGCTGGCGCCAAGGCAAGTGAGCCATGGCCCGCTCGTTGCCGCTGACGGGCGATCCTCCGGGGAGCGTCCTGTGGCGCGTCGATCCTGCATTGCATGCTTTGTGCAGCCAGCCACTCAGGCCTTGTCTCCATCGCGCACGCCTCACGCCTCGCGCATGGCCACCAAGGGACGCAGATCGTCCACAAGGCGCTTTCTGCTGCTACGCGCGTACTCGACCGGGGAGAACGGCATTGCCGAGTCTGCGTAGGCATCGATGAGTTGCAAGAGTGCGTCCCTGCCAATCTCCTCCGGCGCGGGATTACTGCCGGCCTCGGTCAGCGATGTCAGCCGTTCCTGGAGCATTTCCTTCCTGGCGATCTCCATGCCGAGGGACGGGTCTGCCACGCACAGGCCAAAGGTCCCATCAAGAAAATAGGGGATGAACCCCTGGATCTTTTTTTCGATGGCATCCGGGCCCTCGATGTGCGCGCGCAACCCTTTCTCCAATTCCCGACCCAATGCCGCAAGCACGGCATCACGCGCGTCCCCCTTTGCGGCTCGGTCGGCGATGTCCACCCATTTCCTGCATTCGGGACGGAAGTAGTCGCCCACAAGGCGCTCGTCGATGTGTGTGACTCCAAACGCCGCCGAACGGACGGAATGTCCGTCGCACGTATACGTCGGTTTGGGTATGGCATCCGCTTCCAGAAGCGCATCGAGCCGATCGACCGTGATGCCGGCAAGCGATGCGAACGTTGGCTTGTCGACGAAGTGCGTTTGCAGATAGTTTGCCAGCGTCACCGACTGCTGCATGGACAATCACCCGTGTTCATAGAGGGGCGGGACGCTATCACACCGGTACGTAGACAGGCACAAGATCGGCCTCTGTTCGCCAGAACTGGCGAGACGATGACGACACGCTGCCACGACTTCTCGCACGGTACCGTCATGTCACTGGCACAGAGGGGCACGCTTGCACCCGGGCCGGAACTGCATCGCATGGGGCTGCATCCAAGCGCATTGCAGCTACGTAGGCCCATGTACGTGCTCTTTTGATGGAGGTTGCCATGCGACATCGTTCGATGCTGTTGTTACTGACGCTTGCGGTCTATGGGAGTGCCAGCGCAAGCGATTCACGCGCTGCACTGCCCCGCGCAGACACTGTTGACGTGCCACGCTTCATGGGCGACTGGTACGTCATCGCGCACATTCCTACCCGGCCCGAGCGCAAGGCCTACGATGCCGTGGAGCGCTATGCGCTGCGACCGGATGGCCGCATCCAGACCACCTTCACCTTCCGCAAGGGAAGTTTCGAGGCGCCGCTCAAGTCCATGCATCCGATCGGCGAGGTCGCAAAGGATGGCAATGGCGCGCTGTGGAGCATGCAATTCTTCTGGCCGTTCAAGGCTGAGTACGTGATCGCCTGGCGAGATGCAGATTACAGGCAGACCATCGTGGCACGCAGCAAGCGCGACTACGTCTGGTACATGGCACGTACTCCGCAGGTGTCCGAGGCCGACTATCAGCAGGCTGTTCAACGTATCGCCGCAATGGGCTATGACGTGTCACAGCTGCGTCGCGTACCACAGTCGCAGCGCTGATGCGGTAAAAAGGGCCGATGCGGTAAAAAAGTGCGACGCGCTCAGCGATGCAGTGGCTGCATCGCAGGCTCTCTCGCACACCGCCCGCGTTAGACGTTCTTTTCATCCACAGAAAACTCCCATCCGTCATTCAAACCTCCCAACGGCTTGGCCTCCGTTGCCAACTCTTCCTCGAACGCCGAAATCGCCTTGTACGACGGGATCATGGTTGGATACACGGTCACGTCCATCGGAAACGCCGTGTTTTCCTCGTAATGGCAGCAACGCACTTTTTGCTCGAAACGAAGCATCGTCACCGAGAACGCCAATGCAGACTCCTTCGTGGGGAAGACCACTGAGAACGCAATCTCGCGCGGCTTCGAAAGATCCACCCCTTGCTGGGCGATGTGCCAAAGGGTGTCGCCATTATCGTCTTTAGGGTACAGATCCGGATTTCGTTGCATGGTGGCTTCGGTCGTTGGCGGCCAGTTGGCCGAGGAAGAATCGTCGCGACGGGCTTGTGCGCGTGCTGATTGGGTATCGTTGCGAGCCAGACGTCAGTTCCTGGAGCCAGCCATTTTCCCGGTTTTCCACCACCCTGCTGAGGCGATGAAGTCGCCGCTCACGTGGCCGCGCGATGCGCGACCACCGAGACAGTTCACGGAACCCAAATCAAATTCATCAACTGCGGGTCCGCGGTGACCTTGACCAGCTTGCCGCTGGGGCCGAACTGCACCTGATATTCGGAAAAACTGTCACGCCAGTAGCGCCACAGCGAGGCGTCCAGATTCGGGTTCTCGCTGCTGATCGGGTAGCCGACCGCCATCAGGACCTGTTCGCGGGTCATGCCGCCGGTGAGCTTGCCATCGTTGATTGCCTGGCGAATCTTCGGCGGGAAGGTGGCGAGCTTGAGCTTGGGGTCGGCGCTGACGACGTAGCGGGCGGCGAAGGCGGTGTTGTCCAGGTCGCGGCTGTAGTCGTTGCCGATGGATTGTTTTTCGCCGGCGATCTTGAGGTTGACGCGGTTGCGGCCGAAACCGGTGACGCTGACCGGGGTGCCGACGGGGAGCACGCGCTTACCGTCTTCGGCGTAGTTGCTGTCGCTGATCCAGCTACCGTCGGTGCGCAGGTTGCAGCACAGAAAGCCGTCGTACTTGGCGACGTCGGCCGCGGTGGCCAGGGTGGAGGCGGTGAGCAGGCTCAGGGCCAGCAGGGAAGAACGCAAACGCATCGTAAAGACTCCTTTCTCGACGGCCGTGGCCGCGCGGCAATGATGAGATGAGGCGCGCCGCCGTTTCCCCAACGGCGCGCAGGCATTGTCGCAGCCTCGGGCAGCTTGGCAAGCGCGGCGGGTGACGCGACCGGCATCGGTTTGTGTATGCTCGGAGCCGTGGAAACCCTCTCACCCGCCGAGATTGCCGAGCAGATCGCCGAGTTGCGACGCGCCCACCGCGCGTTGGACGAGGAGATTCAGCGCGTGCCTGCGAACGTGGAGGACGAGCTGCAGATGAAGCGCTTGAAGAAGCGCAAGCTGCATCTCAAGGACTGCATTACGCGGCTGGAAATGGAGCTGGTGCCTGACGAGCCGGCGTGAGGTTGGTGCGTGCGGCCGCTTGGGTTTGCTTTGCGGTTGTTGGTATCGGCAGCGCGGGGATAGGCAGTTGGGTCACTGAGTGATGCAGGCAGCGTTTGTCTGATGGCCACCGCGGGCTTTAGCTGAGGCTCGTCGCGTTGATCGCTTGGGCCGTACCCTCACCCCAACCCCTCTCCCGGGGGGAGAGGGGCTTTGTCTCCTTGTTTTTGGAGCTAAATGCGGTCTGCTGGCGAGTCGCGCCCTTGGCCTAGCCCGCGCGTAGCAGGACCTTGCCACTGCGTCCCGGTTCGGCACTTGCTGCGGCGGCCTTGGCGGCATCTTCCAGATCGAACACCGCTTCCACCGGCAAGGCCAGGCTGCCATCGACGGCGGCCTTGAGCAGTTCGCCGATCATGCGGCGCTTGTCCTCGGGCTTGGTGGCGGCCGTGACCTTGCTGCCCCAGAAGCCACGCACGCTGGCCTGCTTGAAGATCACATCGCCGCTGGAAATCTGCAGCGGCTCGCCGGTCATCGAGCCGAACGAGATCAACTCGCCGCCTTCGGCCAGCAGCGCCATCAACTCGCCGGCCGCGCTGCCGGCGACCGAGTCGATGGCACGCACGATCGGTGCGTCGCCGGCCAGCGCGCGCGCCTTGTACTGCCAGCCTGCTTGCGCGGTGGAGATTGCGTTGCCGATGCCCAGCGCTTTCAGCTCGTCCACGCCGGCGTCGCGGCGCACCAGGTTGATCACGTTGATGCCGCGTGCGGCGGCGAGCATGGCCACGGTCTTGCCGACCGCGCCATTGGCGGTGTTCTGCACGACCCAGTCGCCTTTTTTGACGTGCAAGGATTCGATCAGCATGAGGGCGCTCAGCGGCATGGCGATCAACTGGCAGCCGCGGTCATCGTCGAGTGCGTCGGGCAGCGGGACGACGCCGGAGGCGTCAGCAAGGAAGTATTCGGCCCAGCTTTCGTGCACGCCGGCTGCGACGACGCGCTGGCCCACTTGCAGGCCTTCGACGCCTTCGCCGAGGGCGTCGATCACGCCTGCCGCTTCGCTGCCGCCGATGGCCGGGAGTTCGGGCTTGTAGCCGTAGTTGCCGCGCACGGTCCACAGGTCGTGGTTGTGGATGGGCGAGCGGCGCATGGCGATGCGGATCTGGCCCTTGCCCGGCTGCGGCGTGGGCCGCTCGCCGAGTTCGAGCACCTGGGCGGGGTCACCGAATTGGGTGTGGATGGCTGCGCGCATGGAGGTCTCCTGCCGGGCACGCTCTTGCTGCGACGCGCCCTATCGTTGTGAAAGGTGGCGCGATGCTATCGGCAGGGCTGCAAGGGAGGGATGAAACGAACGGAACTGCTGTGTGAAGTTGTTGGCGTGCGCGAGTAGTGACGTTGGTCTGCCGCAGCGCTGGAGGATTTGCGTGCTGGCCGACCCTCATCCGCCCTTCGGGCACCTTCTCCCAAGGGGAGAAGGGAAACGTCGCGCGCGTCTGCGCCTACCTACGTGCCCTGCCATTGGCTCACCCTCACGTACTGCAGGGAGACGATGGCGGTTGCACCGCCGCCTTACTCAGCCGGCGGCGACACCACATCCGGCTTCGCCGCTTCCGGGCTGACGCGCTCGATCGTGTGCCGCAGCTCGCGGCCCAGGATGAACTTGGCATCCTTGGCCCACGCATCCAGCCGCTCGTCGAACACCAGCTTGCTGTTCTCGTCCGGCCACACCAGGCGCAGTTCGCGCAGTTTCTGGATGAAGCTGCGGAACAGGGTCTTGTCGAAGAACTCCGGGGCGGCCGGGGCGTACAACAGGCTCAGGCGTTGCGCGGCCTGTTGGCACAGGCTTTCCAGTTCGCCGGCGCCGAGCACGCCGGGGCCGTTTTTCACCAGCACCGAGATGGCGATGTAATAGCGCTCGAACGCCTGCTGCAACGAGTGACCGATCGCGCGCAGGCGGAACACCTCGTCGGTCTGCCCGGTGTTGCGGGTCAGCACACCGCCATCGTCGTCGGCGACGTTGAGCAACAGGCCTTCGCGCACGAACATGTCGATGGTCTGTTCGATGCGTTCGGCGAAACGGTCTTCGCTCCACGGCAGGAACAACTCCGCCTGCAGGAACGGGTACACGGTGCGACCCAACCGCAGCAGGCCGGCACGGCTCATGCGGCGGTTGTTCTGGAAGCAGCATGCCACCCACGACGATGCGGTAAACAAATGCAGCACGTTGTTGCGGAAGTAGCTCAGCAACACCGCGGTGTCGCCGCTGACGCTGAGCACATCGCCCAGCGGGTGCGACACACGCGTGAGCACGTTGATCTCTTCGGCGTGGGTGATGATGCGCGCCGGGGTATGCGGGGTGACGGTGACGCGGTCCGAATACGGCATCTCCGCCAGCAGCTTCTTGCACAACTCGATCTGCGCGATCAGGTCGGCCTCGCCCATCGCATGCTTGGGCGTGGACAGCAGCGCCAGCGCCAGCAGGTTGATCGGGTTGACGTCGGCGGCGCAGTTGATGCGGGTCTGGATCTGCGTGGACAGCGTGTCCACCGCCGGCGCGAGCCAGCTGGGTTTTTCATCGTCGGGCAGCGGTTGGCTATCCCACTCCGGGGCATGCTTGGCCAGCACGTCGTTGAGCGCGATCGGCTCGCCGAAGTTCACCACCACCTGGCCGTAGTTCTGCTTGAGCACCTTCGGGATCGACCACAGCAGGCCCCAGATGGATTCCTTTTCCTTGGGCCGGCCGGTGAGCTCGTCCAGATAGCTGTTGCCTTCCATCAGCTTTTCATAGCCGATGTAGACCGGCTGGAACAGCACCGGTTTGCGCGGCTGGCGCAGATACGCGCGCAGCGTCATGGCGATCATGCCGCCCTTGGGCTGCAGCAGACGGCCGGTGCGCGAGCGCCCGCCTTCGACGAAGTATTCGATCGAGTAGCCGCCGGCCACCAATTGGGCGACGTATTCGCTGAGCACCGCCGAATACAGCGCGTTGCCGCGGATGCTGCGGCGGATGAAGAACGCACCGCCCTTGCGCAGCAGCGTGCCGACCACCGGCAGATTGAGATTGATGCCGGCCACGATGTGCGGCGGCACGATGCCGCGCTCGTACAGCAGGTAGCTCAGCAGCAGGTAATCCATATGGCTGCGGTGGCTGGGCACGTAGACCACTTCGTGCCCGGGCGCGGCCTGTTTGAGCTTGTCCAGGTGATGCACCAGCACACCGGCGTAGATGCGGTTCCACACGTGGGTGAGCAGGAAGCTGGCCGAGCGCACCACCGGGCTGGAATAGTCGGCGGCGATTTCCCAGGCATAGGCGTGCGCCTTGCGCCAGGCATCCACCGGCTTGCTGTTGTCGCGCCTGGCCTGGGTGGCGATGGCCTCGCGCACCGAGTCGGCGGCCAGCACCTGGTCCACCAGCAGGCGGCGGGTGGACAGATCCGGCCCGATCACCGCCTCGCGGATACGCCGGAAATGGGTGCGCAACACGCGCTGCAATTTGCGCAGGGTGCGCTCGGGCGGCAGGCCCTCGGCCATGGTCTGGCGCAGCGAGATCGGCGGGGCGAAGCGCACGATGGTGGTGCGGCCGTTGAGCAGCACCGCCAGCAGGCGCCGGAAGCGGCCCACCAGCGCCCAGTTTTCCGAGAACAGCACCGCGAACCAGCCGCTCTGCTTGTCGGGGGCGCGGCCGACGAAGATCGACACCGGCACCAGATGCACGTCCAGGTCGTCGCGCACGCGGTGCGCCTGCAGCAACTTGGCCAGCGAGTCGGAATGGGTCTTGCCGCCGCGCTGCTCGGGGATCAACGAATTACTGCTGCTACGCCGCGACAGCGCCAAGTAGGCGCGCTTGCGCTGCAGCGGGTCGCCCGGCAGCGGCACCAGTGGCGAGGGCAGCCCGGCCTCGCGGCAGGCCTTGTCCAGGATCAGGGCGCTGGACAGGCCGTAGTCCTCCAGCACGTAGACCACCGGCGTGCCGTCGTCGTAGCGGCTCGGTTGATCCGGTTCGATGGTCAGGCTCAACCACGGGTCGGCCAGCCGACCGAGCAGGCGCGCCCACCACGGGCGTTTGGCGTTACGGGCGGCGGCGACGGCCGGCGCGATCGACGGCGCGGCGTCCGGCGGAACCGGTACGGCCGTCGGCAATGCCGCGGCTGTGGCACCGAGATCGGCGGCGGCAGCGCTGGGCGGGGCGGGCTGGCCGTCCGGGAACGGCAGGGGATTTTGTTCTGGCATCACGGTCATTATCGCCCAGCCGGGCGTTGCCCGGTGGCGGCGGGCTTGGCGGGCGCGGCCGCCGGGGTGTCGGGCGCTGCAGCGGCGTCGGGTAAGGGCCCCGCCGGCGCGGCGCTGATCAGCGCCTGCACCTCGTCCTGGGTTTGCTGCGGGTACCAATGGCCTTCGCGCTTGAGCAGGGCGATGGTGAGGTCGATGTCATGTGCAGCCAGGGGATAGCGCAGCCGCACCTGGGCGCGCTCGCCCTCCTGTTTGATCAGGCCGGTGCGCAGCGCATCCAGGCTGGTGTCCAGCGACAGGCCGTAGCGCTCCAGCACCTGCTTGGCCGCTGCCCAGAACGGCCCCAGCCGGCGCAGGCTCTCTTCCATCCCCAAGCGCTGCAGATCGGCGTCCGAGCCGATGCCGGTGGCGCGGGCGGCGGTCACCAGGTCGGTGATGCTGGCCTTGGCACGGGCGCGATCGGCCAGCGGCGCGGTCGCGGCCCAGGCGCTCAGGGCGTCGACCAGTTGCACGTAATGCGCGCGCTGCTCGGGCTGGTAGTCGTTGCGGCTGCGCAGGTATTGCACACCGAACTGGCCCAGCGACTGCGCGGCCTGGCGGATGCCCTGCGCCTGCCCGGCCAGTTGCGCATCGAAGGCCTGTTGCAGCTGGCGTTCGGCACCGGGCGCGGACAGCGTGCCGAGCAGGTCGCCCACCTCATTGGGCAGCGGCAGCTCGGTCAGTGGCCAGCGGCTGGCACCGCTGCGCCAGGCCGCTTCCAGCTGGGTGTACTGCGCAGGCGTGACCCGGATCCGCGCATAGGCAACCAGATCGTTGCGACGCAATGGCATGGTCATCGACTGCATCGCCGCTGCCGGCTCGGCGGTGGCGCCGGGCAAGGCAGCGGCAGTGTCGCTGCGCTGGCAACTGCTGGCGCATAGCGCTGCCAGCAGCACCCACGCGATGGACTGGAACCGGCCGGCGCGGACGGTGGATAGCGACATGCGCACGATGTTCCCCTGGTCGATCGGCGCATCTTGCTGTCTGAATGCGTTGGCGGCAAGGCGCGCGACAACCGTGCGCTGGGGTACGGTGGGAAAACGTTAGATTTTCGTAGTTCCAGGCATGTTGTCGTCCAGTGTCCGACATTGACCGCTGTTGTCTTCTCCGGACAAACTTGTCCAGGCATCTGCTGCGAGCCCTTGTGCTGCCTGCGTTTGCTGCAATGCTGCAGCGCATCATGTAAGCGCTTGCAGTTCCTGCTAGCGTGCGCGCCATCTCGTTCTGAGATCGCCATCGGTCGGGGCCGATGTCATCCATGTGCATGTGTGGCACGAATGTTCTGCGCCAGCGGACCATGCGCCCTGACCCGGCGCGCGGCGCCAGGCGCGTTGTTTTGGGGAGTGCGAGAGCATGAGTCGACCAAGGTCCGAAGGCGGTAGCGTCACCATCAAGGATGTCGCGCGCGAAGCGCAGGTGTCGGTGGCCACGGTCTCGCGCACCATGAACGGGCATCAGCACGTGGCCGAGTCGGTGCGCGAACGCGTGTTGCAGGTCGCCCGTGCGCTGCACTACATCCCGCATCACGCCGCGCGCAGCTTGAGCAGCCGGCGTACCCACACCATCGGGGTGGTGTTGCCGGACCTGCATGGCGAATTCTTTTCGGAATTGATTCGCGGCATCGACCAGGTGGCGCGCGAGCAGGGCTATCACCTGCTGGTGTCCAGCTCGCACGGCGACCCGCAGGCGCAGCGCAAGGCGCTGGAACGCCTGCCCGGGCGCGTGGACGGGGTGGTGGTGATGTCGCCCTCGCTGGGCGACTCCGGCGTGCACGAAGACGCGCTGCCCGGCGGCCTGCCGGCAGTGCTGCTCAACTGCGCCGGCACGGCCAGCCAGCGCCCGGTGCTCAACGTGGACAACTACGGCGGCGCGCGGTTGATGACGCGGCATCTGCGCGACAGCGGCCATCGCCGCATCGCCTTCATCGCCGGGCCGGCCGACAACTTCGATGCGCATGAGCGTCTGCGCGGCTACCGCGACGAGCTGGCGCTGGATGCGCAGGCGCAGCCGTGGGTGCTGCCGGGCAACTTCGATGAAGAATCCGGCTACCGCGCCGGCCAGACCCTGGCGCAGGACACACGCCCGGATGCGGTGTTCGCGGCCAACGACATGATGGCGCTGGGCTGCCTGTTCGCGCTCGGCCATGCCGGGCTGAAGGTGCCGCAGGACATCGCGCTGGCCGGCTTCGACGACGTGCCGATGGCGCGCTACGTGCTGCCGGCGCTGACCACCATGCGGGTGGATATCGCCGGGCTGGGTGCGCGTGCATTGCAATTGTTGCTGGGTCAGCAACTGGTAGATGCGCCTGCACCGCCCACCGATGCCGCCCCGCCGGCGTTCTCCGAGATGGTTCCCGAATTGATCGTGCGCGCTTCCAGCGCGCCGCGTGCTGCGCCTCCTACCTGAGACGCGCCACCGCGCTTTGCTGAGCTTGTGTTGCTTGCAGTCCCACAGTTGTTGCCCGCTGTCCCGCTTTACGTAATACCGACGCGCCAGCCACTCCGCTGGTTCGCGCTTTACCCCTGGGAGGGGGAAAGTCATGAAGCATTACCGCACTGTCTCCACCCTGCCGGCGCGCAGCCTGTTGTGCTGCGCCTTGGCCGCCTCGTTGCTGGCCAGCACGCCAGCCATGGCCCAGTCCAGCAACGCGACGTTGCGCGGCCAGGTCGCCGCGGCACAGGCCGGCACCACCGTGACCGCGACCAACGTCGCCAACGGCGCCGTCCGACGCGTGCCCACCGGCGCCGACGGTAGCTACGCGCTGGTCGGCCTGCCTCCGGGCACCTACAAGGTGGACGCCGGCCCCGGCAGCGAGCAGACCGTGACCTTGTCGGTGGCCTCGTCGGTCACCTTGAACCTGGGCGGCGCGGCGGCAGCCGCACCTGCCGGCGATGCGACGACGCTGGACGCGGTGCAGGTCACCGCCACCACGCTGCAGGAGGTCAAGACCTCTGAAGTGGGCACCAACGTGTCGCTGAAGCAGATCAGCACCGTGCCGCAGCTGACGCGCAACTTCCTGGAGTTCGCCGACACCGTGCCGGGCATGCAGTTCGAGACCAACTCCAACGGCAACAGCCAGATCCGCGGCGGCGCGCAGGGCAGCTCGGCGGTGAACGTCTACATCGACGGCGTTGGCCAGAAGAGCTACCTGTTCGGCGGCGTGTCCGGCCAGGAGCAGAGCGCGGGCAATCCGTTCCCGCAGCTGGCCATCGGCGAGTACAAGGTCATCACCTCCAACTACAAGGCCGAGTTCGACCAGGTGGGTTCGGCGGCGATCGTTGCCTCCACCAAGTCAGGCGGCAATGAATTCCACGGCGAGATCTTCGGGCGCACCAGCAATACCGATTTCCGTGCGCGCCAGGCCGATGAGCGCGCCGGCGCACCCAATGCCGACGGCAACAAGCGCAAGACCCACCAGGACGAATACGGTTTTGCGCTGAGCGGGCCGATCGTGCAGGACAAGGCGCATTTCTTCTTCAGCTACGAAGGCAAGGGCTTCGAGGTCTCGGCCGATCCGGTGGCCGTGCCGGATCGTTTCAGCGCGCTCAGCGACGACCTGCCGGCCGGCGTGCAGAGCCGCCTGGGCTCGGTGACCCGTCCGTTCAACGAAGACCTGTACTTCGGCAAGGTCGACTGGGACATCGGCGAGAACGATCGTTTGGAGCTCACCGGCAAGTACCGCGACGAAGAAAGCCGCGACAGTGTCGGCGGCCAGACCACCGCGATCGCCTCCAAGATCAATCTCAATACCGAAAAACGCTTCGACCTGCGCTGGCAGCATTACGGCGAGCGCTACGTCAATGAAGCGCGCGTGTCCTATGAAGACGTGCTGTTCAATCCCACCGCTTACACCCTGGGCAGCCAGACCGTGTACACGCGCGGCATCGCCGAAGACGACGTGCTGCTCAACGACGGCGCCACCAGCGGCCTGGCGATCCAGCGCAAGGGCCAGAAAGGCCCCAGCTTCCAGAACGACCTGACCTTCAACAACCTCGAATGGCACGGCAACCACGTCATCAAGATGGGCGTGAAGTACAAGGAAGTGGAGCTGACCCAGAGCGAAAACTCTGCGGCCAACCCGTCGTTTTACTACGCAGTGGGCGATGGCGTCGGCACTGCGGCCACGCCCTACCAGGTGCGCTTCAATCTGCCGTTCGCCGGTGCCGCGCCGTCGGTGACCACCACCAGCAAGCAGCTGGGCCTGTACATCCAGGACGATTGGGACGTCAACGACAAGCTGCAGTTGAACCTCGGCGTGCGCTGGGATGGCGAAAAGATTCCCTCGTACCTGGACAACGTGACCCCGCCGGAAGTGGTGGCGGCCTTGAACGGCCCCGGCACCGATCCGGCGGTAAGCGCCACCTACGCCGAGCAGCTCGCCAAGGGCGGGGTGAACATCAACGACTACATCAGCAACGGCCGCAATCGCAAACAGGACAACAACAACTTCGCGCCGCGCCTTGGCTTTTCCTACGATTTCCGTGGCGACGAGTCGCTGGTGCTGTTCGGCGGTGCCGGCCGCAGCTACGACCGCAACCTGTTCGACGTGATGGGCCTGGAGCAGATCAAATCCGCGCTGGCGCAGTACACGATCCGCTTTGCCGAATCCACCGGTTGCACGCCTGCGCCCGGCACCTGCACCAACTTCAATCCGGCTTTCTTGAGCAACCCGGACAGCCTGGGCAACCTGGTCGACGCGCGCGTGCGCAACGGCGAGATCAATCTGCTCAACAACGATCTGAAAACGCCGTATGCGGACCAGTATTCGCTGGGCCTGCGTACCCAGCTGGGCGACTGGAACACCTCGGCGACGGTGTCGTATATCCACAGCAAGGACGGTTTCATCTTCACCCTGGGCAACCGCTATGCCAACGGCGATTTCTTCCAGAACGGCGGCCAGGCATTCGGACAGACGCCCAGGGGCTTCGGCAACCTCATCATCGGCAACAACGGCGTGGAGACCAAGACCGGCCAGTTGCTGCTGTCGGCGGACAAGGCCTATACGCAGGAAAGCGGCTGGGGCTTGACCGCGGCGTATACCTTCTCGCGTGCACGCGGCAATCGCGGTAACGACGATCGCTACGGCTTCGATGCGGCCACCATCGCCGACTACCCGTTCCTGGACCTCAACGCGGTGCCGCGCCACCGCCTGGTGCTCACCGGCATCTACGACCTGTTCTGGGGCATCAGCGGCTCGGCCAAGCTGACCCTGGCCACGGTGCCGCCGCGCAACGAGGCGATCTCCTACGATCAGTACGGCGGCCCGAATTCAGACAATATCCGCGTGGTCTCGGTGGATGCGCCCGGCGGCAAGTTCATCGCCGGCGGCGACATCTTCGGCACCCGCCAGCTGGATCTGTCGTTGTCCAAGGACATGCACATCACCGATGCGGTGACCGTGCAGGTGCGCGGCGATTTGATCAATGCGCTGAACTTCCGCAACTACGATCAGTACAGCATCGACTGGGGCAGTGCCGGCATTTACGACCCGCGCGTGAGCATCAACCAGTACGGGGCGATGTCCACCCCGCCCCGCACCTTGTTCATGAGCGCCCGCATCATCTGGTAACGGCTGGCTGGACGGCGCCCGGTGCCTCGGTGCCGGATGCCGTTGGTTGCCAAACCCGTCGTCGATCACTGCACGGCCCCATTGCACTGGGGAGGGGCCGCCTGCAGGTTTCATGCAGTTTGCTTATCGGCAGTGTGTCCACGCAGCGCGTTGCTTGATGCGAGCGATGCTGTAGGCAACACCCTTCCTTCGCGATCGTTTTTTGTTGTGTTTGCAGTCTCTGCTGTCTGTTGCCGCTGTACCCGTTCCGTCCACACCAAGCACCAACCTGACGCGCCAGTCACTTCACTGGTTCGCGCTTTACCCCTGGGAGGGGGAAAGTCATGAAGAATCACCGCACCGTCTCCACCCTGCCCGCACGTAGCCTGTTGTGCTGCGCCCTGGCTGCCTCGTTGTTCGCCACCACCCCGGCCATGGCCCAGTCCAGCAACGCCACGTTGCGCGGCCAGGTCGCGTCCGCGCAAAGCGGCAGCGAGGTCGTCGTCACCAACCTCGCCACCGGCTCGGTGCGACGCGCACCGGTCAATGCGAACGGCAACTACACCATCGTCGGTTTGCAGCCGGGCACCTACAAGGTCGAATCCAACGGCGCCAGCCGCACGGTGACCCTGTCGGTGGCCTCCAGCGCCACCGTCGATCTCGGCACGGAGGCGGCGGCAGCGCCGGCCGGCGATGCGACCACGCTGGACACGGTGACGGTCAGCGCGCCGATGATTCGCGACGTGAAAACCTCCGAAGTGGGCAACACCGTGTCGTTGCGCCAGATCCAGCAGCTGCCGCAGGCCACGCGTAACTTCCTGGAATTTGCCGACACCGTGCCAGGCATGGTGTTCACCATCGACCAGGACGGCAACACCAAGTTGCGCGGCGGTGCGTCCAACGCCAGCTCCAGCAATCTGTACATCGATGGCGTGAGCCAGAAGAGCTACGTCTCCGGCGGCGGCATTGCCGGCCAGGACGAGACCCAGGGCAATCCGTTCCCGCAGTTGGCGATCGGCGAATACAAGGTCATTACCTCCAACTACAAGGCCGAGTACGGCCAGATCAGCGGCGCGGCCATCACTGCGGCAACCAAGTCCGGCACCAACGAGTTCCACGGCGAGGCGTTCTACCGCTTCACCAATCAGGACCTGCGTAAAGAACGCCCGGACGAAGCCGACGGCAAGGTCGATTCGCAGACCAAGGAATACGGGTTTGCGATCGGCGGACCGCTGATCCAGGACCGCATGCATTTCTTCTTCGCCTACGAAGGCAAGGACAACGTCGCACCCAAGAGCGTGCAGCCCAGTGCCGAAGCGACGCCCTTCATCGGGCTGCTGCCGTCGAACCTGCGCGATCAATACGGCGCGTCGAACATGCCGTTCAGCGAGGACCTGTACTTCGGCAAGATCGACTTCGAACCGACCGACAACGATCGTATCGAATTGGCCACGCAGTACCGCGACGAAACCCAGGTCAGCAACGTGGGCGGCCAGAACGCGCCCGACCGCGCCGTGGACAAGGTCAACAAGGACAAGCGCACCAGCCTGCGTTGGCAGCACAGTGCCGATGGCTGGTTCAACGAAGCCATCCTCACCACCGAGGATTCGCGCAATCTGCCGACGCCGCGCGGCGTGGGCAATGGTTCGATCTACACCTACATCGATCGCACCCAGGCCGACCCGCGCCAGTGGGTGTTTCTCAATACCGGCGCCGCCAGCGGCGAAGACTTCAAACTGCGCAGCCAGAAGGGCTGGTCGTTCCAGAACGACCTGACCTTCAATGCGCTGGAGTGGCACGGCGAGCACACCATCAAGACCGGCGTGACCTACCGCGACATCAAGCTGACCTCGCGCGAATCCAGCTCGCTCAATCCGCAATTCAGCTACGAAGTCGGCCAGAACGGCGTGGCGCCGGTGCCGTTCCAGGTGCGCTATATCCGTGCGTTCGACAATCCCGGCCAGCTGCCGGTGGTCGAATCGCCGTCCAAGCAGTACGGCATCTATCTGCAGGACGACTGGGCTGCCACCGACAAGCTGATGATCAACATCGGCGTGCGCTACGACTACGAAGACACCCCGGCCTACACCGACTTCGTGACCTCGCAGCCGTTCGTGGATGCGCTGTATTCCGACGATCCGGCCAACCCCGGTCAGCCGTGGGCCAACCGCCTGCTGCCAAGCGGCGTCAACGTGGCCGATTACATCAGCACCGGCAACAACCGCAAGAACTTCAAGGACGCCTGGGCGCCGCGTCTGGGTTTCTCGTACGACCTGTTCGGCGATGAGGCGGCGGTGATCCACGGCGGTGCCGGTCGTTCCTACGACCGCAATCTGTTCGAGCAGCTGGCGCTGGAATCGGTCAAGGCCGCGTTGTCACCGGTGGTGGTGTACTTCAGCGATGCCGCCAGCGGCCAGGGCTGCTTCCGCGACGACCGTGTCTGCGCCCCATGGAATCCGGCGTTTCTCAACGGTATCGATCAGCTCAATACGATCGATGGCACCAACGACAGCTCCGAGCTTTTCATGTTCAAGAACAAGCTCAAGACCCCGTACAGCGACCAGTACAGCATCGGCATCAGCAACCAGGTCGGCGACTGGCTGACCGATGTCACCTTCCAGCGCATTTTGTCTTACGACGGCCTGGTGATGAGCCTGGTCAACCGCTATCCGAACGGCGCGTATTTCGATGCCAACGGTGGCGTGCCGTGGGGCGAGCCGGTGCCTGGCTATCGCAATACGATCATCGGCGACAACGGTCTGGAGCAGCGCAGCAGCCAGGTCTTGCTGTCGGCCGAAAAGCCGTACACCAAGGAATCGGGTTGGGGCTTGAACCTGGCCTATACCCACACCAGCGCGCGCCAGAACCGCAACATCGACGAGCCGTTTGCGTTCGACAAGGCCACCATCCGCGACTACCCGTTCGTGAAGTCCGATGCGGCCTCTGCGCATCGCTTCGTGGCTTCCGGCTCGCTGGATGGTCCGTGGGGCGTCACCTTCGGCGCCAAGCTGGTGCTGGCCACGCCGGAGCCGATCAACACGATTGCCTGCTACGGCTTCACCGATCCCGATGGCGGCACCTGCCAGCAGGTCGGCGTCGTCCCGCCGGGCAACGGCAAGTTCCTGCTGGGCGGCAAGATCTGGGGCTATCGCACCGTCGATCTGCAGGCAACCAAGGACTTCACCGTGGCTGGCGACTTCAAGCTGACCGCACGGGTAAACGTGCTCAACGCGTTCGACTTCAAGAACTTCACCCAGTACGAATACAACAGCTTCGGCAGCAACGGGCGGCTTGACCCGGATATCACCGTTGTCAACAACGGCGAGATCAGCTACGTGCCACGCAGCGTGATCTTCGAGGTGGGCGCAAAGTTCTGATCCAACGTAACCTGCACGCGCATGCGCTTTGATGCGCGTGATTCGAACGGGGCCGATTGGCCCCGTTCGCCTATCAGCTTCTGGAGCGGCTGACAAAACGTATTGAGCAGTTGTCAGATGGCTGCGTCAACACGAGCAAATGGTGCTGCATGTCGCACCGGCTGCAACCGTCAGGCAGTGAGCGCAGACGTTTTGTTAGTGACTTTATTTCTTTTGAGGACCGGACCTCCATGATCCCCGCTCCGCTTCGCAACATCGTCATCGTCGGCGGTGGCACCGCCGGCTGGATGGCAGCCGCCGCCTTCGCGCGTGTGCTCGGCCCCGGCTTCAACGTGCAGCTGATCGAATCCGAACAGCTCGGCACCGTCGGTGTCGGCGAGGCCACCGTGCCGCACATCAAGGCCTTCAACAATCTGCTCGGCATCGACGAAGCCGAGTTCGTGCGACAGACCCAGGGCAGCTTCAAGCTCGGTATCGAGTTCGTCGACTGGCAGCGCCCCGGCACCTCGTACATCCACGGCTTCGGCACCCAAATCGGGCATCCGCTCGGGCTGCTGCCGTTCCACCAGTACTGGATCAAGCAACACTTGCGCGGTAAAGCGCAGCCGCTGGGTGCGTACACGCTCAATACCGTGGCCGCCGTGCGCGGCAAGTTCATGACCTCGGCCGGCGATGTGCCGGCCAATTCGCCGTTGGCCAATATCGCCTACGCGTACCACTTCGATGCTTCGCTGTACGCGCGCTTCTTGCGCAGTTACTCGGAACAGCGCGGCGTCACGCGTATCGAAGGCCTGGTCGAACAGGTGCAGCTGCATGCGGACACCGGCCATGTGCAATCGCTGCAGCTGGCGTCCGGGCAGGTCGTCAGCGGCGACTTGTTCATCGACTGCTCGGGCTTTCGTGGGCTGTTGATCGAAGAAGCACTGCACACCGGCTATCACGACTTCACCCATTGGCTGCCCTGCGATCGCGCACTGGCGGTGCCGTGCGAAAACGTCGGCCCGCCCACCCCGTACACGCGCTCCACCGCGCGCGCGGCCGGCTGGCAGTGGCGCATTCCGCTGCAGCACCGCACCGGCAACGGCTACGTGTATTCCAGCGCACACATCAGCGACGACGAAGCGGCCGCCACGCTGCTCGCCAACCTGGATGGCAAAGCGCTGGCCGACCCGCGCCCGCTGCGCTTCACCACCGGGCGGCGCAAGCAGTTCTGGAACCGCAATGTGGTGGCGCTGGGCCTGGCGAGCGGCTTTCTGGAGCCACTGGAATCGACCAGCATCCATCTGATCCAGGCCGGCATTTCCAGGCTGCTGGAGTTGTTTCCGCGCGAGGGCATCAGCCCGGTGCTGGTGCAGCGCTACAACGACCGGCTGGCATTCGAGTTCGACCGCATCCGCGATTTCCTGGTGCTGCATTACCACGCCATCGAACGCGACGACAGCGCGTTCTGGCGCCACTGCCGCACCATGCAGATCACCCCGGAACTGCAGTTCACCCTGGACCTGTTCCGCGACAGCGGGCGCTTCTACCGCAATTCCGAGGAAATGTTCGCCGAGATCAGCTGGGTGCAGGTGATGGTGGGCCAGGGCGTGTTGCCGCAGGGCTATCACCCGCTGGTGGATCAGGTGCCCGACCATGACGCCGAACGCTTCCTGGCCAGCATCGCGCAGACCATCGGCCATTGCGTGGACGTCATGCCCACCCACCAGCAGTTCATCGATCGCTACTGCAAGGCAACGGCGCCGCGTTGAGCGATGGCTCGACGCCGCAATCGCCGCACTCGCCAATCTGCAGGCAAAAAAAAGGATCGGGCACAAGGCCCGATCCCTTCGAAAACCGGGACAAGCCCGGTGGACAATGAGTGGCACAGCTTCCGACTGACATCGGACGAGGGCATCGTACGCAGCCCTTAACGTTAAAGCAACACTTTAATTCTACCGAATTAACTTATTGATTTTATTAGCTAGCGGATGCCATCAAGCGCCTCCCCACTACGCCTGGCGCTGCCCCAATGCCATACGAATCTCAGCCTGGATCGCATCCGCCGCCGCCGCCGGATCGGCAGCCAGGCGAATCGGGCGGCCGACCACGATGGCATCGGCGCCATCGTTGAACGCCTGCGCTACGCCCACGGTGCGTTGCTGGTCGTCGCCGACCGGGCCGCCGGGGCGGATGCCGGGGCAGACGATCGAAAAGGCCGGGCCGGTGGCGCTGCGGATCGGGCCGGCTTCCTGGCCGGAGGCGATCACGCCATCGATGCCGGCGGCCTGGGCGGCCAGCGCGCGCTCCACCACCACCTCCACCGGTTCGCGGTCGATACCCATCGCGGCCAGGTCCGGCCGGCCCATCGAGGTCAGCACTGTCACCGCCAGCAGGCGCATGTCGCCCTGGTTGGCCTCGGCGGCAGCCTGCAGCATGCCCGCATGCCAGCCGTGCACGGTGCAATAGCTCACCGGCCACTGCGCCAGGCGGCGGATGGTGCCGGCCACGGTGGCGGGGATGTCGAAGAACTTCAGGTCGACGAACACACGCTTGTTGCGCTTGGCCAGGGCATCGAGCACGTGGAAGTACTCGCCGGAGGCCAGCAGCTCCATGCCGATCTTGTAGAACGCTACCGACTCGCCCAGCCGGTCCACCCAGGCGATCGCCTCGTCATGGCTGGGCACATCCAGCGCGAAGATCAGCCGCTCGTGCGCGGCCAGCGGCAACGGTGCGCGGCTCATCGGGCCACCTCCAGCGCGGCGCGCTTGGCGTCGTGGCGCTGCTGCCAGGGCTGGCTGAAGTCGTTGTTGAACTGCGCCGGCTCCCAGCCGCCGTAGCTGGGGTTGGGCAGCATCCACCAGCGCTCGCCGAACCAGTCGTGGTACTGCTGCAGCAATGCACCACGCGCCTGGCTGGTGTTGGCGCTGACCTGCACAAAGTCGCCCAGCTGGTCGCCGAACTGCATCAACACGCGGTACTTCTGCCCGGCAAGCTGGCGGCGGCAGTTTTTCTCGCTGCCATTCTGTTCGCAGCCCTGGACCACCGTGCCCAGGCCCAGAAACACGCTGTCATCGGCCACTGGCAGCCCGACGCTGCGCAGGTTGGCCAGCGTGGCGTCCTTGAGGTGCACGGCGCGGTTGGAGATATAGATCAGGGTGATGCCGCGGGCGTTGGCGGCCTTGGCGAAATCCACCACGCCCGGAATTGCGGTGGACTTCTTCTCGGCCACCCACTGGTCCCAGCTCAGCTCGTCGTATTCCTTGCCATCGCGCAGCAGACGCGCCTGGTAGGGCGAGTTGTCCAGCACCGTCTCGTCCACGTCCAGCACCACCGCCGGCTTTAGGCCGGTGGCGGCATTGCCGCGCTCTTCGGGCACCAGCGCGTCCCAGTTGGGCTGCTTCAGCGCAGCGTCCAGCTTGTCGGCGGCGGCGCGGTAGGTCTGCTCGGCCACGGCGCGGTACTCCTCCGAGCGCTGCATCCACAGCACCGCGTTGAGATTGTCGTCGCCGGCCGGTGCGGTGGTGGCTGCGGGTTGCGTGGCGGTCTTGACGGCGGCGCTGGCAGCCGCATTGGCGGACACGGCGGCACCCTGCGCACGCTGGGCCAACTCCTTGTCGCTGGGCTTGCAGGCGCTCAAGGCCAGCACGGTGCAGGCGAGCAGGGACAACGGTGCGTAAAACGAGGGGCGCATGGCATCCACCAGAACAGGAGCGGCAATGAAGTCGGCGATTTTAGCGGGTTCGTGTGCCGACGCTTCCATCGCACTGCTGGCAGCACCCGCGAGCAGGATCGGTATGCTTGCGGGCTGATCGCCCCCGGAGTCACCCATGACAGACGCACCTACCCCGCCCGTCCTCGATACCGCCCAGGCCCGCGTGCTCGGCTGCCTGATCGAAAAAGAGGCGACCACGCCGGATGCGTATCCGCTCACGGTCAACGCCGCGCAGGTGGCCGCCAACCAGAAGACCGCGCGCGAGCCGGTGCTGAATCTGCAGACCGGCGTGGTGCATCACGCCTTGCGCCAGTTGGAAACGCTGGGCCTGGTACGCCAGCAGTTTTCCTCGCGCGCCGAGCGCTACGAACACCGGCTGGGCAGCGTGCTGGATCTGACCCGGCAACAAGTGGCCGTGATCGGCCTGCTGCTGTTGCGCGGCCCGCAGACGCTGGGCGAGTTGTATGCACGCAGCGAGCGGCTGGTGCGTTTCAACGATGCCGACGACGTGCGCCACCATCTGGACCGGTTGATCCAGCGCAACCTGGCCGTGCAACTGCCGCGTGCCAGTGGCCAGCGCGAGGAGCGCTATGCGCATCTGCTCAGTGGCGAGCTGGATGTGGAAGCACTGCAGGCTGCGGCCGCGCGTGCCGCACCGAGTTCGCGCAGCAGCGCCGACAACAGCGAGCTGGAAGCGCGCGTGCACAGCCTGGAAGCCACCGTCGCCGAACTGCAGGATGCGCTGGCTGCGGTGCAGGCACGCCTGGAGGCGGCTGGCGCCTGAGGGCGCTGTTCTGCTGTCGGAGATGTCCACTTCACTTCGCCGCCCATCATCGGATCGCAACCCGCGCACCGACCGGCCAGGCCGACAGACGACGTCCTTGCCGAATGGTGATGGCGCACGTTGCGGCCACCCGCTTAGGTCGGCGTATCCACCTCGTCCCAGTCGGCGTCTTCGAAGTGCAGCAACCAGTTGAGGGTGTAATGACGCTCGTAGACCACGCCGGGCACGATGCCGGCCGGTGGCGGTTGCTGGGTCTGGCCGGCCTGGCGCACCGCCCAGTGCAGGCGCAAGTGCCGGTCCAGCGCATCCAGCAGTTCGGGCACCGGCCGTAGCGTCAGCGACGGCCGCGTCGCGGCTTCGGCATGTTCCAGCGCGCGCTGGGCAGCCGAGGGCACATCGCACAGGTCGGTTGGCTCCGGCAGCGCGTCGGCCAGCCCCAGGGCCCACTGCAGCACGGCCAGGCTCTCGTAGCGCCAGCCGAAGTTGGCGAGCTGCTGGGGCTCCGGCGCGGGTTGGGCAAAAAAGGCGCGCTCCTGCGGCGACAGTGCCGCCGCCACGCCGGGCAGACGGGCCTCCATGTCTTCCAACGACGGTGGCGTATCGCCGGCGGCCAGCATCTCCGCGCGCAAGGCCACCGCAAACAACGCCAGCATGCGCTGCGTCACCGCTGCGGCATCGCGCACCCGCGCTTCGGCCTCGCCGGGCACCGGCGGCAAGCTGGGCGGCACGCGGATGCCTTGCGCGGTCAGCCGGGCCAGTTGCTGCGCACGCCGCTCCCACGCATCCGGCGGATACGGCACCTGCGCCTCATCGTCGATCGCCGGCTCGCCCTGGCTGATCAGCACCCGCCCGTGCGGGTCGCGCACGCTGCCGTCGGCCAGAAAACACACCGCATTGGCCTGCTCGGCCCACTGCGCCAATTCCCCGAAAGCCGTGTCGTCGACCTCGAAGGTGAAGTGCTGACGCACCCGCTGCACATGCCGCATCAGGTGATAGCGCGCCTGGGTCATCTGGCCATCGCCGGCCTGATTCACGTAGCCGACAAAACCATGCAGATGCGTCGCTAGTTCCGGATCGGCGTGATCGCGGTGCTGCACGGCGGTACGCGGCAGAAAATCCGGCCACACGGGGTCGCGCAGGGTGGAATAGGCGTTGACCAGCAATGGCATGCGGGTGTCCTTGTTGGGGTGACGAACAAAACTAACTCGCTCACCATCAGGCAGATGTCATCGGTGTTCGGTGCCTCATGTACCCCTCGTACACTGCGGTTGCTCGGCGCCGTCCGCGCCGAGCTGACGAACACTCGCCAGGTTTTGTTAGCCACTTTTGGCCGTGCGATAAGCCGGCAGGGTGCCGGAGGCACGCTCAGCTGTCCATGCCGGCGGGCGCAAGATCGATCGTGTAATACAGCACCGGATCGGCCTCCTGGCTCAGCACCCGCAGGCCTTGCCGCTGCAATCCGAGGTTTTCCAGCGCGCGGATCGAGTCGGCATTGTCCGGCGACACGATCGCGCACAACTGCGACAACCCCAGCACATCGCGTGCATACGTCAGCACCGCCCGTCCTGCCTCGGTCACATAACCCTTGCCTCGGTAGGCAGGCAGCAGTGCGAAGCCGATATGCGGCACCGGCAAGGTATCGCGGCACAGCAGACCCAAGGTGCCTGCAAACGCGCCCTCGCGCGTCTCCACCGCCCAGTGCGCGAAGCCGTGTGTCTCCTGATGCGCCTGCGCCCACTCACGCAGATGATCGCGCGCCTGCTCGCGCGTGCGCACGCCGCGATCGTTGATGCCGGCGATAAAACCGGGGTCATTGACCAATACCAATATCGCATCGGCATCGCGCTCGGGATCGAGCGTGCGCAGGCGCAAACGAGCGGTTTCGATCACAACAGTCACGGCGCACTCCGGCATCGGGAAAAACCAGACTGCCGTGCAGGCCTGTCGCTGGCAAGCCTGCGCATGCGCAACAACCACTAGTCGAACAACGCCTGGATCGCCGCCAGGCCCGCACTGGCGCGCTCTTTCTTGCGCTCGGCATCGGCCACCGGGTCGGCGCCGTCGCGCTGCAGTTCTTCGGCCGGAATCTCATCGAAGAACCGGCTCGGCTTGAGCCGCACATGCTCGCCGAACTTGCGCGTCAGCTTGCTGTGGCTCATCCACAGCTGCTCCTTGGCGCGGGTGATGCCCACGTACAGCAGGCGGCGTTCTTCCTGCAGATTGCCTTCTTCCAGGCTCACTTCGTGCGGCAGCACGCCATCTTCGCAGCCGACGATGAAGACATAACGGAATTCCAGGCCCTTGGACGCATGCATGGTCATCATGCGCACCTGGTTGCCGCCATCGTCCTTGTCGTTGCGCGACAACAACGCCAGCTGCGCGGCCAGATCGCTGGCGCTTGCGCCACGCGGGCCGCCTTCAAACCACTCGGCCAGTTCGTCCAGATTGCGCTTGCGGCGCTGAAAGCCGGTTTCGTCCTTGGACTGGTTGCGCAGGTCGTTGAGCAGGCCGGATTTTTCGGCCAAGGTGCGCACCAATTCGCCGGCCGGCAGCGTGGCCGAATGCTCGCGCATATCGCGCAGGATGTCGGTAAATGCGCTTAGGCCGTTGGCCGCACGCGGTGGCAAGTGCTGCAGCGCGCCCATCGACTCGGCCGCGCGCGACATCGGCACCGACTTGGCACTGGCCAGTTCGGCCAATCGCGCCAGCGAGGTCGCCCCCACTTCACGCTTGGGCGACTGCACCGCGCGCAAGAACGCCGCGTCGTCTTCGGGATTGACGATCAGCCGCAGCCACGACAACACGTCCTTGACTTCCTGCCGCTCCAAAAACGCGGTGCCACCGGTCAGGTGATACGGCACGCGCAGCAGCTGGAGCGCCTTTTCCAGCGGCCGCGATTGAAAATTGCCGCGGAACAGGATGCAGAAATCGCTCCACGGCACCTGCTTGGCGGTGCCCAGAAACGAGATCTCGGCGGCGACCTTTTCGGCCTCGTGCTCGCTGTCGCGGCATTCCCACACGCGGATGCGCTCGCCGTCGGCCTGATCGCTCCACAGCGTTTTCAGATGCTCGTGCGGGTTGTGCGCGATCAAGGCGTTGGCCGCCCGCAGCACGCGGTTGGAGCAGCGGTAGTTCTGTTCCAGCTTGATGATTTCCAGCGCCGGATAATCGCGCCCCATCTGCTGCAGGTTTTCCGGATTGGCGCCGCGCCAGGCGTAGATGCTCTGGTCGTCGTCGCCCACGCAGGTGAAGTTGCCGCGCGGCCCGGCCAGCATTTTCAGCAGGCGGTATTGCGCATCGTTGGTGTCCTGGCACTCGTCCACCAGCAGGTAGCCGATGCGCTCGCGCCAGCCCATCACGATCTCTTCGTTGCCCTCCAGAATCTGCACCGGCAGGCGGATCAGATCGTCGAAGTCCACTGCGTTGAAGGTGGTCAGCCGCGCCTGGTAGCGCTCGTACAGGCTGGCCGCTTCTTTCTCGCGGTTGCTGCGTGCGGCGGCCATCGCCTGTTCGGGCGACATGCCGGCGTTCTTGGCCCGCGAGATCAGGTTCTTGGCGTCCTCGATCGCATCGGGCTTGGCGCCATGCATCAGGTCCTTGATCTGCGCGGCCGCATCGTCGGAATCGAAGATCGAAAAGCCGCGCTTCAAACCGGCAGCGGCGTGTTCGATCTGCAGGAACTTCAGCCCCAGCGCGTGGAAGGTGCAGATGGTCAGGCCATCGGCGCCGTCGCCACGGATACGCTTGGCCACACGCTCGCGCATTTCCTTGGCCGACTTGTTGGTGAAGGTGATCGCGGCGATGCGCTTGGCCGGATAGCGGCCGATGGCGATCAGATGCGCGATCTTTTCCACGATCACGCGCGTCTTGCCGCTGCCGGCACCGGCCAGCACCAACAAGGGACCTTCGCAGTGCAGCACTGCGGCGCTTTGCGGGGGATTGAGACCGTGCATAGAGGCTTCCAACAGAGCGGGCCATTGTACCGGCGCCGCGTCGGGCGAGCCGGCGGTGCCGGTTCATGCTGCCCAGCCAGTACCGCATGCCGCGCGGCCCGGTAAAATCCACCGATGGCCAAGCTCTATTTCTACTATTCGGCAATGAATGCCGGCAAGACCACCACCTTGCTGCAGTCCGCGCACAACTACCGCGAACGCGGCATGCGCACGTTGATCCTCACGCCCAAGCTCGATCACCGCGCAGGCAGCGGCGTGGTGGCCTCGCGGATCGGCCTGCGCGCGGACGGGCGCACCTTCGATCGGGATACCGAGTTGCAGCAGCTCATCGAGCGCGACATCCAGGCCGAGGGTGCGCTGCATTGCGTCCTGGTCGATGAAGCGCAGTTTCTCAACCGTGCGCAGGTCTGGCAGTTGAGCGAGGTGGTCGACCGCCTGCGCGTGCCGGTGCTGTGCTACGGCCTGCGCACCGACTTCCGGGGCGAGCTGTTCGAGGGCAGCCAGTTCCTGCTGGCCTGGGCCGACGAGCTGGACGAGATCAAGACCATCTGCCACAGCGGCAGCAAGGCCACCATGACCGTGCGCGTGGACGCGCAAGGGCATGCGGTGCAGGACGGCCCGCAGGTGGAGATCGGCGGCAACGAGCGCTACGTGTCGGTCAGCCGCGCCGAGTTCAAGAAGATCATGCGTGGCGAAGGCCGCATCGACCCGCTGCAGATTGCACTGCCGTTGCCGCCTGCGGGGGCGTAACGCTCCACTGCATCATGCTGCCAGCGGCGCAGCGCGGTGCTGGCATGCCGCCCCTACAGCGGGCGATGCCGATCCCCTGTGGAGGTTGTCATCGACAAATCGGCCGACGACGGTGGCATCGCATATCGGAGCCATTGCCTACCGACTGACCCTTGGCCAACGCGTCGATGGCAGCCTCCATGAGTGATGAGTCGGTGTGTGTTACCACGCCCCGATACTTCCCCGCTGTCAGCAGGCAGCGCGCAGTGATGACTCGCTGAAGAATTCAGCCGAACTGCCGTTAATCCTCTGGCTCGCTATGCGCTTGTGATGCGACGCTAAACCCGGGCAGGCATTCAATCGCCGCTGTATATCTGCGCCCCACCAACCAGCGTATCGTTTGCCCAGCGTTGCAGCGATCTACATGCAACCAAGCTCAACCACAGTCCTGTAAGCTTGCGACCATCCATTTGTCGGGAGGCAATACATGGGTCCGCTTCCTCCCGAATTACGTGCAGATATCGCGCGTGTTGGCCGGCTATCGTCGGTCCCCGATGTACTGACCATCCTGACTCGTCTGACCGGCATGGGGTTCGCCGCCGTCGCGCGCGTGACCGATACGCGCTGGGTGACCTGCCAGGTGCGCGACGACCTGTCCTTCGGTCTGACGCCTGGCGACGAGCTGCCCCTGGTCACCACCTTCTGCGACAGCGTGCGCACCCAGGGCAACGCGTTGTGGTTCGGCCATGCCTCCGAGCATCCGGTCTTCCGCGACCACCCCACGCCGCGGCTCTATGGCTTCGAAAGCTATGTCTCGGTGCCGATCAAGTTCGACGACGGCAGCGTGTTCGGCACCTTGTGCGCGCTGGACCCGCTGCCGCGTGTCATGGATGCGCCGTTGGTGGAAAAGGTCGAGCTGCTGGCGCAACTGCTGGCCGCGCAGATCCAGGCCGAGCAGCGTGCCGAAGAGAGCGCACAGGAATCGCTGCGGGCACGCAGCGAACTGGGGCGCATCGGCGCATCGGCGCGCCTGCGCGAAGAGTTCATCGGCATCCTTGGGCACGACCTGCGCAACCCGCTGCAATCGATGCACGCCGTGGTGGACGCGCTATTCATCGACCCGCTCAACCAGCGTCAGGGCGCCTCGCTACGCTCGATGCAGCGCAGCCTGCGGCGCATGGAAGAGCTGATCGACTTCGCCAGCGATTTCGCGCGTGGTATCGAACGCGACTGGCTGCAGCTGGACTACGGCAACGGCAGCGACCTGCTCGACGCGCTCTCGCAAGTGGTCGACGAAACACGCGCCGCGTACCCCAACCAGGTGCTGTCCACGCATGTGGCCATCGACGAACCGGTACATGGCGATGCCGTGCGCCTGGCGCAGATGTTCGGCAGCCTGATGATCAACGCGGTGGTGCAGGGTCAGCAGAGTTCGCTGATCAAGGCGGTTGCAGTGACCGAGAACGGCCGCCTGCGCATCGAAGTCTGCAATCTGGACGGCATCGATCCGCGCCGGCTCGATGTGCTGCAAGCCTCCACCCATGTACACACCCCCGGACGGGCATTGCCCGAAGTCGATCTGGGTCTGCATATGGCCGCCCAGATCGCCCAGGCCCATCAAGGCGAACTGCGCATCACAAGCGGCAAGGATGGCACCTGTTTCCGTGTAGAGCTGGCCTGCGTGCGCCCGCGTGCACGCATGCAACTGGTCAACAGCGCGACCTCGGCCTGAGCAGGGTCGCGTTGGCGGTGCATCAATACTGCGCGGCTGTCACGCGGCCGCGGTCGATATTCAAAATCGGCGGTCTGGCATCACGCTGTTCGTAAGTCCGACGATCGTGCCACTTATGGATCGCGCAGCACGGCTGCGCGACGTGCCTGCGCCCTAGTAAATCTTGCGCTCGCTCGCCGGCGGCGGCGTCCATTGGTACAGCCAGGTTTCGGTCAGCGGCTTGCCGTTGGCGCGCAGGAACAGACGGATATCGATCTGCTGGGTGCTGTCATCTGGCGGCACCAGGTCGAACATCGCTCGATAGCCTTTGAGTTCATGCAACGGACGCGCCGATACGATCTCGGTGGTTCCGCGCGACACCTGGATGATGGCCTCGACCTTGGTCTTGGAATCCTTGACCAATGCAGCCAGGTCGCCGCCCGCGAAATCCACCGCAAACCGCCAGGAAAAATGGCTGCGCTTCTGCCCGACGATGCCGCCTAGGCCGGTGCGCGTGGCCACGCAATGCGCCAGCGGCGAGCTGGCCGGCGGGTGCGCACCCCAATACAGGCGATATCCCATCAGCAGCTCCTGCCCCGGCTGCGGCTTGGCCTGCGGATTCCAGAACGCCACGATGTTGTCGAAGGTCTCGTCCACGGTCGGAATCTCGACCAGTTGCACCGAGCCCTTGCCCCAACCGCTCTTTGGCTCGACCCACAGACACGGTCGCTTCTCATAGAACACGCCATCGTCCTGGTAATGGTCGAAATTGCGATCGCGCTGCAGCAGCCCGAACCCGCGTGGATTCTCGTCCACAAACATGTTGAAGCGCAGCTGCGGCGGGTTGCACAACGGTCGCCAGATCCATTCGCCGCCGCCGGTCCACATCGCCAACCCGTCGGTGTCGTGGATCTCCGGGCGCCAGTCCCAATCCATCCGGCTATCGTTTTCGCCCACCTGGTACATGCTGGTGCACGGGCCGATGCCCAGTCGCTCGATGGCCTTGCGCGGATACAGCGCGCTGTCGATATCCATCACCAGCACCTCGCCATTGGTGATGGCAAACCGATACGCACCGGCAACACTGGGCGAATCCAACAACCCGTACACCACCACAGTGTCCGAATCATCCGCCGGCTGCTCCAGGTAATAGGCGATGAAGTCCGGAAACTCCTCCGGCCCGCCGGTGCCGGTATCGATCGCCAAGCCACGCGCCGACTGCCCGTATTGGCCTTCCTTGCCTACCGCACGGAAATAACTCGCGCCCAGAAACGCCGAAAAGTCGCGGTCGGTGTCCTTGCGCGTGTTCAGACGAAATCCTGCAAATCCCAGGTCTTTAGGCAACTGCTTGCCACCCAGCCCGCTGCTGCCGTAATCAAAGGCAGCCGGGTCATAGGCCAGCTGCTGCGCCTTGCCATCGACGATGTCGTAGATGTGCACCGGGGTATGGAAGTACAGCCCCAGGTGGAAGAACTTCGCCTGGAACTTGCCGTTGCCATCGGCCCATAGCGCGTGGTCCTGACGGTAGCGGATCGACTGGTACTGATCCCAGTTCAACGCCTCCAACGGGCCCGGCAGCACCTGCTTGTGGCTCTTGTACGGCGCCTTGGCCAGCGCACGCGCCTGACCCTTCAGCCAGGCATAGTCGAATGGCTGCGGCTGCCCCAACCGACGCAGTCCTACCGCCTTGGCCGCCAACGCCCATTGCGGCAACGCCGGCAAACCGAGCGCGGCCAAAGCGGCAGCGGCATTTTTCAGGAAGTGGCGTCGTTGCATGCGCATCGATCTGATCAGGGAATGGCGACATCATAGCCACAGCCCGGCGTGCACGTGAATGCGACGCTCAGGGCGCCGCTGACGAGGACGCGCACGCGTTTCTCAGCCGCAGCTCTTTCGCCTTGCTGCACAGGAACTGTCGCTGTGCCTGCTGTTCGTCAGGGCCGCTATAACGCAGCAAGGTCCACTGCTCCTGCGCCTGCATCTGAGCACCGGGTGCAAGCTGCCGATACGGCGCATGCACCTCCATTTCCAGCAGTCCTTGCTCGGGATGCTGTGGTGGCGCATCCAGATACAACTCCAGCTGCCCTTGTTCAGGGTGAATCGCCGCCAGTGGCTGATGCGGGAAGCGGATCAACAGCACCTGACCACCTGCAAAACCCGCCATCCAGCCAGCCGAAGGCTGCAGCAACAGCTTGCCGCGCTGGTTCAGCCCGTCCTGCCGTGTATCGGCACTCAGCACGAAAACGCCCTCGTGATGGCGATACGTCGGCGCAGTCGTGCCAGCCTCCGTCGGCGGTTGAACGCGGATATCAGCCCCGTTGGCTACCGGAACGAAGACACGCGTACTGGCTGCAACCCGCGTGTTGAACCACAGATCCCAAGCGATAGGCTGTTTGCGGATATTGCGTGCAGTGGCCTCCATCTCCACGGTATCGGCACGTGTGGATGAGAGCGCAACACGCTTGCGTAGTTGCACACCGGTGACCGGACTGGGTACGCCTTCCAGGATCAGTTGATCGCCACTGCGTGTAACCGTGCGTGTGGTTGCCAATGACAGATACGGATCCGGCGGCCACACTGCAGCTGCGGCTTTACGTACGGGGTTGACCTGTTGATGCAGCCACCACTGACTCTGCGGCCCTACCCAGACATCGTGGCCGAGATATGGGATATCGCCTGCAGTGACAGAGACCTCCGGCCCAGGTTGCTGGTCTACGGCGATGCCCGTCTTCAACACATTGGGGTGTCCACGCAAATTGAAGGACAGCACTCGCCCGCCGAGCGCAGGCGTGGCACTGAGCTCGATAACCTCGTTATGCAACTGGATGCGCTCGATTGCGGCCTTGGGGCTGGACGCAAGCTCCTCGGCACACACACTTGCTGCAGGCTGCAACGTAAATGCACCAACAGCAATGAGCGGCACGAAGCGACGCAATAAGGCAGGCATCTACAACTCCAATCGCAGGACGCAACGATTGTGGCGCGATGCAGAGCCACGCACCAGTGAGCCATCGATCGGTGACTGCGGTTCTGAGCGCGCCCTTTGCATTTACCTCGAGGCTGCTCGCCAGATGCCGTCGCTGATCCAGAACTGGATACTGTTGTTTCGATCAGCGCATGTGACCTAGCCCGCTGTCAACGTTGGCAACTCCCGCACCACACCGTCGCGCGTTGTCCGATGGTGGCGTGTTTCAACACACGTCCACATTGCTTGCAGGCCTCACCCTCACGCCCATACACCGTGAGTTCCTGCTCGAAGTAACCAGGCGCACCGTCCGGGCTAATGAAATCACGCAACGTCGTACCTCCGCGCTGGATCGCATATCCCAGAATGTCTTTGACTGCTGTAGCCAAGCGCCGGTAGCGGTCCAAAGATACTTTTCCAGCCTCTCGCAAGGGGCTGATTCCCGCGCGATGCAGGCTTTCGGCAGCGTAAATATTCCCCACGCCGACAACGACCGCTTGATCCATCAGAAAGGTTTTCACCGCGGCCCGACGTCCACGCGCCAGTGCATGCAGATAATCGCCAGTAAATGCATCCGATAATGGTTCGGGACCAAGTGCAGCAAGCAATTCGTGAACCTGCGTATCGGATTGCCACAGCAGGCAGCCGAATCGGCGCGGATCGTTGAAGCGCAGAACGCGTCCATTTTCCAAACTGATATCCACATGATCGTGCGCACGCGGCAATGTATCGCCAGGCAACACGCGCAGACTTCCGGACATTCCAAGATGCAGCAGCGCACTGCCGCCAGCATCGGTATCGATCAACAGATACTTGGCGCGACGTCGTACGTTGGTAATGGTGGCGCCAGGAAGCAGCTGCTCGATCTGCTCGGGAATGGGCCAGCGCAGATCCGGTCGTCGCAGGATGACGCCGTGAATCCGTTGGTCAACCAGATGCGGGGCTAGGCCGCGCAAGGTGGTTTCGACTTCGGGAAGCTCAGGCATGCAGATATCCAATAGGCGAGGCCGGCGATGTTGCCGACGTGATGGATATGGTGGCGGAGCTAGATAAACCCAAATCTCGTATTAGCCAGATCCACGCTTGGACGTCAGTATGCTTGACGCGGTTTTCGTCCAGAACCGCTTCGCGGGTGTTCAAACGCAGCTGGATCAGAGCGACATTTGCAGATTTTCCCGGCGCCTTCTTGTCAATTTTCGGTTCCCGGCC
>NZ_JBWWVR010000024.1:0-62738 GCF_056675575.1 Xanthomonas sp. NCPPB 3959
CGATCAGCGATGCGCCACCGAAGACCAGCAACACCAGATCGGTGCGCTGCGCCATGCCGGCCTCCGCCAGGAACGAGGCGATGTAGGTGTAGAGAATGTTGTGGGCCAACACGAAAGCCAGCACCACGAACAGCACCGGCCGAATGCCGGGCAACCTCACCACGTGCGCCAGACGTTGCTGCTTGCCTTGCGCCTGCCCGGCGAAATCCGGCACCTGCAGGCGCACCCACAGCATCAGGATCACCGCCAGGACGCTCATGATGCCGAAGCACACACGCCAGCTCACCAGGCTGCCAAGGAACGCGCCGGCCGGCACGCCCAACGACAACGCCAGCGGTGTGCCAACCATGGCGATCGCGATGGCGCGGCCTTTCTGATGCTCGGGCACCATGCGCGCCGCATAGCCGGCCAGCAACGCCCACAACAGTCCCGCCGAGACGCCTGCCAGAAAGCGCACCACCATCGTCAGCGCATAGCTGCTGGACAGCGTGGTGATCGTGTTGGCGATGGCGAAGCCGGCGATGGCCGCCAGCAGCAGCGGGCGACGGGCAATGCCCTGGGTGGCGATCGTCAAAGGAATCGCTGCCAACAAGGAACCGAGCGCATAGATGGTGACGGTCTGACCGACCCAGCCTTCGGAGACCGCTAAGTCATCTGCCATCTGTGGCAGCAGACCCGCTGGCAGCGCTTCGGTGAGGATGGTGATAAAGGCGGCCATGGCAAGCGCGAGCAAGGGTGCCAGTGGCAAGCGGTCTTTCGCAGTCGAACTCATTGCCTTGCTTCCAATGCGTTAGACACTTCACTGCGCGATGTGGTGACGAATGTCGAGTGAGGGAGTGCATCCACGATCGTGCAACGGCGTTGCCGGTCGGCACGGCTGGATGATTGCCGATACATCGATTTACCGCTGTGTGTTAGAGGAGCGACCGCCACGACCGTGCGCTGATCGTCCAATGCATGTTGAACAACGGGCTGAATTTTGCAGCTCAGCATTGTGAGCTGAATGGTTTCGCGCAGCTGTGAGAGAGACGTCGTCATGGAGTAGTTGGTCAATAGACATTCCAAGCAGGGTAGACAGCCTTGGATTAAAGAAAAACTGGGGTAGAGTTCCGCGTTGTGCGGAACCAGACGTCCGCAATGGAGACGTGTGGTGGAAAGCCTGAGCGGGTTCGTGGTGTTCGTGCAGGTTGCCGAAACGCGCAGCTTCGTCGCGGCTGGCCGGTTGTTGGGCGTGTCGGCGTCTGCGGTCGGCAAACGCGTGGTGCGGTTGGAGGAAAAACTTGGCGTGCGGCTGTTTCATCGCAGTACGCGTAGCGTCACGCTGACAGCCGAAGGCACGTTGTTCCTGGAGCGTAGCCGCCGCATCCTCGCCGAGATCGAAGCAGCGGAACTGGAGCTTTCGCAGGCCACCGCCGCGCCGCGCGGGCGCTTGCGGGTGAGCCTGCCGCTGGTCAGTGCGTTGGTATTGCCGGTGCTGGGTGACTTCATGCGCCACTATCCCGAGATCGAGCTGGATCTGGACTTCAGCGACCGGATGGTCGATGTGATCGAGGAAGGGTTCGATGCGGTGGTGAGAACCGGCGAGCCGAGCGATTCGCGTCTTTCGGCCAGGCGTCTCGGTGGCTTCCAGATGATGCTGGTGGCTGCGCCCGAGTATCTCGCGCAGCGCGGCACTCCGCGCTTGCCGGTCGATCTGCTGCAGCATGCCTGCCTGCATTACCGTTATCCCAACTCGGGAAAACTGGAAGCCTGGCCGCTGCATACGCGGCGCAACAGCGGCGAACTGGTGCTTCCCACCTCAATGATCTGCAACAACATCGAAACGCGCGTGTGCTTCGCAGTGCAAGGACTCGGAATAGCCTGCTTGCCGGATTTCGCTATCCGCGACCTGCTGGCAGACGGGCGCCTGCTTCCCGTGTTGGCCGAGCACGTGCGGCGCAGCGGCGCGTTCCACGTGCTTTGGCCGGCAAGCAAGCATCCTTCGCCGAAGGTGCGGGCGTTTGTCGACTTTCTGTGTGCCAGGGTGTTTCCTGACGAAAAGGTCAAGCGGCGAAAGCCGGTCAAGCGGTAACGCTGCGCCATGTCGCATTGGCGTCGGTTGTGGCGCAGATGTTGCGCCGGATGCATCGCCCAACCTCCTGCACCATCACAACATGCGCAACGTAGCCAATGACGTATCTCTCGCTGTTTGCACTTGCGCTTATCGCAGCCACCTTGCTCCCTGCGCAGTCGGAGACGGCATTGGTGGCGCTGCTGTTGCGCGGCGATTCTGCGTTGGGGCTCGTGGCTGCTGCGAGCATCGGCAACGTGCTCGGCTCGCTGATCAACTGGTGGCTTGGGCGCGAGGCGTTGCGCTTTCAGGCAAAGCGCTGGTTCCCGATCAAAGCGGCTGCATTGCTGCGCGCCCAGGCCTGGTATGGCAAATACGGAAAATGGTCGCTGCTGCTGAGCTGGATGCCGCTCATCGGCGACCCGTTGACACTTGCGGCGGGGGTGATGCGCGAGCCGCTGCGCGTGTTCCTGCCGCTGGTTGCAATCGCCAAGACCACCCGTTACGCCTTGCTTGCATGGGCGACGCTGAGTATTGCGTAGACAGCGCAACATCTGAGCATCGAGCGACTCGCCAGTGCGTTATAAATTTCAAGCGTGGGGCGATTACGTAGACGCTCGGTTGCCTATCAGTTGGGAGCGCGTCCAATGAAGACGATCAGGCGCATGGACAACCTGCACGTACATGCCTGGACGTGCCTTGATGAAGCAAAAAAACCCGGCATTGCCGGGTCTTTGAATGCGGTCGAGGCTTAGAATTCCTGCCAGTTACTCCCGTCACTGGAAGCAGTGGTAGCCAGTTTTTTCGGTGCAGACGCTTGGCGGGTAGCGGCTTTGACCGGTGCTACTGTTCGGCCGCTGACCAGGCTGAGCTTTGATGATGCGGTTGGTGCCGAACGCACGCTGTGCGTGTTCGTCTGCGCAATCTTGAACACCGCAACCGCCTCGGTGAGCTGCCCGGCCTGTTCTTCCATCGAACGCGCCGCCGCGGTGGCTTCTTCCACCAGTGCCGCATTTTGCTGGGTGGTCTCATCCATTTGCGTGACCGTGATGTTGACCTGCTCGATGCCGACCGACTGTTCCTGCGAGGCTGCAGAGATCTCACCCATGATGTCGGTCACGCGCTGCACGCTGGCCACAAGCTCGGCCATGGTGTTGCCGGCGGTGTGCACCAGCGTGGAGCCTTCGGTAACGCGCTGTACCGAGTCGTCGATCAAGCCCTTGATCTCCTTCGCAGCTGCGGTTGAGCGCTGAGCGAGCGTGCGCACTTCCGAGGCGACCACGGCAAAGCCACGGCCCTGTTCACCTGCGCGCGCGGCTTCCACGGCCGCGTTCAGCGCAAGGATATTGGTCTGGAACGAGATGCCGTCGATGACGCTGATGATGTCGGCGATCTTCTTGGACGAGGCTTCGATCCCGGCCATGGTGCCCACGACCTTGCTCACGATCTCGCCGCCTTGCGAGGCCACGCTTGCCGCACCGATCGCCAGCTGATTGGCCTGGCGTGCATGCTCGGCGTTCTGGCGAACGGTGGAGGTGAGCTCTTCCATCGAGGCAGCGGTTTCTTCCAGGTTGGCCGCTTGCTGCTCGGTACGGTGCGACAGATCCTGATTGCCGGCAGCGATTTCGCTGGCAGCCGAATTGATGGAGATTGCCGAGTGCTGGATGCGCCCGACGATTTCCGCCAGCTGCGCGGCGGTGGTGTTGGCGTCATCACGCATCTGTGCGAACACGCCATTGAACTCGCCGCTCATGCGCGCCGTGAGGTCGCCCGCGGCGATGGACTGCAGCAATGCAGACAGCGATTGCAGGTTGCCGTCTGCGGTGGACATCAGGTGATTGAGGCTGGTGACCATGGCGCGGAAATCATGCTGGAAGCGCTCGGTGTCGCCACGCACGCTGAAGTCCCCGGCTGCCGCTGCCGAAGCCAGGCGGCTGATTTCCTGATTGATCGCCTGCAGATTCTGTTTGACCTGGTTCATCGTCTCGGTCACCACCGCCTTCTCGCCCGGCAGCCGATCCATCTCATCGGAAAGGTCGCCGATGGCGTAGCGCCCGATGATCTGTGTCAGGCGCATCGTCATGGCGATATGCGAACTGGCCAGGGCGTTGGCATCGCGCACCATGTGACCGAACTCGCCAGGAAATGCATTTTCGTCCATGCGGTAGCTGATCTCGCCGGCATCGTGCCGGCGTGCCATTTCCAGCTGGGCGGCGATGACGCCTTGCAGGCGATCGCGGATGCGATAGACCGCACTGGCCAACTGCACGGTTTCGTCCTTGCCGGTGACCTTGATATCGACATCGAGCACGCCGCGCGACAACTGCTCGACGGCGGCAACTGCCCGCTGGATCGAGCGTGAAATCGCATTCCCCAGGAGCATCGCGATGCTCACGCCGGCCAACGCGATCAACCCCAGCGCGATCGCCGACAAGGTGATCGCGCGCGTGTTGGTGGCCTGTTGCTGCTGATAGCGCAGCTTGGCAGAGGCGGCCAGTTCGTCACGCAAGGTGGCAAGCCCGGCAAAGGTGGCGTTGGCGTTGTCCTTGACCTGGGTCCGATTGACCTCGGCGCCGCCGGCGATATCGCCAGCTTCGATCAACTCGATCTGGCGCTGCATCCCCGCTTGCATCAGCGCATAGCTTGCCGTGATCTTTTGCAGCTGGGCGGTGTGCTCGGCTTCCTGGCTCAGCAACTGCTTGAGTTCCACGATGCTGGCCGCGACCTGCGTGAAGCGCGTTTGGTTTTCCTGCTTCCATTGCGTGATCAGCTCGGGCGTGCCGATGGCGATCATGCGCAGGATGTTGATATCCACCCGGGTCAGCTGACCGTCGATGCTGCTGGCAAGCGCAGAGCCGGTGAAGTCGCGATTGTAGAGCGTGCCGACATTGTTCTTGGAGGTGTGCAGGCTGTTCAGCAGGAACAGACACAGCAGGATGCTCGGAATCAGCGTTCCCAACAATGCCAATATAAATTTGCTCTTGATCGTGGGTAGCATGCTGGGACCTGGAGAAGAAGGCGGAGGAGTGGGAGGAGCCGGCGAGTGACTGGCCTGCCCGAGCAACCTGAGGCGTTGTCGCCAACGTCGACCGGCTTGCCTGGTTCGCTAGCGCTTGCCGAGGTGTCTCAATCCGTTATCGGCAGATTTCACAAAATCTTGACTCGATGACGAGCTGAGTAATTCGCTCCGTCAGGCCGGGCATTGGTTTTAGTGGCGGCAAGTTCGCAGCTGAGATTTTCTACGAGTCGAAAGCCGTCTCGGCAGCGAGTGAAAGCGATCTTGCCAGGGCACTGTCGGCAGCGCTCGGTGATGAAAAGGCATCGCTTCAGAGGTTCGCGCAAACCTCTGCCATACGGTTCAGTAATGTCTTGGCGAATCTTGCGCGCAGCCGGTACAAACCCGTGCATTGCGGATAGCCTGTGCATCTTGAGAAGGGATCGCGTGCGGAAATGACGGAGCAGTTGACCGAGCAATGGATGACGGCAGTGACCGATGCGCTGAGCGAATTGCAGGCATCAAGAGTCGCGCAAGGGGCGATGCTGGAAGCAATGCTTGCTTCGCATCCCGAACCGGCCTTGCTCAGACTGTGCTGGGATCGCCTGGCGGCATCGCTGATTGCCACAGTGGCGCAACGCAAAGCGTCGTCGACAGTGGAAAAACCCATTGAGTCGCACACGTTGGAGCAACTCGCCTTCTGGAACGAGCGGCTCACCCGGTGCTTCCCGCCTGCTTAGGCGGCGGCTACTGCACGTCGGCCCTGATCGAGGCAATGCGCATCGAAGCGCACGCGCCCATCGCTGGAGACCTCGCACATCGCCATCCACTGCCTGGCGTGATCATGCGCGGCGATGCTGTCGGCGAACGCATCGCCTGGCACACGGTATCGCTGCAAGGTAATGCCGCCGGATTTGCTGAGCAGCAGTTCAGCCGAAAACTGCCCTTGGCCGGGCGTGACATGCGCGGTGAGCTGATAGTCGCCCACGTGCCGAATCGATGACATTCCCAATCGTGATCCTCCTTGACCTTGGTTAATTAGCGCTTTTGGCGTCCATGCCTGCGGGCCGACGCCGATGGTCCATCAGCCTGCAGGCCGCCGATTCTGCCAGAAAATCACTCGCATCGCTGTCAGGAACCACGAACGGGGCCGTAAGGAAATTCCTTCACTACAACAACGGCACCCGCTTGGCGAAGCGCTGCGCGCCGACCAGTGCCCAGGCGTGGTCGCTGATCTTGTTGGTCGCGATCACGCAACAGCCGCTGTCGAGACAGTCGTTCCAGTTGTCTTCGCTATTGGCTAGATACGCACGGATGATGACCTCGGGTCTGCCGATGCAGGCCTTGAATGTCTTCATCCATTGATCGCGATCAGAGTGGAAGATGTGGAAGTTGAAAAAGACCCGGTGAGAATCCGAGGGATTCTCGTCGCCATCGGTGTCTTTGTCGGCGAAGCATAGCCGCGATTTCGGCGCGGTCTCCGCATAGGTCTGTTTGTCCTGCTTGTTGCCGGTCACGCAGACAAGAAACGTGTTCTTCAAGTCTTCAATGAAGGGCCAGCCATTCCTTTCGGCGCCAAGTGCCAGCGTCTCTTGTGACCCCATCAGTTCGCCAGGTGTATAGATGCGCGGCAGCCTGTCCTTGAGATAGGCATCCAGTTGGTCAGGGAAGTCTTTGGTCGCAGTGTGTTTGAGGTCCAGGTGCAAGGTGATCACGTCGTGGCCGTCATTTTCTTTCGACCACACCGCCAGATCGCTCAAAAAGCCGGAGAGCTGACGGTAGTGCTTATCGTAGGAACCCTTATGGCCAACCGACCAATCCAGACCATCGTCCGATTGGGCGATATCCAGTTCCAACCCGCCACACCCGCAGTCGTAGTGATTTTTCGGGTTCCAGGTAATTTGCTCGCGCAGGGTTTCGTCGCGCTGATAACTGTTGTGCGAGGCCTTCATGGAGACGTCGTTGTAACGCAACCGGCCGATGCTCACATCCACCAGGGTGACGTCGATCCGTCTCAGATCCTCGTCGCCGGGCGAGCTGCGATGGCCCACTGCCGCAATCTGCAGATCGGCTGTTTTCGATGTGCCGGCCAGGCCACTGCCGTCCTGCGGGTCCTTGATGCTGTTGATGTTGAGCGTCGCGATGACAGTGGAGGTCGCGCTATCGATGAGGTCGATGTCCAACTCACCATGGTGGGCGGTCTTGGCCTTCACGGTATAGGCCTGTTTCGAGTCTGCTTCGATGGTTTTGCCATCGATGGAGTCGCCGTCGCCTTCCACCCAGTAATTCCGGGTTACGTGGGTGACGATGGTGTAGCTGGAGCGGTTGTCGATTGTGACCGTGGCCGGGCTGGACATGGAAATCTCCACCGTGACGCTGGGACAGTCGACTCTACGCATGAATCGGCCTCGATGTCGGGTGCTGGCTTTTGGTAATCGATCGCTAGAAGACGCCTGTTTAGGCATACATCGAAATGACATCGATTGCAGAAAGTAACTTCCTGAAGAACCTCGATAGCACGCTTCGTGATTTCCTTGCCCATGGTCAGGAACCTCCTGATTGAGCGCATCGCCGATGGTGGTCATAGTTATGGCCATGATCGAGCGAGCACCATGACCACGACACATCCTCAACTCATCGGCGCACTTCTCAAGGGCATGCGCCGCGCCGAGTCCGCACACGCCGCATCGGTTGCTTACAGCGCCGGCATCGCCAGGCAGATGAATAGCGGCTACGGCACGCCGGCCGATGCGGGCAGGGTGCTGGAGATGTTTGCGCTCGACCCGGAACAGATTCGAGAGCTGGGCCTGGTGGGGGTGGAGGAGCTGGGCGAGACGGTGTGCCACGCCTGGTCGATCAATGCCGGGGAGCCGGAGCGGGTGATGCAGTGGTTTTCCGCGCCCAGGGTCGAGTTCGTGGGCAAGCACTGCAGCGAGTTGATCCGCGCCGGGCGGATCGGGCCGGTACTGAGCATGGCCCGGGAGCATGCCCTGCTGCGCCCTCGCTGACCGCTTCCAGACTCGCGTAGGCCACAGCGCTTTACGCTAGCCGGCGCAACGGCAATACTCGTTGATCCGCCCAACCTCAGTTTTGCCAATGCGCCAGGTTCCGCCTGCTTCACCCTCCGCCGCCGCCAAAGCCCAATTGCTGGAAGAGCTGCGTAAGCTCGAACAGGAAGAAGCCCAGCTGAAATATGCCCAGACGCTGGAAGCCTTCGACCAGGTCGTCGAAGTGCTGACCCAGTTTGGTGGCCGCTTCAACGCAAAACAGAAAAGCCAGATCGCGTCCCTCGCAATGACCGGCAAATCCAAGGGCCCGCTATCGTCCACCGGCGAAGTGGTGGCCAAGTACTGGATTCCGCATTCCGGCGAGACCTGGTCCGGGCGTGGCCGTACCCCGCGCGCCTTCAAGGCCTGGGAAGGCACCAGTTCGTACAAGGAATGGAAAGCCAATCATCCGGACAAACGGTTTCCGCTCTATCCAGGTTGAAGCTCTGTTCCAGCTTGAGCGCTGTTTGGTTTGTCTGTTTGTTCGATAAAAGCTTTTGTCAGTCGTTGCAATGATTGATTAAAGTTGCTGCGCCAATCTTTAGCTGCTTTGTTTAAAAGTGTCCAAAGAGAGCGGATCACCGATATTCTCGCGTGCCTTGATCAGACTTCCGTCACCGTATCAGCGGGACTGAGAGTGGCTAACAAAACGTAGCAATAGGTTTGTTGGCCGCTCTGAACATCCGCCAGCCATTTTGATCCAGACATCTTTGATATGGCGGGTTTTTAAAGCGCAAAAGAAAGCTCGCTGTCTGCCAGATATCAGCAGACAGCGAGCGTGTGTCACCTCGTGAACAACGTTACTGGTCGCTCTTGCACTCGAATACCGACACGCTGCGTGGCGGGGCCAGGAACTCGCTGGCGCCGGCCGGCATCATGTCCACTTCCAATGCTTCGTCGGTGGAGAGCACCAGCTTCCAGTGCACCGGTTCATCGGACGAGGGCAGGGTGAAGGTCACCCCTTCGTGGTAGGCATTGATGACGATCAGCAAGGTGTCGTCGTTGGCCAGTTCCTTGACGCCCGAGGTCTGCGCCTTGCCTTCCAGCAGCAGGCCCACCGAGCGTGCACCGGCATCGGTCCAATGCGCGTCGTCCATCTCGGTGCCGCCGGGATTGAGCCAGGTCAGATCGCGCAGGCCGGCCTCTTCGTTGTACTGGCCGTTGAGAAAGCGACCGCGCGACAGGATCGGGTAGCGCTTGCGCAAGCCGGTGAGCGCCTTGACGAATTCGGTCAAACGGCCGTCGGTCGGGTCGTTTTCCCAATCCAGCCAGGTGATCTCGTTGTCCTGGCAATAGGTGTTGTTGTTGCCGCCTTGCGACTGTGCGCGCTCGTCGCCGCTCAGCAGCATCGGCGTGCCTTGCGAAAGCAGCAAGGTGGCGAGCAGGTTTTTCATCTGCCGCTCGCGAATCTGCAGGATCTCCGCGTTGTCGGTATCGCCTTCTTCGCCGTAGTTGCACGAGCCATCGTTGGACGAACCGTCGCGATTGTCCTCGCCGTTGGCGATGTTGTGCTTTTCGTTGTAGCTCACCAGATCGCGCAGGGTGAAACCGTCATGCGCGGTGATGAAGTTGACCGACGCCCACGGGCGGCGACCGCGCCGATCGAACAGATCGGCCGAGCCGGTAAAGCGAGTGGCAAACTCGGCGAGCTTGCCCTCTTCGCCCTTCCAGAACTCGCGCGCATTGTCGCGGAACTTGTCGTTCCACTCCGACCAACCCGGCGGGAAATGACCCACCTGATAGCCACCGGGGCCGCAATCCCACGGCTCGGCAATCAACTTCACTTCCGTCAGCAACGGGTCCTGGTTGCAGGCATCCAGGAAGCCGCCACGCTGATCGAAGCCGCTCGGCTCGCGCCCCAGGATGGTGGCCAGGTCGAAGCGGAATCCGTCCACATGCATCTCGCCGGCCCAATAGCGCAGCGAGTCGTTGACCATCTGGATCACCCGCGAATTGCTTAGATTCAGCGTGTTACCGGTGCCAGTGTCGTTGATGTAATAACGCTTGTCTTCGGCAAGGCGATAGTAACTGGCGTTGTCGATGCCCTTGAACGACAGCGTCGGGCCCAGCTCGCTGCCTTCGGCGGTGTGGTTGTAGACCACGTCCAGAATGACTTCCAGGCCCTGCTTGTGCATGGCCTTGACCATGTCGCGGAATTCATCGCGATGCCCGCTGGAGAGATAACGCGACTTCAGCGCAAAAAAGCCGATGGTGTTGTAGCCCCAGTAGTTGCGCAGGTCCTTGTCCAGCAGATGCTGGTCGTCCAGATACGCATGCACCGGCAACAACTCGACGGCAGTGACGCCAAGGTCCTTGATGTATTGCAGCACCTGCGGCTGCGCCAGGCCGGCAAACGTACCGCGCACCGCCTCCGGCACCTGCGGGTTGCGCATGGTGTAGCCACGCACGTGGGTTTCGTAGATCACCGTTTCGTTCCACGGCTTGAGCAGACGTGCGTCGTCTTCCCAGTCGTAGGTGTCTTCGACCACCACGCACTTGGGCATGAAGGGCGCACTGTCGCGCTCGTCGAAGCTCAGGTCGCCATCCGGGTGACCCACGGTGTAGCCGTAGAGTTCGTCCGCCCAGATCAGATCGCCATCCAGCTCGCGCGCATAGGGATCCATCAGCAACTTGTTGTGGTTGAAGCGATGTCCCTCGGTCGGCTCATACGGGCCATGCACGCGGTAGCCGTAGCGCTGGCCCGGTTTGACGTCGGGCAGATAGCCGTGCCAGATCTCGTTGGTGTATTCGGGCAGATCGACCCGCGTCTCGGTGCCCTGTTCGTCGAACAGACACAGCTCCACGCGCGTGGCATGCGCAGAAAACAGCGCGAAATTGGTGCCTGTTCCATCGAAGAGCGTGCCACGCGGGAACGGGCGCCCCTGGCGGATGCGGGAGGGGTTGGCATAGGCCGCGCTTGCTGGACGTCGCATTGAGAGTCTCGGGTGCGCCGGCATGCCGGCATTAGGGGGCTCAAGCATTGCGGTTTTGCCTGTGCAAAACGCGTCACGGCCACAGGGGCATGGCGTGAGGGCAGCATGCGGCAGCCGCTGCGCTCGCCTGATCACTGCGCAGCGCGGCTGGACGTGGGCGTGCCCACGTAACGCTACGCCGAGATGGGTTGAGCATCACTGGCGTCGGTGCTGGTTGACGCATTCGGCACAGACATAGGCATAGATAGGGTGCATGCGCGCAGCATCTAGCGCAACGCATGTGTGCATTGCTTGAGCGCCGCGCGGCCGCCCTGCTAGCATCCAGACCACTGAGGTTGCGCAACACCTGCGTCGCTTCAACAGCGTTGCCGAGCAGCTTTCGCCTTCCCCTCCTCGGGCCGTCGCACACCAGTTGGATCGAAGCGTGCAGGGCAGGGTTGCAGCCCGCACGCGCGATCGACCGGCAGACGTACGGACTTGGGTCACTTCGTCACTAGACTCCGACCATGTCCAGGCCGCGCCGCGCACCCTCCGCGATGAAAATCGCCATCCTTTCCCGCAACAGCAAGCTGTATTCGACCCGCCGGCTCATCGAGGCCGGGCGCAAGCGTGGGCACACGGTGCGCATTCTCGACCCGCTGCGCTGCTACATGCGTATCGCCGCCGATGGCTTCAGCCTGCACTACAAGGGCAAGCCGATCACCGGATTCGACGCGGTGATTCCGCGCATTGGCGCCTCGGTCACGCGCTATGCCACTGCGGTGTTGCGCCAGCTCGAATTCATGGGCAGCTACACGCCCAATCCCTCCGACGCCATCCTGCGCTCGCGCGACAAGTTGCGCGCGCATCAACTGCTGGCCGCCCAGGGCATCGATATGCCAGTGACGGTGTTCGGCGACAACCCGGACGACACCCAGGACCTGCTCTCCATGCTCGGCCCGCCGCCGCACGTGGTGAAGTTGAACGAGGGCACCCAGGGCGCCGGGGTGATCCTTACCGAGAAGGCCAGCGCCTCGCGCGGCGTAGTCGAAGCCTTGCGTGGGCTGTATGCCAACTTCATCGTGCAGGAATTCATCGGCGAGGCCGAGGGCGCCGACCTGCGCTGCTTCGTGGTCGGCGACCGGGTGGTCGCCTCCATGCGTCGCCAGGCCGCCGAAGGTGACTTCCGCTCCAACCTGCACCTGGGCGGCACCGCCGCAGTGGCCGAAGCCACGCCGCAGGAGCAGGAGGTGGCGGTGCGCTCGGCGCGCGCGCTGGGTTTGGCGGTGGCCGGCGTGGACCTGATCCGCTCCAACCGCGGCCCGCTGGTGCTGGAGGTCAATTCCACCCCCGGCCTGGAAGGCGTGGAAGGCGTCTGTGGCGTGGATGTGGCCGCCGCGATCATCGAGCACCTGGAGCAGACGGCCCGTTGATCGGGGATTTAACATTTTTATCAAAAAAATAACGAAACCCTAATCCTTGCCCCGCTAGCCTCTCCCGACCGTAGCTCCGCTCTCGGCAGTGACGGTGATCGGGATGCATTTTTGGCCCGGGTGCTTAGCGGCACCTGGGCCTTTTTGTGATGGCTCACTTGCTCCGCCCATGAATTCGCGTCACAGTCGGGAGTGTTAAATAGTCCAAATGACAAGGAATTAGCATGTCTATGCGCAACGTTCTGCACTTGGTGGCACTGATGGCTGTTGTCTCCACTGCACAAGCGGCAACCTCTATTGCAGTCGATGTGAAAAAACCTTTTGCAGAGCAGGCCAAGGAAATTCGCAGGGAGTTGAGCAGTGGCACTAAATATTCCGAAATTAGTCAGGAAGACAGCGCCAAAGTGCTCGGGGCTCTTACTCGTATCGAAATTGCGGTCGCTGAGCAAGGTGGTGTAGAGACGCTTACGCCAGACCGAAAAGTGGCGGTATACAACGAGCAGGAGCTCGTTAACACAATTCTCACAAGGGCGGGCGAGGAAAGCCGTTTGATTTGCCAGCGCGAAAAGGCGACAGGCTCTCATCGCAGCAGCACAGTCTGCCAAACTGTCGCTGAGCGTCGTCGCTCCCGAGATCAAGGTGAGCGCGATTTGACTACAGCTCAGCGTGTGCCAAAGATTATTGATTCAAACCGCTAGTTCATCCCGACTTTCGAGCATTGAGGCTTAAGTGCGCATTCTAGTAATTGAAGACAACAGCGATATCGCCGCCAATCTTGGCGACTATCTGGAAGACCGCGGCCACACGGTGGATTTCGCCGCCGACGGCGTCACTGGCCTGCATCTGGCCGTGGTGCACGAGTTCGACGCCATCGTGCTCGATCTCAACCTGCCCGGCATGGATGGCATCGAGGTGTGTCGCAAGCTGCGCAACGAAGCGCGCAAGCAGACGCCGGTGCTGATGCTCACCGCGCGCGATTCGCTGGACAACAAGCTGGCCGGCTTCGACTCCGGCGCCGACGACTACCTGATCAAGCCGTTCGCGCTGCAGGAAGTGGAAGTGCGGCTCAACGCGCTGTCGCGTCGTGGCAAGGGCGTGCACACCCGTGTGCTGGAAACCGGCGATCTGGAATACAACCTGGACACCCTGGAAGTGCGCCGCCGCGGCAAGCTGCTGCAGCTCAACCCCACCGCGTTGAAGATCCTGCAGTCGCTGATGGAAGCCTCGCCGGCCGTGGTCACCCGCCAGGAGCTGGAGACCCGCGTCTGGGGCGAAGAACTGCCCGATTCAGACTCGCTACGCGTGCATATCCACGGCCTGCGCGCGGTGGTCGACAAGCCGTTCGACGTGCCGATGATCCAGACCCGTCACGGCATCGGTTATCGCATCGCCTCGCCCGATGCCTGAAAGCAATAACGGCGCGCGGCCCGCCCGCAGGCGTGGCCGCTACCGGCGGCGCCTGCGCAGCCGCATCATCCTGTCGTTCGTGCTGTTGGGCTTTTGCCTGACCACGCTGTTCGCCTTCGCCACCAACTGGGCGCGCTCGCGCGTGGAAAACCAGTTGGTCGAAGACGTGATGAACCGCAATATCGACGCCTTTGCGCAGCGGTTCTATTCCGACCCGTTGCGTAACCCCGATCTGCCGGTACAGCAGATGCGTGGGCGGGTGGTCAAAAGCGACAAATTCGAAGCGCTGCGCCTGGAGCAACCCGAGTGGTACCAGCTGCCCGACGGCATCCACACCATCTCCGGCGTGGACGAGGGCGGCAACGCGTATTCGTACAAACTGGCCGTACGCAAGACGCCGAGCGAGTGGTTCTTCCTCGCCTACGATATGACCCAGACCCTCAAGGGCGAGATTCAGCTCAAGCGCACGCTGATGCTCTCGGTGTTGGTATTCAGCGGGTTTTCGTTGGTGATCGGCTGGTGGTCCGCCTCCAAGGTGATGCGCCCGGTGTCCGATCTGGCCGCGCGCTTGCGTGCCTACCGCGGCGGTACCAGCGAGCCCAAGCCGTTGGCCGCGCACTTCCCCGATGACGAAGTGGGCCAGCTCGCAGAAGCCCTGGACGATTACTCGGCCCGCCTCACCGAAGTGGTGCAGCGCGACCGCGAATTCAACGCCGACGTCAGCCACGAACTGCGTACCCCGCTGGCGGTGATTCGCGGCGCCACCGAACTGCTGCTCAGCAAACCCAATCTCGACGAAAAGATGCTGCAACGCCTGCAGCGCATCCAGCGCGCCGAACTGCAGTGCAGCGACCTGATCGGCTCGCTGCTGCTGCTCTCGCGCAACGAACGCGGGCAGGGCAGCAGCAATGTCGCCAAGGTGTCCGAACAACTGATCGACGCGCACCGTGCCCAGCTCGGCGGCAAACCGCTGGAACTGCTGTTGGAAGGCGAACGCGATCTGGTCATCGACGCACCCGAATCCGCATTGTCGGTGGCGCTAGGCAACCTGATCGGCAACGCGGTCAAATACACCCAGGACGGCCAGGTGCGTGTGCGCGTGCTCAGCGATGCAGTAGAGGTGATCGACTCCGGCCCCGGCCTGAGCGAAGAAGACGCCGCCAAACTGTTCCAGCGCGGCTACCGCGGCACCCACGCCGGCCACTCGCAAGGCGGCGGCATCGGCCTATCGATCGTCAGCCGGCTGTGCGATCTGTACGGCTGGCGCGTCAGCGTGCGCCCAGGCCAGGAGCGCGGCGTCATCGCAACACTAGCTTTCCATCGCTAACCAAACACCCGCGCTTTTGTAGGAGCGCACTCGTGCGCGAGGGCTTGACGCATAACGCCCTCCCCACGACAGCGCCTCCAGAGAATAACCGCACCCAAAACACAGCTCAGCGCTCTACCACCGTCACAACCAACTCGCCCTCGCGCGCAGTGATTTGCAGCTTGCAACCAACCGCAAGCCCCAACTGCTCCAGCCACAGCCCACGCAAGCGCACGCTGGGAATCCGCTGGCTGTGCGGCCGGCCAGGCTCCGCCTCGTAGAACGCATAGCCCCCCGTGCAGCGCGTGGGCGTGCGAGCCTTGCGCGGTGGGCGCGGCGGCAGATCGTCCACGCGGCGCCTGGGGCGACGGTCGAAGTCGAGGTTGTCCACATCGAACGTGGGCGACGGAACCAGCCGCACGGGCTGTGCATCGATCGCGCGCTCAGGCGGCTTGGCGCTAGCGGTGCGTTTGGCATCCGGCTTGGACCGCTTCGAGGTTGGAGGCTGCGCCCGGCTCATCGCCTCACCTCCGCCAGGACCATGGAGCGACGATGCTCACTCACCTGCAAGATCGATACATTTGCCGTGACAACGCCTCCTTCGAAGAACAGGCACCGTCGCCGGCCGGCGACGGGATGTCGGGAGGTTAGAAACCGCTCATAGCCGGCGGGCGTATTTCTCCCGAAGGAGTGTTGTATTAGCCGCCCTCTCGACGCAGGTATCGCGTCGGCTTGCGCCTGCAGGCAGGCACAAAAACCCCACCGGTTTGACGGAGATGGGTGCCGCTATGCACGGAGTTTCTACGCTCCTTGAGGCAGGGGTTGCTACTGGTCGTTTGCAATGTCAATTGCAGGGAAGTAAATCAGGCAAAATGTGACTTTCCTGATTCGGCATTCGAATGCATCACGCTGTTAGTGGCGCATGCCACATGTACCGGCAGGCCTGCTGTGCAGGAATAGTGGATTCCATGCATTGCATCCAAATCATTTTTCACCGATGTGATGGTGGCCGTGCAGCCGTGGCGCATATCGCATACGGGAGTATCAAACGTTAGTTCTCGATTCGATGGGTTTGAAGCGCCGCTCTGTAAGTCGCATCCAGTCGTTGCGCGTGTTGCGCCAACTGGTCCGTATTGCCTTCATTGCGCGCTACATCATCGGCAATGGCCAGCCGTTCTGTGCGAGAGGTTTGTGCTGCAATCATCTGATCGGCAAGGGCTGACGTACTGCCGTCGCGTTGCATCAGGCGAGCGTGTTGAAGCGCAACCGGTACGTCGACGACCAGGATGCGGTCGAGCCAGGGATAGGTCGCCCGTGCCCCTGCTTCAGCGAGTAAGGGGATTGCCACGATAGCGTAGGGATGATTAGCCGCTTTCGCCGCGCGCTGCAGTTCGGTGCGAATGGCAGGATGGGTGATCGCTTCGAGCGCTTTCCGCTCGGTTGGATCCGCGAAGACGATTTTGCGTAAGGCTTGCCGATCCAGCGTGCCATCCGGCAATAAAATGCCTTGGCCAAAGCGGTTTGTGATTGCATCAAGTATGAGACCAGGCGCCACCACCTGCCGTGCAACGATATCCGCATCGATGACCGGCACGCCCAGCTTCTCGAACTCGGCGGCGAGGGCGCTCTTGCCGGAGGCGATGCCGCCAGTGAGGCCGACGATGAAGTCGCTCATCGTCGTGCCCCGGTCAACGCAGGCCTGCGAAGTGCAGGTAGCCGTCCACCAGGTCGTTGCCCCAGAAGAACACCACCCAGCCGGCGATGGCCAGGTAGGGGCCGAACGGGATCGGGGTGGCGCGGTCGCGGCCCTTGGCCACCAGCCAGATCGAGCCGAGGATGGCGCCGACCAGCGAGGAGATCAGGATGATCGGCAGGATGCCTTTCAGCCCGCACCACGCGCCGAGTGCGGCAAGTAGCTTGAAGTCGCCATGGCCCATACCTTCCTTGCCGGTGAGCTGCTTGAACAGCCACCATACCGTCCACAGCGAGACATAGCCAACCGCCGCGCCCAGCAGGGCGGGCTTGGCCGGCATATAGAGGTTGTCCATCGAGCCGACCAGGCCCAGCCACATCAGCGGCAAGGTCAGCTGGTCCGGCAGCAGCTTGTGGCGCAGGTCGATGCCGGACATCGCCACCAGAAAGCAGCTCAGCACGATTGCGCCGAAGCCCTGCCAGCCGAAGCCGAACCGCCAGACGCTGGCCACGCACAGGATCGAGGTCAGCAGCTCCACCAGCGGGTACTGGATGGAGATCGGCTTGCCGCTGTAGCGCGATTTGCCGCGCAGCATCAGCCAGCTGAAGAGCGGAATGTTCTCCCACCACTTGAGCTTGTCGCCGGTGACCGGGTCGTGCGATGGCTCCACCACGATCCCCGGCGGCGGCGGCTCGTAGATGTCTGGTAGCTCCAGGATCTCGCGCGCATCGCGCCGCCACTGCCACTCCATGCGCTTGGGCAAGCGCAGGATCACCACATTCAGGAAGCTGCCGATCAGCAGTCCCAGTCCGGCCGCGGCGGGAAAGCCGAGACCGGGATGCTGGTCGAGAAATGCCATTACGTCTTATCCAACCACTGCGCCGAGTTTGAAGATCGGAAGATACATGCCGATGACCATGCCGCCTACGATGGTGCCAAGGAAGACCATGATCATCGGCTCTAGCAGACTGCTCAAGGCGTCAACTGAATCGTTGACCTGTTGTTCAAAATACTCGGCAACCTTGAACAGCATGGTGTCCAGCGCACCGGCCTCTTCGCCGATAGCAGTCATCTGCACCACCATGTGAGGGAACAATCCGATCTGCTTCATGGCCATGTTGACGGGGTAGCCGACCGATACATCGTCGCGCATGCGCAGCACGGCTTCTTCATAAACCTTATTGCCGGTGGCACCGGCGACGATGCCTAACGCTTCCACCAATGGGACGCCGGCTTTGAAGGTGACGGCCGTGGTGCGCGCGAAGCGCGCAACAGCGCTGTTATGCATGATCTGTCCGATCACCGGCACCTTCAAGATCACTCTGTCCATGGCGTGTTGCATTCTTGGCGATCGTTTGTAAGCAAACAGGAAGCCCACGACAGAACCCACACTGACAATCAGCATCATCCACCAATAGGAGACCATCACGTTTGAGGCTGCAACGATCATCTGCGTAAAGGCTGGCAGTTCGGCTCCAAATTCGCGAAATACCGTCTCAAATTGCGGTACGACGAAGATCAATAGAATCGCGCTCACAATGATCGACACTGCTACGACCATGGCGGGATAGAATAAGGCTTTCTTTATCTTAGATTTGAGTGCTTCAAGATTCTCCTTATACGTCGCAATGGTATCCAGTACGGTTTCAAGTACGCCCGCACCTTCACCGGCGCGGATCAGGTTTCGGTAAAGCTCGTCAAACTGGACCGGATGCCTGCTGATGGATTCATAAAGCGATGATCCGCCTTCGATGTCGGTTCGGATATCCCCGACAAGTTTTTTCATCTTGGGGTTCTTCTGTCCACCACCAATGATTTCTAGCGATCCGACGATGGGCACGCCCGACTTCATCATGGTTGCCATCTGACGGCTGAAGAACGCAATATCTTTAGGCTTGACCGGCTTGCCGGTACTGCCGAACAGCGGCTTCCCCTTGGGCTTGACGGTGCTTGGCAAGATCCCTTGCCTTCGTAGATCGGCTCGAACAAAATTTGCGTTTTTTGCGAGTTGTTCGCCCTTCATCTTGACGCCGCGTTTGTCTGTTCCCTCCCAGACATATGTCTGCATCAGACCTGTGCTGCGATTGACGGGCTGCTGTTTGATGGTGCTACGCGCTGCAGACATATCTTTCCCCAAGATCCAGCCATCCCCAGGCCGGAGTACCTGCGCATGGTAGCGGGTTCCTTCGAGCCTGGCACGGGGTAGGTAAGGATGGCCGGCGACACCGCCTCCCGTGGCTGTCAATAGCAAATCGGCGCTTAGTGGCTATACGCTACGCCTGCACTGTCGGCAAGTGACGCAAAACGTCACACTGTAAGCAGTGTCGCAAATGTTGCTCCCTGGGCTTACATTCCTTGCCACGCCTGGAGAAGATTGGTTGGGAATTCTTGTCCGGGCGTCTTAGGGGAAGTTGGCACGCAATCTGCTTAGCTTTGCGTGCAAGGCCTCCAGCAGGGCGAGATCTTCCTGACAAGGGAAGCCCGCAACGACCGTTTCACCCATTCACACTCTAGGGGATGTACACATGAAGAAAAATCAGCAGGGCTTTACCCTGATCGAATTGATGATCGTTGTTGCGATCATCGCCATCCTGGCCGCTATCGCGCTGCCCGCTTATTCCGACTACACGAAGAAGGCAAAGGTGTCGGAAGTCATTCTGGCCGCTTCCTCGGCCCGCACTGCTGTTGCCGAGTATGCTGCTGGTACCGGCAGTCTGCCGAGTGCCAGCTGGGCGCCGGAAACTCAGTCTTCCAAGTATGTTAGCGGCGTTGCCTGGGACGGCGCAAAGATCACTGCGACATCGAGAGAAATCCCGGGTGTCACTGGTACTATCACGCTTACCCCCGTCATGGACGCCACTACTCAGCAGGTCGTTTGGACGTGCAGTGGTTCGATTAATTCTAAGTATCGTCCGGGTACTTGCCAGTAATTGTTTGACGATAGCCTGTGCAGCCAATTTTAATATGCACTTGGCAATCTGGTAATCAAAGAGCCCCGCGATGCGGGGCTCTTTTTTGCGCTGCATCAGTGCTCTGTAACGATTGTGCATTTCAACGTTGGACTTTTTCTGATGGCTCCAGGAATTCAATCGCAAGTTGCCAAACGTCTTTCCTGGCATAGACGTCAAGGCTTTGCGCTTTATTGCACGCTGATTGTCCTCGGTTCCATGGTCGTAGTGCTGAAGGCCGGTCGTGACACGCCCTGGGATTACCTGAGCTACCACGCATATTCGGCCTACCTGTTGTTCCATGATCGGCTGGCACAGGACTACTTCGCGGCCGGCCTACAAGGTTATATGAACCCGATCGGGTTCCTGCCCTTCGCGTTGACCCAGTTGGCCGGTTTTAACAGCATTGCCACTGGCTTGCTGCTGGCGACGTTGCATGCCATGAACGGCATCTTCTTGCTGCTGATCTGCAGGCATTTGGCGCGCCTTACCCCTTCACTGACCAGTGTGCTGATTCCGGGCTGTGTGTTGGGCTTGGTCTCGCCCCTCCTGCTTTCGCATCTGGGTAGCACCTTTACCGATCCCATCGGTTCGGCCTGTGTGCTGGGCGCCGTCTGGTTGGCCCTGTCTCCCTCTACGCCGCGGCGGCAATTTGGTGCCGGGATTTTCATCGCCGCCGCACTTGCCATCAAGCTTTCCAATGCTGTTTTTGCACTGGCGATGCTGCCAGTGCTGTTATTGGCGTCAAGGCACTTGGGCGCGCGCGAGGGCGTGCGTCAATGCGCCTACTTTGCTGCGGGCGGCGCGCTGGGTTTAGCGGTGTTCCAGGGCTATTGGAGCTACAAGCTGTATGTCTTGACCGGCAACCCGGTTTTTCCTTTTTTCAATGGCTTGTTTCAGTCGCCGTTGATTCCCACTCAGTCCCAGTCGGTGGGTCGGTTTGTACCAGCGGATTTCCAGGACTTCCTGGCCATCCCGCTGGATCTGGCGCGTTATACCTCCTGGGCGCATCTGGAGCTGCCAGCCCCGACGATCGTGCCTTTGGCGGTTGTCACCGTTGGTCTTGCGTTGGCCGGGAAGTGGCTACTCTTGTTGATGCGCCGTCGTCGTCCGGTGCTGGAGGCAGCTACTCCCACGGTACAGTTGCTCCTGTTCTGCGTAGTTTCTGCGGTGCTATGGGCTTTTACCTCAGGCAATGCCCGTTATGGGTTGCCGCTGTTCCTGCTGGCTGGTCCAGTATTGGCATTGCTGCTCAATGCGTTGTGTGTGAAGCGCTTCGCGGTTCTTGTGGTGTGGTTGGTGTTGCTCTTCCAATTATTCATGACCTGGGATGCACGGATCATCCGCTGGCGCAGCCAAGAATGGGCACAGGAGTGGTTGTCAGTTGATGTGCCGGCTAGCCTGCGGAATCGTCCGGCACTGTTCATTTCGCTGGCGTTGCAGTCGCAATCGAATCTGGTGCCGTATTTGCATCCAGACTCGTCTTTCGTCCATTTGAACAATGGGCATTTCACTGTGCCCAGCACTGGTCCGGCTTCTGTTCCTTTTTGGCGTCTTTTAGACAGGTTTGACGGTCGAGCCAAAGTGGTCCTGCAGAAGCCTGAATTGCTGGACCAGAAAATTGGTGTTCCGCGATTGGTGGAGCAGGGGGACAACTACTTGGACCGGGTATCGCTGCGCATCGTGCCGGGTAGTTGTCTTGCTGTGGCCGTGAACAAGGCTCCCGGTTATCGCATAGGTCTCAATCGTAATTTATCCATGCCGCGCGGACAGGACCTGTTGATCTGCGATGCAGTGCGTTCGCCAGCGCGGTACGCTGTGCCAAGGGCGAGGGCCGAACAGATCATGGACGCTTTTGAGGATAAATGTGGAAATCTGTTCGTGCCGCGTCGACCTCAGATTGAGCTAGTAGGGGACGTATGGGTGCGCATATATCCTAAATACGACAGTGCAGTGCTCATCGTCAGTTATGACAAGCATTACATCTCCTATCTGCTTACCGGGCAGTTCAACGGAGTGGTGCTTGGCACCCCGGAGACGTGGCGAGAAGACCTAAAGAAGTTTGATTGCCGGCTCCCCTATGGCGGGTTGCGCGGCTACAAGGGATTTGCAGCGGAGGTAGGGCAGCATGAGTGAGATTGCAGAAGAGGCGACGGTCGACGAAGCATTCGAGCTGACGGTGCTGATGCCGTGCCTAAATGAGGCCAACAGTGTGGCGCTATGCGTGCACAAGGCACTCGGCTTCTTGGCAGCTTTTGGAGTGAAAGGCGAGGTGCTGGTAGCGGACAATGGCTCTACCGATGGATCGCAGGCGTTGGCAGAGTCGGCGGGTGGGCGGGTGGTGCCGGTGGCTCGACGGGGCTACGGCGCTGCATTGCGTAGCGGGATCGCGCATGCGCGCGGTCGCTACGTGATCATGGGCGACGCCGATGACAGTTACGACTTCTCCGCACTCATGGGTATGTTGCAAGCACTGCGCAGTGGCTCTGACCTGGTGATGGGCAATCGCTTCCAAGGCGGCATTGAGCCGCAGGCGATGCCTTTCCTGCATCGCTATCTTGGCAATCCCGTGTTGAGCTTCCTTGGCCGATTGTTCTACCGTAGCGATATCGGTGATTTCCATTGCGGTATCCGCGGCTTCCGTGCCGATGCGATTCGCAGTCTGCGGCTGAATTCGGACGGTATGGAGTTCGCCAGTGAGATGGTTGTCAAGAGCGCGCTACACCGGCTGCGGATCAGTGAAGTGCCGGTAAACTTATACAAAGATAAACGGGGTCGTCCTCCGCACCTGCGCACGTGGCGCGACGGCTGGCGGCATCTGAAGTTCCTACTGCTGCATAGTCCGCGCTGGCTGTTTCTGCTTCCTGGTGCCCTACTGACCCTGACTGGATCGGCGGCGATGTTCACTATCGGTGCACATGCTTGGTTTGTGGGGGGGCTGGGATTGGACATCCACACTCTTTCCTATTCAGGTGCTGCCATTACCATGGGTGTGCAGATGCTGCTGTTCGCTTTGCTCACTCGCTATGTGGGCGCCCAGCGCGGCTGGTTGCCGGAGAACGGCTTCACTCAATGGTTCGCCATGCATTTCAGCTTGGAAGTCGGGCTGCTGCTGGCAGGTGCCGCGTTTGTAGCAGGCTTGGGGCTGTCAGGCTATGCGTTAGCTACTTGGGCAGCGCATGATTTCGGAGAGCTTGATCCACGCGCGATGATGCGCCTGGTTATCCCGTCAGTGACGTTGCTAGCCGTCGGGGGGGAGTTGGGCCTTTCTGCATTCGTGATCGAAGCCATCCGCCAGCCGTCACGCACTGAGGTTTGAGGTGCCGCTGACACATAGCTTTGTCGTGCTTGTCTACGGCCAGTCGCCGCACCTGGTCGACTGCCTGCGCTCGCTGGCCGCACAGACGCGGCCCTCGCCAGTGATCATCTCCACGTCCACGCCGTTTGAAGAGCTGCCTGCTATTGCCGGATTATTCGGTGCGCGCCTGCACGTGCATGGTCCTAATCTTGGTATCGGGCGTGACTGGAATGCAGCGCTCGATGTCGCCGATACCGACCTTGTGACCTTGGTGCATCAGGACGACCTTTATGCCCCGGGTTTCGCCGCCGAGACGTTGGATGCCTTTGCACAGAGGAAAGAGGCGGTGTTCGCGTTCTGCGATAGCGATGAGGTGCGGGGCGATGGTAGCCGCCGGCAGCTTCCATTCAATCACTGGATTAAACAAATTCTGGTGGTCATGGCGACCTGGCCTGGTCACGTGGTGCATGGCAGCTTGCGGCGGCGCCTGCTGCTGGGATTCGGCAACCCAGTGATATGTGCCTCGGTCACACTCAATCGGCGGCAGTGGCAGACGTTCCGTTTCCGCGAAGACTTGCGCACCAACATGGATTGGATGGCGTGGTTACAACTATCCGAACAACACACGGTTGTGCGCGTTGGGAAGCGCCTAGTCACTCGTCGTGTACATGCTCAAAGCGCTACCAGTCAGTGTCTGGCGGACGGCGCGCGCCTAGTCGAGGATCGATTAGTGCTGGGTAAGCTATGGCCGGCTCCTGTGGCAGCATTGCTCCTGTATTTCTATCGGTTGTCTTATTCCGGGTATGACAGTTGAAGAGCTTTCTTTACTTGCTGGTGGCTGCCAGTACCATGTGCACCCTGGTCGCTCAGTTGTTGCTTAAGCGAGTGGTGGGAACTCCAGAGGCGCGGCTAGCCATGCAGAGTGGTTTGCTCGATTTTGTTACGCATGCGGCAAGCAACCCGTGGGCCTGGCTCGCGCTGTCAATACAGGTGGGTGGCTACGTAATCTGGCTCGCAGTGCTGAGCAAGGAGAAGATGGCGGTAGCCTTCGCCATCTCTGGTTCATTCTTCTATCTGGTTGTTGGCTTGGCGGGCTGGGTATTTTATGCAGAGCGGCTATCTGCAACTCAGTGGTTAGGCATCTGCTTTATCTCTATGGGCGTGTTGCTGATTGCCTATCGCAGTTGAGTTTCTCAATCCGCTCGCTTCGCGACCACGACATTCTCGTTGTAGGTGAACCAGTTACCGGCCCAGCCCGGAAATGGGTAGGAGCAACCACGAACATCCTCGAGGCCCAAGCTATATGCAAATTCAATGAGCGCCATCAGGTCGTAATAGCTCACATGAGTGGGGTCTGCCCGGTAGCCGCGTCCTTGGGGGGTGATCAGGAGGACTTTGCCGCCGGGTCGCACCTTGGTTAGGTACCCGGCCAGAATCTCCCGCGCCTGCTGCGGTCCCAAGTGTTCAATCATGTGCGCACAAAGTAAACCGTCGAAATGACTAACCTCTGCATCGAAACGGTCGCTGAAGTCTGCCGCGCTGGTTGCATCGAGACCGCGCGCGCGCGCGGCCGCTATCATATCGGCATTGTGATCCACGCCTATAGAGCCAGGGGGGAGAACCTCCAGCAACCGCCCGAAGCCACAGCCAACGTCCAAAATGTGTCCCTGCGTAAAAATTCGACGGACCAATCGTTTGTAGGGATATTGAACCGGTAGCACGCGCTTCCACCATACGGAGGAGCGTGACTGCAGATGGCTGGAGTACGATGCATCTTCGGTTTTCAAGGGGGGCTGCCGAGTGTTGAGGGAAGCGCTTCAAGCTGGCTGGGCGCCAGCAGCTTTGCAGGCTGCCGGGTAGCCCGCTAAAAAACAAGGGGGAACGCGATGAAGGAAGTAGACGTCAACTGGTGTGGGTAATGGTGTTGCCTGCGGCTTGTTCAGGACGGTGCGCTGGCCGAGGCTGTGGCGCGTTTGGCGATGGAGCAGGCCGCTGCGGCTGAGATGCTCCCTTGTCGGGCATATGCTGGTCTCGGCAACGCAAGTCTCAGCTATCAAAGCGGTTGAGTTCGGTGTGCCTCTGATAGGCGTGTTCGTCTCCGGCGCAAGCCAGCTTGCGGTCAAGCTAATAACGGTCGAGCCAGTGAGTGAGGAGTTTCTCTGGAGTTATCAGATGCTGCCGCTGTTAGGGCGAAGCACTTGGCGGTTCCTGACCTGTAATGTGGATAAGAGCTGCTTTTGGTCGATCAACGTGGACGATGAGTGCCATGAAGAGACTAAAGATTTGAGCATGGCCCAACGCTGAGCCCGTCTCCTGCCCGTGCCTGGGCTGATGGGCGTGCCGGATTTTCGTGGTGTTCGATCGTACGTGGAGTCGAGTAGATGTGGAGTGTCCTTGTTTGTGGAGGGGCTGGGTATATCGGTAGCCATATGTCGCATTGGCTGGCCGAACAAGGGCATACGGTGACCGTACTGGACAATCTGTCTACCGGCCACCGTCAAGCAGTCAAATGGGGAGAGTTGATCCAGGCGGACTTGCTGGATGAGGCATCGTTGGCACTTGCCTTTGATAGGCGCAGCTATGACGTGGTGATGCATTTTGCCGCGACTTCGTTAGTAGCAGAATCCGTAGGCGATCCGCTTCCCATCTATCGGAACAACGTCACTGGCACGCTGAATCTGCTGGCGCAGATGCGCCGGAGGGGCGTGGGAAAATTGGTTTTCTCTTCCACTGCGGCGGTGTTCGGGCAGTCGACGGTAGCGCTGGTCGATGAGCAGCAGCCAATGCACCCGATCACGCCCTACGGCGCTAGTAAGCTGATGGTCGAGCGTATCCTGGCCGACGCGTGGGTTGCTCATGGCCTATCTTCGGTAGTACTCCGCTACTTCAATGCTGCCGGCGCCCTTGCCGAGCAAGGTATTGGTGAGGCGCATGCGTGCGAAACCCATCTGATTCCTAACGCGTTAAGGGCGGCGGCCGGGCAGGCTCCGCCGCTGAAGGTATTTGGTGCCGACTATCCTACAGCTGATGGCACCTGCATACGCGATTATGTCCACGTACAAGACCTTGCCAGGGCCCACGCGCTGGCGGTTTCTCTGTTGGAGTGCAACCCTGGGGCGCACGACTTCAATCTAGGTAGCGAACAGGGCTATTCGGTCATGGATATCGTCACTGCGGTTGAGCAAGTGGTAGGGCGGCCCGTACCCTTCGAACTGGTCGGAAGACGCCCCGGCGACCCGGTGCGTCTGGTGGCCTCTAGTGCCAAGGCGCGGCAGGTACTAGGTTGGGAGCGCAAGTGGCAGGATATGTCAGGCATCATTGACAGCGCTTGGCGCTGGCACCGAGCGCAGCCGTTCTGAAAAGTGCTTAGTGCCCTACCAAACATGTGCTTGCTTGGGCTGCGCAAGTAATATGTGAACTCCAATTACAACACGGCGCCGACTTGGCCAGAACGTCGGACCGAATAGAGGAAGCGCATGAACGCTGTCACTACTGCCAACCTCATCGGCATTACCGGTCTGGCCCGTCGCTTGGTTCAGGATGGCGTACTGGATGAGGCCGCTGCTCGCGATGCCATGGCGAAGGCAACTGATGCCAAGCAGCCGCTACCAAGCTGGCTTGCCCAGAACAAGGTTGTTGGCGCCTCCCAATTAGCGGCCGCTAATGCTGTCGAGTTCGGTATGCCGTTAATGGATGTTTCGGCATTCGACGCCAGCCAAAGTGCTGTCAAGCTAGTTAGTGAGGAGTTGCTCCAGAAGCATCAGGTGCTGCCGCTGTTCAAGCGCGGCAACCGGTTGTTCGTGGGGGTGAGCAACCCGACCCAGACCCGGGCGCTGGACGATATCAAGTTCCACACCAATCTGGTGGTCGAGCCGATTCTGGTCGATGAGGACCAGATCCGCCGCACATTGGAGCAATGGCAGGCCAGCAATGCTGCGCTTGGCTCGTCGCTGGGTGACGACGACGAGGGGATGGGGGATCTGGACGTCTCCACAGGGGACGAGGACATGGGCGCCGGCGGGGATTCCGGGGTCGATGCCAAGGGCGACGACACGCCGGTGGTGAAGTTCGTCAACAAGGTGCTGGTGGATGCGATCCGGCGGGGAGCTTCCGATATCCATTTCGAGCCGTATGAAGACGACTACCGGGTGCGCTTGCGCATCGACGGCCTGCTGAAGAATGTGGCCAAGGCGCCGGTGAAGCTGAGTCAGCGCATCGCGGCGCGCCTGAAGGTGATGTCGCAGCTGGACATCGCCGAGAAGCGGGTGCCGCAGGACGGGCGTATCAAGCTCAACCTGTCCAAGACCAAGCAGATCGACTTCCGTGTGAGCACCTTGCCGACCCTGTTCGGCGAGAAGGTGGTGTTGCGTATCCTGGACGCCAGTGCGGCCAAGCTGGGGATCGAGAAGCTGGGCTACGAGGCGGATCAGCAAAAGCTGTTCCTGGATGCGATCCACAAGCCCTATGGCATGGTGCTGGTGACCGGGCCGACCGGTTCGGGTAAGACGGTGTCGTTGTATACGGCGCTGGGCATCCTCAACGATGAGACGCGCAATATCTCCACGGCCGAGGATCCGGTCGAAATCCGCTTACCTGGTGTCAATCAGGTGCAGCAGAACGTCAAGCGCGGCATGACCTTCGCGGCGGCGTTGCGCTCGTTCCTGCGCCAGGATCCGGACATCATCATGGTCGGCGAAATCCGCGACCTGGAGACGGCCGAGATTGCGATCAAGGCGGCGCAGACCGGTCACATGGTGTTGTCGACGCTGCATACCAACGATGCGCCGCAGACCATCGCGCGTCTGATGAACATGGGCATTGCGCCGTACAACATCACTTCGTCGGTGACCTTGGTTATTGCGCAGCGTCTGGCACGGCGTTTGTGCAACAACTGCAAGCGCAAATCGACCTTGCCGGAGCATGCGTTGCTGGCGGAAGGGTTCACTGCGGAGCAGCTCGCTGCGGGTATCGAGCTGTACGAGGCGGTCGGCTGCGACGAGTGCACCGAAGGTTATAAGGGCCGTACCGGTATCTACCAGGTGATGCCGATGACCGACGAGATCGGTGCGATCGTGCTGGAAGGCGGCAACGCGATGCAGATCGCCGAGGCGGCGCAGAGGATCGGCATCCGCGACCTGCGTCAGTCGGCGCTGGTCAAGGCCGCGCACGGGGTGACCAGCCTGGCCGAGATCAATCGGGTGACGAAGGACTGAGCGCAGATGCAGCGGTACCGCTGCTGCGCGTGCTTAACCGACGTGCCGGAGACGATTTTAGGTTAATGCCGTGTCATTGGATCAGCAGTGCCATCGGCAGCACGACCGGCAGTGTGGGCAGTCGCACATTTGACTCTGTAGATGTCTTGAATTCGACAATGTCACATTGACAGGCCTACGCCATAGGGCAGTTTGTGAGTGAGCGATCACAAATAACTTCCTGCTGACCTTTTTTGCATTGACAGTAGCTAAGCTGCGTTCAAATAATTCTTTCGATAGCAACTGTTTTTACAAGTCATTTTTGCTGATCTGAGGTTTCTTCGACTGGCGTGGTCCTGAAGGAGTTGCGTAATGATTAGGCTGAAAGTCTGTAGTTTCGTCGCCCTGGTGTGCGGATTGGCCTGTTTTGGTTCGGTGAATGCTGCGGTTCAAACCATTACGGCCAGTGCTCGCAATGGTGGTTCAACACAAGGGAATGCGATAGCGTCAACGTTATCCGTTGTGACCTGCACGCAGGCAACAGGTGGGGGACAAGCAGGCACATTTTGCTCGGTGCAAGCTCCAGGGTGGAACGGCGTCCTGTCAGTAGGTGAGTCTATAGGTACCAATGCACCAGGCAATGTCGTCCTCAATTGCATCGGTTCCTACGCAGCGAGTGGTGGTGGTCTGAACTGCGCAGCAAGGATTGATGACACCACATGCTCACCGGAGCAAACGATCTTTGGCTCTGCACGTAATGGCAGCTCGTTCCGCGGCTTGGCTCCCGTCAAATCTGCAGCCATCATCCAGTGCACTCAGGCGTCGGGCAGCGTTACAGGTACCACCTGCGGCATACAGTCCCCGGGCTACAGTGGAAGTCTGACTCCTGGTCAGTCAGTTGCGTCAAATGGCCCGGGAACCGTGTCGCTATCGTGCGGTGGGCAATATTCGGCAAATGGTGGAGGCTTGTCCTGCTCTGCTCAGGTGAGCCAAGTTTGTCCTTGATCCATGAGTGGAGCTTTCTGTAGGCGCCCTCAAGATGGTTGATCCGACAACGTTATTTTCATCCACTACGAATGCAGGGCGTAGTTCATAGGAGCTCAGGGCTCGGTGGGCCTGAGCTCCAATCCTGGAATTCTGCCGATATCAACTGGATCCCACGATATGGCCCGCGCGCCAGTGGTTGATCGATGTTCTTGCTCGGTTGAGCAGGAGCCTACTAGCCTGCATCAACGGCTCGATAGTGTTTCCCGCTGAGTAGTCTGCAGCGGCTCGTTCGTGTCACGTGCAAGAGACTCAAAGCGTTTCGCGCCCGAGATTCACGTGAGGGTGTTGTGGTACACCTGCTCGTCTTGTAGCCCTAGCTGCGGAATCGTTCGGAAGCAGGCGTAGCAATAAAGCAGCAGCTACTCCATCCCCAACTTCTTGAGCTTGTAACGAAGCGCACGAAACGTGATGCCCAGCTGCGCGGCGGTTCTGGTCTTGTTCCAGCGGTTTTCTTCCAGCGCTTTCTGGATCGCGGCGCGCTCGAGTTGCTCGATGTAAGAGGGCAGGGCGGCCGAGGCGGGGTCGATGTCGACCACCGCTTCGCGCGGTTCGATGGCGGCGCTGCCGGGGCTGGCGGCGAGGCGGTGGCCGCCGTGGGCGGGCAGGCGCAGGTCGCTGGCGCTGATCTGGTCGTCTTCGGCCAGGGCTAAGGCGCGTTCTAGGATGTTTTCCAGTTCGCGCACGTTGCCGGGGAAGCCGTATGTGTCCAGCGCGTCGAGCGCGGATTGGGTCAGTAGCGGAATCGGGCGGCCGTGGCTGCGTGCCAGGCGCGCAATGATGGCCGCGGCCAGTTGCGGCAGGTCGCCACTGCGTTCGCGCAGTGGGGGGACGCGCAGTTCGATCACGTTGATGCGGTAGTACAAGTCGTGGCGGAAACGGCCGTCGGAGACCAGGTCACCGAGGTCCTTGTGGGTGGCCGAGAGGATGCGCACATCCACCAGCGATTCAGTGGAGGCGCCGACCGGGCGCACCGATTTCTCTTGGATGGCGCGCAGCAGTTTGACCTGCATCTGCAGCGGTAATTCGGCCACTTCGTCCAGGAACAGCGTGCCGCCATGCGCGGCCTGAAACAGGCCGGGCTTGTCGGCATGCGCGCCGGTGAAGCTGCCTTTCTTGTGGCCGAAGAATTCGCTCTCCATCAGTTCGGCGGGAATGGCGCCGCAGTTCACCGGCACGAACGGACCGGCCGCGCGTGCGCCTTGTTCATGGATGGTGCGCGCGACCAACTCCTTGCCCACGCCCGATTCGCCGACGATATAGACCGGCGCCTGGCTGCGCGCGACCTTGCCGATGGTGGCGCGCAGGCTTTCCATCGCGCTGGAGTCGCCGAGCAGGCGGCTGGCCTGTTCCGGCGGTGGCGGTGGCGGGGCGGGGCGGTCGCGGTTGTTCAATTCCAGCGCATGCTTGACCAGGCCGCGCAGCACGCTGATGTCCACCGGCTTGCTGACGAAGTCGAACGCGCCGGCCTTCAGCGCTTCCACCGCCAGGTCCATGCTGCCGAACGCGGTGATCATCGCCACCGGGGTCTGCGGATATTGCTTTGAGATTTCGGTGACCAGTTCGATGCCGTTGCCGTCTGGCAGGCGCATGTCGGTCAGGCACAGGTCGTAGGGGTTGTTGGCCAGCAGCTCGCGCGCTTCGGCCAGGTTGGCAGCGGTGCTGATGCGCAGGCCCATCCGGCCCAGGGTGAGAACAAGCAACTCGCGGATATCACGCTCGTCATCGACAACCAGGGCACTTTTGGGTTCGCTCATGGTGCGCACGATAGCCCAGCGCGATGACGGACGACAATTGTCGTCGGGGTTTGGACCCACGCAGAGCCACCATACACGTCCGTCCATCAATGCGTCGCGCCATCACCTTGGATCCGCGTTGCAGACACTGCAGGGCAGCAATCACTCACTTCCCAAGCAAGCCATTGGGCCCCTGCAACAGGATCCGGAAACACGCGCCGCCGCCCGGCACCGAGACGTAATCCAGTTGCGCCTGGTTGGCGCGGCACAGCTCCTGGGCGATGTACAGGCCGAGCCCGGTGCCATGTTCTGAGGTGGTGTAGAACGGGCGGAACAGTTGTGCGGCCACCGTCTCCGGAATGCCGGGCCCGCGGTCGATGACATCGATCACCGCCATGCGCTCCAGGCGCTCCACGCGCAGCTTGACCCGCGCCGGTTCGTCCATGACCCGGCCGTACTTGAGTGCGTTGTGCACCAGTGCGGTCAGGATCTGGTGCAGATGCTTGGGGTCGACCAGCGCATGCACCGAGGCGCCCTGGATGCTGGCCTCCAGGATGTCGGTTTCCATCGACAGGGTCTGCCGGTACTCGACCACGAAGCGGCGCACGAATGCGGCCAGGTCCAGATTGTCCGGGTTGGCGCGCTCGCGTCGGGCCAGCGCGAGCACGCTTTCGACGATGCCGTTGGTGCGTTGGCATTGCTGGTGGATGATCTGCAGCAGGCGGCGGTCGGCATCGCCGATGTCCGGGGATTCTTCCAGCAGTTGCGAGGCGTAGCTGATTGCGGCGAGCGGGTTGCGGATTTCGTGCGCCAGGCTGGCCGAGAAGCGTCCCATTGCCGACAAGGTGAGCGATTCGGCGCGCCGCGACACCACCGTGGCGTCGTCCAGAAAAATCAGTACCAGGTCGCTGTCGGCGAGCAGGCGCACGAAGCGCGGCTGCACTTCCGGGCGGTCGGCGCCCAGTTGTAGTGGGGCCTCTTCCTCGCGCCAGCCGCTGCGCCAGCGTTGCAGGCGGCGCGCCAGTTCCGGGGTGAGTGCGGCCAGCGACAGGTCGGCCGGGGCGTTGCGCTGGTCGCCATCGCCCAGCAGCGCCAGCGCCGCTTCGTTGGCCAGGGTGATGTGGTTGTGCGTATCGACCACCAGCACGCCGGTGCGCATGCGGCGGATGATCAGTTCATTGATTTCGTAGAGATTGGCCACCTGCGCGCCGCGTTCTTCCGCCAGCACCTGGTTGCGGCGCGCGCGCGAGCCGATCTGTTCGCAGATGAAGGCCACCGCGACGTAGCTGGTGGCGAACATGGCCAGTTCGGCCACCGGGCGGGCGGCGCCGCCGCCTTCGAGCAGGGTCCACAGGTATTCCAGCACGATGGCGCCGCTGGCGAGCACCGCGATGCTCATGCCGTAGCGCAGGCGCAGCAGGAGCGAGGCGGCGGCAACATTGAACAGCAACATCATCGCGATGCCGGCACTGGCGCCGGGCAGCGCGTGCGTGGCCAGGGTGGCGGCAAGGATGTCGGCTAGCACCGAGCAGAACACGGTGGTGGTCAGGCGGCGCTCGCTGCGGCCCCAGAACAGCAGCGGCACGGCCATGCAGAGATAACCGATCGCGACCCCTGCTGCCAGCCGCGGGTAGCGCGGCTCGGGGATGGCATCGGATAACGGGCTGAACACCAGCGCGGCGATCAGGCCGGCCACCAGCACCCGGTACAGCGAAAAAAAGTACAGCTCGCGCTGCGGCGCTGACTGGAACCGGTCGATAAGCGATGCGCTGGATGGCAAACCGATTCCCCCGTTGGAACGAGCCGCGAGTATAGGCAGGTGCGCGGTTTACGTAGCACGTGTGCACACTGCGGCGCCGCGTGCAAGCGCTGCAATCGGGCCGGCACGATCGTCGAATTTTGCGCCGCACGGCGCGGTCAGCCACAATAGGCGGCCCGTTCGCGTCTCTTGACGTGCCGCCCTGGCGGTCTGCGTTGCACGCAGCGGTCGTTTCCTTTTCCCACGGTGACGCATGAATTTCCACGAATACCAGTCAAAACAGCTGCTTGCCGAGTACGGCATTCCCGTCCCGGCCGGTAAGGTCGCGGCTACTCCGGACGAAGCGGTCGAAGCCGCCAATTCCCTGGGCAAGGGCCCCTGGATGGTGAAAGCGCAGATCCATGCGGGCGGCCGCGGCAAGGCTGGCGGCGTCAAGTTCTGCAAGACCACCGACGATGTGAAGGCCGCAGCAGCCAAGATGCTCGGCACCAAGATGTCCACCTATCAGACCGCCGGCGTCGAGCTGCCGATCAACCTGGTGCTGGTGACCACCGCCGGTGAGATCGTCAAGGAGCTGTACCTGTCGGTGCTGGTCGACCGTGGCACCAAGACCATCACCTACATCGCTTCTTCGGAAGGCGGCGTGGAAATCGAGCAGGTCGCTGCCGAAACCCCGGAACTGATCCACGCGCTCAACGTCGATTTCGTCGAAGGCGTGCAGGGTTACCACGGCCGCGATTTCGGCTTCAAGCTCGGCCTGACCGCCAAGCAGGCCGGCCAGTTCGCCAGCATCATGGTGAACCTGTACAAGCTGTTCAACGAAAAGGATCTGGCGCTGGTTGAAATCAACCCGCTGGCGATCCTGGACGACGGCAACCTGTATGCGCTGGACGGCAAGTTCGACAGCGACGACAACGCCGCGTTCCGTCAGAAGCAACTGGTCGCCATGCGCGACAAGACGCAGGAAGACGAGACCGAAGTGACCGCGTCCGAGCTGGACATCAACTACGTCACCATGGACGGCAACATCGGTTGCATGGTCAACGGCGCAGGCCTGGCCATGGCCACCATGGACGTGATCAAGCTCAACGGCGGCGAGCCGGCGAACTTCCTGGACGTGGGCGGCGGTGCCAACAAGCAGCGCGTCATCGAAGCGTTCAAGCTGATCCTGTCCTCGGACAAGGTCGAAGGCATCTTCGTCAACATCTTCGGTGGCATCGTTCGCTGCGACATGATTGCCGAAGGCATCATCGCTGCGGTCAAGGAAGTGGGCGTCAAGGTTCCGGTCGTGGTGCGCCTGGAAGGCACCAATGTGGAAGAGGGCAAGCAGCTGCTGCGCGACAGCGGCATGGCCATCATCCCGGCCGACAACATCAACGACGGTGCCAAGAAAGTCGTTGAAGCTGTCAAGAACGCCGCCTGATTCACGACACCGAAGGAACTATCCATGTCCGTTTTGATTAACAAGAACACCAAGGTGATCGTGCAGGGCTTCACCGGCCAGCAGGGCACCTTCCACGCCACTCAGATGATCGAGTACGGCACCCAGGTCGTCGGCGGCGTGACGCCGGGCAAGGGCGGCACCACGCATATCGACCTGCCGGTGTTCAACACCGTGGCCGACGCTGTGTCTGCCACCGGCGCTGACGCTTCGGTGATCTACGTGCCGCCGCCGTATGCGGCCGATGCGATCCTGGAAGCGGCTGCGGCCGGCATCAAGGTCATCGTGTGCATCACCGAGGGCATCCCGGTGCTGGACATGCTGCGCGTCAAGAACGTGCTGACCCGTGCCCATCCGGACACCGTGCTGATCGGGCCGAACTGCCCCGGCGTGATCACCCCGGGCGAGTGCAAGATCGGCATCATGCCGGGCCACATCCATAAGCCGGGCAAGATCGGCATCGTGTCGCGTTCGGGCACCCTGACCTATGAAGCGGTCAAGCAGACCACCGAAGTGGGCCTGGGCCAGAGCACCTGCATCGGGATCGGCGGCGACCCGATCAACGGCCTGAACTTCGTCGACTGCCTCAAGTTGTTCAACGAAGACCCGCAGACCGAAGGCATCATCATGGTCGGCGAAATCGGCGGCGACGCCGAGGAAGCCGGTGCCGAGTACATCAAGCAGTTCGTGAAGAAGCCGGTCGTCGGCTTCATCGCCGGTGCCTCGGCTCCGGCCGGCAAGCGCATGGGCCATGCCGGTGCGATCGCATCGGGCGGCAAGGGCACGGCCGAAGGCAAGTTTGCCGCGATGGAAGCTGCTGGCGTCAAGACCGTCCGTTCGCCGGGCGATCTGGGTGCGGCGATTGCTGCGCTGGTGAAGTAAGAAACACGCATCGCGCGCAAGCGTGTGAGTGTGAAAGAGGCCACCTTCGGGTGGCCTTTTTTATGGCGGCGATATTGGATTGCCAAATCCGATGGCTAATTGCCGCGTTGTGTCAGCGTCTTCGTGGCCGCCGTCGCCTGTTGTGGCTTATCGGCTAATTCGCCTGGCTCGCAGCGTTCGATTTAGAGGGCGTGCTGCTGCGCCGTCTGCTCAAGCAACACATCCACGAAGGCACGCACTTTTGCCGGTCGAAAGCGCGTTGCCGGGAACACCGCGTGGATACCACCGGACGGCAACTGCCACTGCGGCAGCACATGCAGTAAACGACCTGCGGCCAGATCGTCGGCGACCACATAATCCGGCAGTACCGAGATTCCCGCGCCTTGGCAGACCGCTTCGCGTACGGCGAGGGTGGCGTCGAGAAAGATGCCGGGTTGCACGTCCACACTCTGCGGCGCGTGCGTGGCATGCGCGAAGTGCCAGCGCTGATGATCGCGCAAGGCCGTGTTGGCGATGAACGGCAGTGTGGCGATGTCCTGTGGCGCGGTGAGTCCGGCCAGCTGCGCAGTCATTGTGGAAGGCGCGACCAGCAACTGCCGGAACGCACCGATCTTGCGTGCCTGCAGGCTGCTTTCGGCCAGCCAGCCGACGCGGATCGCAAGCTCGATGTTGGCCGTCATCAGGTCCAGGGTCTGGTCGCTGAGGATCGCATCGACCTTGCAGCCCGGGTGGCGCCGGGTGAAGGCCGCGATGGCCGGCACCACCACGCGTACGCCGTAGTCCAGCGGTGCGGTGAGCCTGAGCAGGCCGGACGGTTCGGCGGCGGTGTCGGTCAGTGCATCGAAGGCATCGTCGGTATCGCGCAGGATCGCCGCGCAGCGCAGATAGAACGCCTGCCCGAGTTCGGTGGTGCGCACCTTGCGGGTCGTGCGCACCAACAGCGAGGTGCGACATTCGCGTTCCAGGCGGGCGACCTGCTGGCTCACCACCGCCTTGGTGATGCCCAGGCGCTCGGCCGCTGCCGTAAACGAGCCGGCTTCCACCACAGCGACGAAATACGCCAGCCGGCGCAGATTGCCCAGGCCACCGGGGCCGGACTCGGTTCGATTGTATGTTGTTGGCATACGGTATGTTTACTGCGGATGGATTTAAGAGTCAACGGGAGCGGCCTAGGATGCGTCCATCGCCACTGGATTTCGCCGCCATGTCCACCACTGTTCACTACCTCTATGACCCGCTGTGCGGCTGGTGCTACGGCGCGACGGCCGTGGTCTCGGCGTTGCAGGCGCGAGCCGATGTCACCCTGGAATTGCTGCCCGCCGGCCTGTTTCTGGGCGCTGGCGCCAGGGCAATGGACGACACCTTCGCCGGCTATGCCTGGTCCAACGATCAGCGCATTGCGCAGCTGACCGGCCAGGTTTTCAGCGAGCAGTATCGTCAGCGCGTGCTCGGCGATCGTCAGCAGCGCTTCGACAGCGGCCTGGCGACGCTGGCGCTGACGGCGGTGGCACGTAGCGATCCCTCGCGCGAATTGCAGGTGCTGGGTGCCATCCAGCAGGCGCGCTATGTGGATGGCGATGATGTGACTGCGTTGGGTACGCTGGTTGGCCTGCTGGAATCGCTCGGTCTGGAGCAGGCCGCGCAGCAGATCGCCGCGCCGGATGCGCAGCTGCTTGCGCTGACGCAGGCGCGGATCGACAAGGCGCTGGAACTGTTGCAGGAATTCGATGTGCGCGGCGTGCCGACGTTGGTTGCACAGTCGTCTGGCAAGCGGTGGTTGCTGGATGTTGGGGCGGGTTATGGGAACCCCGATTTAGTCCTGCGGCAGTTGGATGCTGGGCATTTTTAGGCGGCTGGGTGACTGGTTTCTCGTTGCGGGGTTGGCTGTCTCGCAGCGGACCTTCACCCACACACGTCTCCAGTGAATGGGCTGCCTTCCGCCGCACACTCACCCCAACCCCCGCTCCGCGCCCCAACCCGCGCTTGCGGCGCGGGCGCACCAAGGCACACGCGCCAGTGGCACGTAAGCCGTGCCCTGGTGCCCCGGCGGGAGAGGGGCTCTGGCTCCCTTCTCCCGCCGGGAGAAGGTGGCGCGTAGCGCCGGATGAGGGTACGGGCGCACGTGCTGCGCCGGCCCAGGCATCGCTTTGTACGCGCGCTGATCAAAGCATTCCAACCCAACTCCAGCCCTAGTTCCAACTCCACCTCAATCCATCGCCATCCCAAAAGGCCAAAACAATGCCAACCCGACGAGACGTCATCAAAACCCTGGCTGTTGCGAGTGTCGCGACGGCCGTCCTTGGAGCGAATACCGCCATGGCTGCACAGACCACACTGACCTATCACCATTTCCCCGCCGGCGAACATGGGTTCTTCCGCGCGCCAGTCCTGATTTCCGGCGCACGCGATGCGGTGCTGATCGATGGCGGCTTTACGCTGCCCGACGGCAAGGCGCTGGCCGAGGCGATCCGCGCCAGCGGCAAGACGCTGACCACCATCTACATCAGCCAGAGCGACCCGGACTATTACTTCAGCCTGGCGCCGATCAAGGCCGCCTTCCCCAAGGCGCGCGTCATCGCCGCCTCGGCCACCATCGCGGCGATCAAGAGCAATGTCGAAAAGAAGCTGGCCACCTGGGGCCCGCAGCTGAAGGAAAATGGCCCGCAGACCCTGGCCGACATCGTGATGCCGGAGGTCTTCGACGGCCATACGCTCACCCTGGAAGACCACGCGCTGGAGATCGTCGATGCCGACGGTCTGACCAATCGACGCTACGTGTGGGTGCCGGCGCTCAAGGCGATCGTTGGTGGCGTGCTGGTGTTCTCCGGCACGCATGTGTGGACAGCCGACACGCGCGGTGCCGAAGGGCGTGCCGCCTGGCGCAAGACGCTGGACAGCATGGCGGCGCGGCAGCCATCGGTCGTCGTGCCCGGGCACATGGTGCCGGGCGCGCCAATCGATGTATCGGCCATCACCTATACGCGCGACTATCTGCTGGCCTTCGAGGAAGAGCTGGCCAGGCACAGCAACAGTGCCGACCTGATCAACGCCATGACCGCGCGCTATCCCGATGCCGGCATGGCCGTGGCATTGCAGATCGGCGCCAAGGTCGCCACCGGCGAGATGCAGTGGGGCTGATGCAATGACGACGCCGCTGGAGATCATCCGCAATACCTACGAAAACGCGCCGGAAGAAAACGCCAGGCACCTACGCGCTGCGTTGGCCGCCGATGCGCACTGGACCGAAGCGGCCGGGTTCCCGTATGCGGGCACCTACGTCGGCGCGGACGCCATTTTCGCCAATGTGTTCGAGCGCCTGGCGAGCGAGTGGGAGGGCTATCAAGCGAAGGTGCATACCTACCTGGCCGATGGCGAGTGGGTGGCTGCGTTCGGTGTGTACTCCGGGCGTTATCGCAGGACCGGCAACACCATGCAGGCCGCGTTTGCGCATCTGTACCACTTTCAGGACCGCAAGATCGTGCGGATGGAGCAGGTAGTGGATAGCGCGATGGTGGTACGGGCACTGCAGGCAGACTGAGCCCGTTGCCGCTGTGTGCCGAACGCGCAGCATCGGTGCGCGTTCGGCTTTTGGGATTAGCCATTGCAAGGGCCGGCACACTGTGCTGATCCATTATCGGTTCGGTGTGCGCGGCGCGCAGCATCCGCCATGCCTGGCGTCGCGCTGCGCATTCCGTAACGCGGCCCCACATCCACCCGACAATGCGCACCGTCTGATTGAGTGATTGCTGCTGGATGCAACGCAGGTCGCGCTATGCGGCGTGCTACGCGCACACGAATGGAATGCGGCCGAGGTCATCACCGGCTCGCCGGTCGCCGGGTCGTTCTGGTCGTCGAAGCGCGTCACTATTTGGGTGCGGCTTACTGAGACGCACTGGCGCAGCGGCGGACCGCGGCAGGTTCGCGCGCTTCTGGAATAATGCAGGCTTGGCGGCAACGCCGATCTGCATCTCGGTCTCTTGCGGGATGCGGCGCAGCCACGCCTCTCCAGTTGCATCCGCATAGGCCTTCCCATGTCCCAGACGCTTCGTATCGCCATGGCCCAGTTCGACTTCCCGGTCGGTGCCGTGGCGCGCAATACCGATCGCATCATCGAGTTCATCGCGGCAGCGCGCGACGAGTTCGGGGCAGACATCGTGCTGTTTCCCGAGCTGGCGATCAGCGGCTACCCACCGGAAGATCTGCTGCTGCGGCCAGGGTTTCTCGCGCATTGCGAAGAAGTGCTGGCGCGCATCGCTGCCAGCGCGCGCGGGATCGTCGCGGTGGTCGGCTGGCCGCAGAGTGCCGGCAGCGTGGTCTACAACGCAGCCAGCGTGCTGCGCGACGGGCGCATCGAAGCCACGTACCGCAAGCGCGAGTTGCCCAACTACGCGGTGTTCGACGAGCGCCGCTATTTCGACGTGGATCCGGATGGCGACAACTGCGTGGTCACGGTCAAGGGCGTGCAAGTGGGCGTGGTGATCTGCGAGGACCTGTGGTTTGCCGAGCCGCTCGCAAAGACCGTGCAGGCCGGCGCCGAGTTGGTGCTGGTGCCCAATGCCTCGCCGTACGAGCGCGGCAAGCATGCGCAGCGCGATGCCTTGCTGGCCGAGCGCACCCGCGAGAGCGGGGCGGCGATTGCCTATCTCAATGTGGTTGGCGGGCAGGACGCGCTGGTGTTCGACGGCGCATCGGTGGTGGCCGATGCCGACGGCACCGTGCATCCGGCCGCTGCGGCCTTCGTCGACCAGTGGCTGGTGGTGGATTACGCCGCCGGCGAACGTAGCTTCACCCCGGTGGTGTGGGTGGACGATGGCGACGAGAGCATGGACGCGCTGGCTTGGCGCGCAGTGGTGCGTGGGTTGCAGGACTATTGCCGCAAAAACGGCTTCAGCAAGGTGTGGCTGGGATTGTCCGGTGGCATCGATTCGGCATTGGTGCTGGCGATGGCGGTCGATGCGCTGGGGGGCGACAACGTCACTGCGGTGCGGCTGCCGTCGCGCTACACCGCCAATCTCTCCAACGATCTGGCCGAGGAGCAATGCCGCGCGTTGGGCGTCAAGCTGGAAACCATTGCGATCGAGCCGGCATTCGAAGGCCTGCTCGCCGCGCTGGGGCCGATGTTCGAAGGCACCCAGCCGGATATCACCGAAGAAAACCTGCAGTCGCGCAGCCGCGGGGTGATCCTGATGGCGTTGTCCAACAAGTTCGGCGGGCTGCTGCTGACCACCGGCAACAAGAGCGAATACGCGGTGGGTTACGCCACCATCTACGGCGACATGTGCGGCGGCTATGCCCCGCTCAAGGACCTGTACAAGACCGAGGTGTTCGGCCTGGCCAAATGGCGCAATACCGTGGGCGGTGCGCCGGTGATTCCGCCGGCAGTGATTTCGCGCCCGCCTTCGGCCGAGTTGCGCGACAACCAGACCGACCAGGATTCGCTGCCGCCATACGACGTGCTCGACGGGATCCTGTATCGCTACGTCGATCAGGAGCAGTCGCGCGACGACATCGTTGCGGCCGGCTACGCCGCCGATACGGTCGAACACGTGCTGCGGTTGGTGCGGCTCAACGAGTGGAAGCGCCATCAGTCCGCGCCCGGCCCGAAGGTGTCGCGGCGCGCCTTCGGTCGCGAGCGGCGTTACCCGATCACCAATGGCTATTCCGGTCAGTAGCCCGATTGGCTATTCCAGTCAGTAGCCGGGCGCGCCGGCTGCCGCTGCGGTGGCCGGTGGTTGCGCGAAGCGGGTGAGCAGGTCCAGGGTCGGCTTGGGCCGCGCCAGGTCGTACATCAGGCCGAAGTGGCCTTCGGCGCCCTGGATCGTGGTCTGGTCCAGCAATTCGTAGACGTTCACTTCGGACACCACATCGGCATAGTTGGTTCGCACGTTGCTTAGCAACTGCGCCAGGCTGTCGTAGCAGCCGCGATCGCCTTGCGCACCGCCGGTGGTATTGCCGGTGTAGATCTCCGCACAGTTCAGCTCGTTGAAGAACACCGGCGTGTTGTAGGTCTGCGCGGCAGTGCGCAGCTGGCCCAGATACAACTCGGTCCAGTAGCCGGCGTCGTGGTGGAAGGCGTAGTAGTGGAAGCTGATGTGGTCGAAGTCGAAGCCGGCCGCCTTGGCCTTGGCCAGAAACCACAGCGAGCCATTGCGATCGCCCGGGCAACGCGCGTTGGCGCTGCGGTCGTCGCTGTTGCAGGCGGTGATGTTGATGGTGAAGCGCAGGCCGGCACCCAGTTCGTTGGAGGCCTGGCGCATGCCCAGATACATCGTGGTCATTGCGGCGATGCGGGCATCGGCCTCGGCGCGCACCAGATCCTGTTCGTTGCCGATCTCCCAGACCTTGATGTCGGCCGCATAGCGACGTGCCAGCTGGTAGCCGATCTCGCGCGACATCGGGTAGACCATCGGGCGCAGCGTGATGCCGTACTGACGCGCCAGCGGGACCAGGGCGTCCAGCGTTGCGTAATCGCGCGGGTCCACATCGAATCGGTAGCTGCGCAGGTTGCGCGCGGCCAGCAGTTTGAAGCGTGCCTCGGCCTGGGCCATGGGGTAGCCGGGGCGATTGTCGTGGGCGTTGACGCCGTAGACGATGGGCGCCGCAGTGGCAGTCGCGGTCAGTGTCGCCAGCAACAGCATGAGCATCAATGGGACGATGGAGCGAGACATGCGGCCTCCTTGGCTGGCACCTGTGGGGGAGTCGGATCTTCTTCGAGGCGAGTATAGGCAGCACGTGCGGGCGGTTCGGTGATCTGGCGCCAGGTCTGGTGACGTGCTCGCAAGTGCCGCAGGCGGGCTGCGAGAACGCGCGGGGTGCCGGCGCGAAGCTACGTCATGCTGGGCGGTCGGTTGCCCGGTGGATCAGACGTGACCGTGGTCTGGCACTGCAAGGGCCTGCGGCAATCGGCACGCCGCCGTCGCAAGCGTGCTGCTGCATCTGCAATGACGCAATAAAAAAGGGGCCTTGCGGCCCCTTTGGGTATTCAGCTGCGTCCGCTGTCTCAGTCGCGACTCATCTGCGAGTTGCGCTCGCCGCTGGCAGCGGATTTCTCGCCAGCGAACGGGTTGAGCTTGCGGATGGCCCACGGGTACTTCGGCCAGTTGCCGGTCAGCCACGGATGCTGCGGGCTGTTGAGTTCCAGCACGCGGCGCGCGTCGGCGGCCAGGGTCTTGTTGCCCAGATGCGTGTAGGCCTCGGCCAGCACCGCGACCGCGTCGTACTGGTAGGCGCTCTGCGGATAGGTTTCCAGCAGGTAATTGGCACGACCAGCCGCCGAGACCCAGGCATTGCGGCGCAGGTAGTACAGCGCGTTGTCCAGCTCATGCTGGGCGAACACGTCGCGCAGTTCGATCATTCGCTTGCGCGCATCCGGCGCGTAACGGCTGTTCGGATAGCGGTCGGTGACGGTATTGAAGTCGTTGTAGGCCTGCTGCGGCGAGGACAGATCGCGACGGCTCGGGTCCAGCGACCACACGCGGCGCAGGAACACCGTGTCGCGGTTGCTGTTGGCCAGACCACGCAGGTAATACAGATACGAGATGTTGCGATGGGTCGGGTAGGTACGGATAAAGCGGTCGACGCTGGAGACGGTGTCGTCGTGCTTGCCGGCCTTGTACTGCGCATACGCAGTCTCGATCATCGCCTGCTCGGTGTACGGGCCGTACGGGTACTGGGCGATCAGGCGCTTGTAGCTGGCTTCGGCGCCGGCCCAGTTGCCTTTCTCCATCAGACCGTGGCTCTTGCCGTACAGCTGCTCGACCGGCATGCCCTCGTCGGGATTCTTGTTCTTGGCGCCGCGGTGGCAACCGGTGACGACGAACGCCATCACCAGCATGAGGGCAATCAGGCGCGCAGGCGCGGAAAACGTGGACCGTCGGATCATGGGTCTGGGCAGGACGCATCAGGAAAACGAGAGCGCGATGATAGCCTAGTGGCCTGTCCGGCGACTGACTCCCGCCGCCCGGACCCCAAATTCCCGCTTTTGCCTGAGTGCCTGTGTCCATGTCCGACCCATCTGCCGAACCCCTCGACCCGTCCATCCGCCAGGCCATCGTGCCCGACAACGCCGCAGGGCGCCGTTTCGACGCGGTGCTGGCCGAGCTGTTCCCCGAATTCTCGCGCTCGCGGCTGTCGGAGTGGATCAAATCCGGCGATGCGCTGCTGAACGGCGAAATGGCGCGTCCGCGCGACACCTTGCGCGGCGGCGAGAGCGTGCAGGTGCAGGTGGTGTTGGAAATCCAGACCCATTCCGAGCCGCAGGACATCCCGCTGAGCGTGTTGTACGAAGACGACCAGGTGCTGGTGATCGACAAGCCGGCCGGGCTGGTGGTCCACCCGGGCGCCGGCAACCCGGACGGCACCCTGGTCAATGCGCTGCTGTTCCGCGACCCGGCGCTTGCGGCCGTGCCGCGTGCCGGCGTGGTGCATCGTCTGGACAAGGACACCAGCGGCGTGATGGTGGTGGCGCGCACCGTGCAGGCGCAGACCGCGCTGGTGGAGCAGCTGTCCGCGCGCGATGTGCATCGCCAGTATCTGGCGGTGGTGGTGGGCGCGCTGGTCTCCGGCGGCACCGCCAATGCGCCGATCGACCGCCACCCGCGCGATCGCCTGAAGATGGCGGTGCGCGACGACGGCCGCGATGCGGTCACCCATTACCGCCTGCGCGAGCGCTTCCGTGCGCACACCGCGCTGGAATGCCGCCTGGAAACCGGGCGTACCCATCAGATTCGCGTGCATATGGCGCATCTGAAATCGCCGATCGTCGGCGACCCGCTGTACGGCGGCGCGCTCAAGTTGCCCAAGGGCGCCAGCGACGAATTGGTGCATGAATTGCGCACCTTCAAGCGCCAGGCGTTGCATGCCGAAACCCTGGAATTCCTGCATCCGGTCAGCGGCGAGCCGGTGCGCGCCAGCGCGCCGGTGCCGGTGGATCTGCAGCGGTTGATGACCGCGTTGCGCGAAGACAGCGTGCGCGCCGCCGAGCAGGCACGCCGCTAAGGTGGCAGCCGTCGCGCCGTTCGTGTTGCCGGCCAACTGGCCGGCACCGCCGCGCATCCACGCACTGACCACGCTGCGTTACGGCCTGGGCGAATCGCAGGCGCCGTTCGACACACTCAACCTCGGCAATCGCAATGCTGCCGACGGCGACGTGCCGGAACGGGTGGAGCGCAACCGAGCGCTGCTGGTCGAGGCGCTGGCACTGCCCAGCACGCCGCACTGGCTGCGCCAGGTGCATGGGGTGGAGGTGGTGCGCTTCGCTGCGCCGCCGGTTGCGACCGGCGAGCCGATCAGTGCCGCGGACGATGTCGCGCCGGGTGCGCGGGAAGCGGTTGCCGATGCTTCGGTGACCGACGTGCCCGGCGTGGTGCTGGCGATCCTCACCGCCGATTGCTTGCCGGTCGTGCTCGCCGCCGGCGATGGCAGCGAAGTCGCCGCCGCACATGCGGGTTGGCGCGGGTTGGCCGACGGCATGCTGGAGCGCAGCGTGGCGGCCATGCGCACGCCGCCGCAGCACATGGTAGCGTGGTTGGGGCCGGCGGCGGGGCCGCAGGTGTACGAAATCGGGCAGGACGTGTTCGACGCCTTCGTCGCGCACGATGCGCAGGCGCAGAGCGCGTTTGTTGCCACGCGCCCAGGGCATTGGTTGATGGATCTGTATGCCTTGGCGCGTCAGCGCCTGCAGCAGGCCGGTGTGCCGGCTGGCGCCATCCATGGTGGTGGGTTGTGCACCATTTCCGACCCGCAACGCTTCTTCTCGCATCGTCGCGATCGCTGCAGCGGGCGCATGGCCACGCTGGCCTGGATCGCGCCCTGAGCGTGCCGTTGTTCGTGCTGGGGCAGGGCGCGTTCGCGCAGCTGCCTGTGCCTGTGCCTATGCCGGTGCGTGCGCTGCATTCTGTGCAGCAACGGCAGACCTTTGCCGGTAGGGCGCAGATCCAGCGCGGTCGCCATCTGTTGGTGCCAGTGCTGGCGTTGCTGAGCCGGTTGCCGCGCAGCGGCGAAGTGGAGGTCGAAGTGGAATTTCTTGCCGACGCGAATGGCGAGCGCTGGCATCGCTGTTTTGACGGCCTGCCGATGCATTCGCGCTTGTGGCGGCACGGCAACGGCTTGCGCGAACATCTGGGCGCGGTGCGCTTCGAATTCGCGCTGCACACCGATACGCAGTCGCTGTGCTGGCAGGCCACCCGTGTGTGGGCGTTCGGCTGGATTCCGCTGCCTGCGCGCTGGTTCGAGCAGGTGCGTTGCCGCGAGCATGCCGACGCTGGCCGCTATGGATTTCTGGTCGACGTGCACCTGCCGCTGGTCGGCCCGTTCATTCGCTACGAGGGTTGGCTTGAACCGCGTTGATCCACCGCTCGTTGAAGTGCCTCACGTGGAGCTGCCTCACTCGGAGCCTTCTCACTCGGAGCCGCCTCGGGTGGAGCCGCCCTGCGGTAAGCCAGGCCAGGCGCCCGCGACCATCGTCTTCGATGGCGTGTGTCTGCTGTGCAATGGCTGGGTCAAATTTCTGCTGCGTCACGATCGGCGTGGGCGTTATCGCTTTGCCGCGATGCAGGGCCAGGCCGGACGCGCGTTGTTGTTGCAGCACGGTCTGGATCCGGACGACCCGCTGTCGTTTCTACTGGTGGATGCCAGCGGTGCGTGGACCGACAGCGATGCGATCGTGCGGGTCCTGGCTGGCTTAGGCGGCATCTGGCGGCTGGCCACTGTGTTGCGTGTGGTGCCCAGCGGCGTGCGCGACATCGGCTATCGCCTAATCGCACGCAATCGCTATCGCTGGTTCGGTCGCACCGAGCATTGCATGTTGCCAAGCCCCGAGCAGCGTGCACGGTTTCTTGATTAGCGCTTATCTCAGCGAGCGAGCTCCGCGTAGGAGCGCACTTGTGCGCGATGGGCGTTACCGGTAACGCCCATCGCGCCCAGGTGCGCTCCTACGGTGATTCCGTGACGGCCGCTTACGCCGCCGCGTTTCCAAAACTTGCACGCACTACGTTTGCGTTGCCGTTATGGGCAGGCTGCAGGCGGAAAATCGACACCGCATCGGCCAGCTCCACTGCCTGTTCTTCCAGGCTGCGTGCAGCGGCGGTGGCTTCTTCCACCAGCGCGGCGTTGCGTTGGGTGACTTCGTCCAATTGCGCGACCGTGCGGTTGACCTGTTCGATGCCGCTGGATTGCTCGGCGCTGGCGGCGGTGATCTCGCTCATGATGTCGGTGACGTGCTTCACCGAGCCGACGATCTCGCGCATGGTCGCGCCGGCGCGGTGCACCAGGCCCGAGCCCAGTTCGACCTTGTCGGTGGAGTCGGCGATCAGCGTCTTGATCTCCTTGGCCGCATCGGCCGAGCGCCTCGCCAACGCGCGCACTTCCGAGGCGACCACGGCGAAACCACGGCCTTGCTCGCCCGCGCGTGCGGCTTCCACTGCGGCGTTGAGCGCCAGGATATTGGTCTGGAAGGCGATGCCGTCGATGACGCCGATGATCTCGCCGATCTTGCGCGAGGCGGTGCTGATCTGGCTCATGGTGGACACCACGTCGTCCATCACCTTGCCCCCGCTCTGCGCCACTTCGCCGGTGCCCACTACCAGACGATTGGCCTGCAGCGCGCTTTCCGCATTCTGCTTCACGGTGGAGGTGAGTTCTTCCATGGAGCTTGCGGTTTCTTCGAGGTTGGCGGCCTGCTGCTCGGTGCGTTCGGACAGGTCGGTGTTGCCGGCAGCGATTTCCACCGCGGCCTGGCGAATGGTGTCGGAGGCAACCTGGATACCGCCGATGATTTCGGTCAGACGGAGTACGGTCTGGTTGGTGTCGTCGCGCAGGCGCGCAAAGATGCCGTGCGCATCGCCCTCCACACGCTGGGTGAGGTCGCCTTCGGCCATGGCGCCGATCACGCGTGCCAACGCGGCCAGGTGGGTTTCCACCGAGTCGTAGATGCGGTTGATGCCCTGGGCCAGCGACAGCAGCACACCGTCCATGCCGTCCATCTGCATGCGCCGGCTGAAATCGCCGACGGCGGCGGCATCGATGATCTGGATCAGCGCCTGCTCGGCATTGACCTGCGCGGTGACGTCCATCCACTGCGCGATGGTGCCCAGCTTGGTGCCGTCGGCGGCAATGATGGGGCTGTAGACGAAGTCGATCTGGCGGCCGAAGAATGGCGCGCGCACCGCTTTGGAAGCGGTCAATGCGCGCATGCGGTCGATCGCCGCCTGGCTGTCCGGATAGATGTCGCCGATGCTGCCGCCGACGAAGCCTTCGGCATGGAAGCTGGGGCGGAAACTCTGCACATCCGGCTCGATCAGCTTGAGCATCGCGAGCAATTTGCGATTGGCGAACAGCACCTGGCCGTCGTCGTCGGCGATGCGGATCATGGTGTCCAGATCGTCCAGCGCCTTGATCACGAACTGGCCATGGCGCAGGCCTTGTTCCATCACGTCGATGCGGATGGCCAGCTTGTCCTGGGTCGCCTGCAGCGCATGCAGCAACGGCGCAAGCTCGCCGGATGCGTTGCGCAGCTCCACGCGCTGAAAGCGCTCATCGCCCATCGCCGCGACCACGCCGATTGCCTGCTGCAACTGTGCGCTGGTGCGACGGCGCGACCACCACCATAGCCCTGTACTGGCGATGCCCACCACCAGCAGTGCCGGCAACATCCGTCCCAGCCCGCTCCAAAAACCACCGGGCACCAACGTGGCGGCGTAGAGCGTCAGCAGTACCAGCAGCCCGATGTGCGCAGCGGCGGGAAGCCAGGCCATTCCGGTGGCACGCGCAAGGCTCCTGCCGGCAGATGGGCGGGGGACAGCGGTGGCATCGTGTGAAGGCAACATAGGCTGGGTCCGACTAGGTGATCTGGGATGGGTCTGCGTCCGGCAGGAAATACGCTGCATTGGGGGTATCGGCGGCTGAGCCCGAATCATGACGGCGTGAAATTGCCGTTCGTCGGAATGTGGGCGCTAAGCGGACGAAATCGCCGATGTGATTGATTTGGAAGCGGTTTCAGTGCGGTTTGGTACGTGATGGAATGGTTGTGCGGCGTCGGGATCTGAGTTTTTAAATGTAAATTTCGAGTGAAATATCATGGGCTGATTAACGCCGGAATCGTGTCTGCGGCGGGCGTCTTAGAAGCGCGCGCACGCCTCCCATCAGCCGCGACACTCGCAACCGCTCTTACGATTCCCACTTCCAATCCCCACAAAAAAACCGACCGTCTCGCGACGGTCGGTTCAATCTGTTGCACTCACTAACGCAGTGTCGGCCGATTACTTGGCCGGCGTGGCCTGCGCATCGTCCGGCAATGCCCAGGCGATGACGCTGTCGCCGGACTTGGTTTCCATGCGGTCGTGTCCACCCACGGCGGCCACGATGTACTGCTTGCCGTCGATGGTGTAACTCAGCGGGGCTGCCTGCGGGCCGGCCGGCACGCGGGTCTCCCAGACCTGCTTGCCGGTGCGGGTGTCAAAGCCGCGCATGAAGTCGTCCAGGGTCGCGCCGATGAAGGTCACGCCACCAGCCGTGGCGAGCGAGCCGCTGTTGTTGGGCGTGCCGATTTCGAACTTGGTCTTGGACGGGATGCCCATCGGGCCCTGGTCGTAGCCGGTGCCCAGCGGACGGCGCCAGATCACCTGCTGCGTGCGCAAATCCACGCCGGAGATGTAGCCCCATGGCGGTGCCACGCACGGCGTGTTGAGCGGCGACATCCACGGCTCCTTGCGGGCGCCGTAGGCCAGGCCCTTCTGCGCCATGTAGCCGGGGGTCTTGCTCTTGCCGTCGAACACCGAGACCACGCCCAGCTCGTTCATTTTCTCGCGGGTATAGACCTGCAAGGTGTACGGCAGGCGATTGCTGTTCATCACCATGATGCCGCGCTGCAGATCGACCGAGACGCCGCCCCAGTTGATGCCGCCGTGGTTGCCGGTGAACGCCAGCGAGCCTTGCAGGGTCGGCGGGGTGAACATGCCTTCGTAGCGCAGCTGTTTGAACTGGATACGGCAAGCCAGCTGGTCGAACGGGGTCATGCCCCAGGCATCGGATTCGATGATGGTTTCGTACTCGCGGCTCGGCGCGCCCACGGTATTGGGCATGCCCGGCGAGATCGGCTGCGTGGCAGCGGTAAAGTCGCCGTGATCGGTCCCTTGCGGCACGGCGATCTGCTTGACCGGCATGATCGGCTCGCCGGTGGCGCGGTCCAGCACGAACACCTGGCCGGACTTGGTGGCCTGGATCACCGCAGGACGGGTACCGCCGCCAGCGACCGGCCAATCGACCAGATTCGGCTGCGGGCCGATGTCGTAATCCCACAGGTCGTGGTTGACGGTGCGGAAGTGCCAACGCTCCTTGCCGGTGGCCGCGTCCACGGCGACCAGCGAGGCGGTGTATTCCTCATCCTGCGGCGTGCGGCCCTTGCCGAAGAAATCGCCCGAGGCATTGCCGGTGGGTAGATAGACCAGGCCCAGCTCGTCGTCGGCAGACATCAGCGACCACACGTTCGGGGTCGAGCGGGTATAGGTCTGGCCGGCCGGCGGCTCGGCGGTGATCGCCGGGTTGCCCAGGTCCCAGGCCCAACGCAGCTGGCCGGTGAGTGCATCGAAGCCACGCACCACGCCCGAGGGCGCATCGCCTTCCTGGCCGTCGCGCACCTGGCCGGTGGGCTGGATCACCACACCGCGCATCACCACAGGCGGCGAGGTCGGGCCGACGAAGCCCGGCTTGGTGTTGCCGGTGCCGGCATTGAGATCGACAAAGCCGTTGTTGCCGAAGCTGGTGCACAGCTTGCCGGTCTGCGCGTCCAGCGCGCCGAGGCGGCCGTCGACCATCGGCCAGAAGATCCGGGTCGGGCACTCCGCGGTGCCTTCCGGCGCCTGGTAGTACGACACGCCACGGCAGGTGGTGGCGGCAACGCCGGCCATCGCCTTCGGGTTGGTCTGCGGGTCGAAGCGCCAGCGCTCCTTGCCGTTGGCCGCTTCCACCGCGATCACTTTCTGGGTCGGGGTGCAGATGTAGAGCAGGTCGCCGACCTTGAGCGGGGTGTTCTGGAAGGCGTAGCCCAGCTTGGAGCCGGCCGGCTTGAGATCGCCGGTATGGAATTCCCAGGCCACCTTCAGGTCCTTGGCGTTTTCCGGGGTGATCTGCGCGCCGGGGGTGTAATGGTTGGACAGGTTGGAGCCGGCGTACGACGTCCAGTTGCTGGCATCGTGGTTAGCCGCGACGTTGCCGTCCGGGCTGGGCACGTTGGCGCGGCTGAACGGCGTTGCGTTCTCGGCCGGCAGCTTGGAGGCATCGGCCAGTTCGACATTGCGCGGTACCAGCAACGGCCACAGGATCAGCGCTGCGCCCAGGATCGGCAGCACGCCGGTCACCAGCACATAGCTCAGACCCGACAATGGCTGCATGCGCCGACGCGCCACGCCCCAGAACGGCAGCAGCACCAGGCCGAGCACCGACATCATGGCCAGACGCGGGACCAGGCCCCAGCCATCCAGGCCCACTTCCCACAGCGCCCACGCGATGGTGGCCGCCAGCGTGGCGCCAAACAGCCACAGGCCGGCACGCTTGCCCAGCGCCAGCAAGACGCCAGCCAGGAACAGGCCGATGCCTGCCAACAGGTAGTACCAGGAACCGCCAACGGCAACCAGGCGGCCGCCTTCGTAGGCGAGCACCGCACCGAGCACGGCGATCACCACCGCATAGGCCACCAGCAACCAGGTGCCTAGCCCACGTTTTGAGGATTGATCAGTCATTTTGAGATGTCAGGAAGGACCCAGGCACCAGCAAACGGTGGCGAGTCGTGGAGGGAGAAAGATCACAGGCTGGCAAAGGGCGGCCCCGATCTAAAGAACAACGCCCTAAACAAGAACGTCAGGATATGAACGCGCAGCCCCTCCCAGGGTCCTCAGCGCTAATCATGTGAATATTTTAGACCGCAAATACCCGCGTGTCCGTGACGGAATGAGAACCAGCGTTCCAACCTGTGTGGATGGAGTGCTGAAAATGCTCAAATCGGAAGGAATAGAGTGCTGTTGGTGCCAGACGGTCTTGGTGGCATTCGTGTGCGGCGACGAATGCATGATGCTGCCATAGCTCTATTTCGCTATTGACTCGATCGGCTGAGCGAGGATTCGGGATTCGGGAATGGAGATTCGTAGAGCTGAGGATTTTTCACTCTTACGTGCACACGTACCCTCATCCGCCCTTCGGGCACCTTCTCCCGATGGGAGAAGGGATGCGCCAGTGCGCGACGCATCTGTGTGCTGGTAGCGCGTGTGCGCTGGTCGCTCGGGAAGCCAGATTCAAATATCGGCCAGTGCCTGCAAATACCGCTGGCGCCAGTGATTGATGTTGTTCTTGCGCAGGTGATCCATCATTGCCCGCCAGCGCTCGATGCGCGTGGCCAACGGCATGCTCGCCGCAGTCGCAATCGCATCGGCTACGCCATCCAGATCGTGCGGATTGACCAGCAGCGCTTCTTTCATTTCATCGGCTGCGCCGGCCAACAGCGACAGCACCAGCACGCCCGGATTTTCCGGATCCTGCGCCGCCACGAATTCCTTGGCGACCAGATTCATGCCATCGCGCAACGGCGTGACCAACCCCACCGAAGCGGCGCGATAGAAACCGGTCAACGTGGCATGGCTGAAGTTCTGATTGACGTAGCGCAGCGGCGTCCAATCCGGCTCTGCATGGCCACCGTTGATGTGGCCTGCGATCTGCTCCAGCTGCCCGCGCAACTGGCGATACTCGTTGACGTCGCCGCGCGACACCGGCGCGATCTGCAGATAGGTCAGGCTGCCGGATTGCTCCGGATAGCGCTCCAGATAGCGCTCGAATCCCTGGAAGCGTTCCGGCAGGCCTTTGGAATAATCCAGACGATCGACACCGATCGCCAGCTGACGGCCGCGCAGACTTTCGCGCAGATCACGCACCGCCTGCTTGCCAACCGAGGCCTTTGCCTGGTTGGCGATCAACTCGGTATCGATGCCGATCGGGAAGGAGGCGGCGCTGAAACGGCGCCCGCCAGGGCCCTCGACGATGTCGCCTTCGAGAATGCGCCCACCGCCGAACAGACGCACGTACGCCTTGAAGCGCTCCGCGTCGCGCTGGGTCTGAAAGCCGACCAGGTCGTACGCATAGAAGGTGCTGAACAAACGCGCGTGATCGGGCATGGCCTGCATCAGGTCGGCCGAGGGCATCGGCACGTGCAGGAAGAAGCCCATCTTGCAGCCCACACCCAGCTCGCGCAGCATCGCGCCCAGCGGAATCATGTGGTAATCGTGGATCCACAGCGTGTCGCTGTCTTTCAGCAACGGCGCCAGTTTTTCCGCGAACAGCCGATTGACGCGCATGTAGCCTTCGCGCGTGGCGCGGTCGTAATCGACCAGGTCCAGGCGGAAGTGCAGCAGCGGCCACAGGGTGCGATTGGCGAAGCCGTTGTAGTACGAATCGATGTCGCGTTTGTTGAGGTCCATGGTGACGAACTTGATGTCGCCATCGGTCTGCTCATGCATGCCGCCGCTGTCGCCGCGCACGGTCTTGCCGCTCCAGCCGAACCACACCCCACCACGCTCCTTGAGCGCGGCCAACAAGCCAACCGCCAGGCCGCCCGCACGGTTTTCGCCGGGCACTGCAACGCGGTTGGATACCACCACCAAACGACTCATGACGCCTCCTGCCAGCTCCGCGACAAGCGCATTGCTGCAATGATCAAACCCACATGCGAATAGGTCTGGGGGAAATTCCCCCAGGCTTCGCCGTCTTCAAACGATAGATCCTCGGACAGCAAGCCGAGGTGATTGCGGCGCGAGAGAATGCGCTCGAACAGTTCACGTGCCTCGTCCTTGCGACCGATCGCGGCCAGCGCGTCGATGTACCAGAACGTGCAGATGGTGAAGCTGGTTTCCGGCGCACCGAAGTCATCCGGTGCGATGTAGCGATACAGCGCATCGCCATGCTTGAGCACGCGACCGACGGCTTCCACGGTGCGCACGAAGCGGCTGTCGTCGTTGCCCACGATGCCGATATCGGCCAGCAACAACAGCGAGGCATCCAGGCGGTGACCACCGAGCGTGTCGGTGAAATGGCCGTGTTCGTCGCTCCAGGCTTCCGTCAGCACGCGCTCGCGAATGCTGTCGGCACGTTCGCTCCAATACACGCTGCGCTCCGGCAGCACCAGGCGGTCGGCGATCTTGGACAGGCGATCGCAGGCGGCCCAGCACATTGCAGCGGTGTAGGTATGCACTTCGGCGCGGCCGCGGAATTCCCACAGGCCGGCATCGGGGACGTTGTGCAGCGCGAATGCGCGCTCGCCCAGCGGCTCCAGGCGACGGAAAGTATCCGCATCGCCCTGATCCTTCAGACGCAGATCGAAGAACAGCTGCGTCGAAGCCAGCACCACGCTGCCATATACATCGTGCTGCTTTTGAATCCAGGCCAGGTTGCCGCGTCGCACCGGGCCCATGCCGCGGTAGCCGTCCATGGTGTCGACTTCGTGCTCTTCCAGCTGCGATTCGAAACCGATGCCGTATAGCGGCTGCAAGGTGCCATCGCTGGTGGCGATGTTGAAGATATAGCCGATGAATTGCTCCATCGTGCGCGTGGCGCCCAGGCGATTGAGCGCGCGCACCACGAAGGCGGCATCGCGCAGCCAGCAATAGCGGTAGTCCCAGTTGCGTGGGGTATTGGGCGCTTCCGGAATCGAGGTGGTCATCGCCGCGATGATGGCGCCGCTGTCTTCGTACTGGCACAACTTGAGTGTGATCGCGCTGCGGATCACCGCCTCTTGCCAATCGAGTGGAATCGACAGATAGCGCACCCATTCGCGCCAGTATTCTTCGGTGCGTTCCTGCGCTTCCTGCACGTAACCGGTGAGCGAGCGGGTGAGCGATTCGTCCACGCCCAACACCAGATTGACCGGGTGGCTGAGCACGAACGGCAAGCCATCGCGCACGAAGCGCACCGGTACATCGGTGGTCAGGCGCAGGGTGAATTCCGGCAGTACCCAACGGATGTGATTGCTGCCCCAGGTGGTTTCCGGGGTGCGGCCGCCCCAGTCGGCCAACGGGCGTGCGCGCACCACGATGCGTGGATTGCCAGCCAGCGGGCGGATTTGCCGGATGATGCTCACCGGCCGATAGAAACGCCCGTTGTTGCGCCAGCGCGGCGCGAAGTCGATCACTTCCACTTCGCCGCCGTGGATGTCGCGCAACACGGTGCGCAGCACGGCGGTGTTGGGCAGGTAATGCTGCTCGCTACTTTCGAAGTCCTCCAGCTCAACGGCAAAGTCGCCGCCTTCGCCCTTGGGCGAGAGCAGCGAACAGAACGCCGGGTCGCCATCGAAAGCCGGCAGGCAACTCCACACCACACGTGCCTGCCGATCGACCAATGCACCGAAACTGCAGTTGCCGATGACGCCCAGATCCAGGTTTGGCTCGGTCATGGAGTGCGAACGATCCTTTTTGAAGAGAAGAGGGGAAGGCGCGCGGCTCTCAGGCTGGGCGCGCGTTGCGTTGCAACCACGCATGCACATCGGCAGTGCCAGCGACGCGGAAGCGCGCGCTGGTCTGCGCGCGATCGCCGACCAGCACGCTCCAGCCGCCGAGGCGATTGGCAGCTTCGAAGCCGAATTCATCGGTGAGGTCGTCGCCGACGAACACCGGTGTGCGGCCGGCGAATGCGCCGTGCTGCATCAGTTGTTCGACCGCCAGGCCCTTGTTGCTGCCTTCGGGAACGAATTCCACGACGTGGTCGCCAGGCTGCAGGCGATAGCCGGAAAGTTGTGCGATTTCCTGTTGCGCGAAGGCCAGCACATCTGGGCCGGCGAGCGGCTGTGCGCGCCAATGCAGCGCAACGCTGACGCCTTTGTCTTCGACCAGCACGCCGGGGTGTTGATGCGTGAGTGCGGCGGCGCGCTGATGCAAGCCGTGCAGCCATTCGGAGGTGTCTTGCGGCATCGCGGCGCGTGCGGCGATATCGCTGCGTAGCTCATGGCCGTGCAGGCCGGCAGCCGGGAGCAGCAGCGGCGCGAACAAGGCGTCCAGTTGCGATAGCGGTCGCCCGCTGACCAGTGCGACTGCACCATTGAGGCGATCGCTCAAACGCCCGATGGCCTCGCGGACCTCGGGCAAGAGCCGCACAGCCTCGGGGCTGTCGGCAAAGTCGATGAGGGTACCGTCCACGTCCAGAAACAATGCGCAGGCATCGTCCAGCAATGGCGGCAACGGAAGGGGGGAATACACGTCTGCCATCACGCTAGTGTGCGCAAAGCGGTGTGATATTCAGGTTATGCAGTAGCGGGTGCGGTCCCTTCTCCCCTCGGGAGAAGGTGCCCCGCAGGGGCGGATGAGGGTACGAGCGAAGCCTCGTGCAGTTGGAACGCCACGAGGGCTTCGCTCCGTACCCTCACCCCAACCCCTCTCCCGTAGGAGAGGGGCTAAAGCAGCCTATCTGAGGAAGAGAGGTTTTAAGCTCTGCGCTGTTGCTCAGAAGCTATACCGCACCCGCCCATACCAATACGCGCCATTGCTGCCGATCGGCGAGAGCACGTCGTAGGGCAGGTTGCCGAAGTAGGCGATGTCGTCGATGGAGCGGTCCGAGTAGTTGTCCAGGATGTTCTGGCCGCCGATCGCCAGCGTCCACTGCGTCCCCAGGTGGTACTCGGCTTCCAGATCCAGCTGCCACTCGGCGCCGTAGGTCTGGCGTGGCACGAAGCCGCCGCCGAAATCGAACACGCGGGTGGCGCTGCCGTAGCGATTGACGCGCGTCTGCAGGTTCCAGTGCTCGTTGTTCCAGTTGGCTGCCAGGGCCGCGCGTGTGCGTGGCGCGGCATCGGTGAGCGTGTTGCTCTCTTCCACCCCGAACAGCACGTAGTCCGGGTTCAGTGCCAGCAGCTGCGCCGGGGTGCCGATGACGTTTTTCAATTCGGTCTTGGCGTAGCTGTAGGTGCCGGTCAGCAGCAGGTCGCCGCCGAAGGCGTACTGGCGCCAGTTGCCGACCAGCTCGGCGCCGCGGGTGCGGGTGTCGGCGGCGTTGAGGAAGTAGCTGGCGCTCTGCACGCCGGTGACGCCGAAGTTCTGCTGCACGAAGTCGGTCAGCGTGTCGCCGGTGATGTCTTCGGACAGCGCGATGCGGTCGTCGATGTCGATCTGGAAGAAGTCCAGCGACAGGTCGAAGTGATCGCCCAGCTTGCTGGTGAAACCCAGGCTGTAATTGAGCGACTTTTCCGGCTTCAGGTCGGTGGCGCCGAGCGCGCGTGCGATCGGGTTGTTGACCGACAGCAGGCGGCCCTGGGTCAGGCGACCGGCGGCGTCGTAGCCGGTGGAGGTGGCCTCGTAGCCGATCTGGCTGAGCGAGGGGGCACGCACGTTGTTGGAGATCGCGCCACGCAGCGCGAACGCCGGTGCGAACGCATAACGCGCCGCCAGCTTGCCGGTCCATTGGCTGCCGAAATCCTGGTAATGCTCGTAGCGGCCGGCCAGGTCGGTGGAGAACTTGTCGCCGAACTGGCTCGACACGTTGGCGTAGGCGCTGGCCACATTGCGGGACAGATCGGCCTCGTCCTGCGGGGTGAGGCCGCCGCCGGCCTGCGAGCCGGTGGGACGATCGGTGAACGGGCCGGCCGCATAGCTGGCCGGGTCGCCAGCGTGGGTGCGGTATTGCTCGCGGCGGAATTCGGCACCGGTGCCGAAGGTGTGGGTGGCGCCGGCGGCATCGAACACGCGGGTAAGATCCAGATTGCCCACGGTCTGCGCGAAGGCGAAATCGCCGGTCTTGAAGCGGGTGGTGCTGCCGGGGCCGAGCGAGGCATTGAGCGAGTTGCGCAACCGGTAGGTGAAGTCGTTGCGGCCGTAGTTGACGCTGGCGTCGTAGTCCCAGTTGCCCAATTGCCCACGGGCGCCGGCGACGATCTGCAGATCGCGATTCTCGCCTTCGGAAATCGGGCGGTAGCCGTTGGGGTAGATCTCGCGCCAGTTGGCGCTGCCATCCGGGTAGCGGAAATAATTGGCGCCTTCGGTGTCGCGCTGGTTGTAGGTGCCGAAGGCGTAGAACTCGCCGTTGGCGCTGAAGGGAATTTTGGTGTTGAGCCAGGCGTTCAGGCCTTTGGTGGCGCCGTCGCCGAGCACGTAATTGCGCTGGCCGGCCAGCGCCAGATTGGCTGGGGTCTGTTCTTCGAACGAGGGAATCTGGTCGAAGCCGGCGCGGTTGGTGGCCTCGCGATTCTTCAGCTCCAGGCCCACCTTGAAAAAGCCGCCGTCATCGCCGAGCAGGCTGCCGACCTTGGCGCTGGCGTAGCTGGTCTGGCCATCGGTGACGCGGCGATTGATCGGCTCCACATCGGTGTTGTAGGCGCCGAAGCTGGCTTCCAGCTCGCCGCGCTCGGGGTTGTCGTCCAGGATCACGTTGATGACGCCGGCGATCGCGTCCGAGCCGTATTGCGCACCGGCACCGTCGCGTAGCACTTCGATGCGCTTGATCGCATTGATCGGGATGGAATTGAAATCCACCGGCGTGGTGCCCTTGCCGATCTTGCTGTCGGTATTGACCAGCGCCGAGGTATGCCGGCGCTTGCCGTTGACCAGCACCAGCACCTGATCGGGCGAGAGCCCGCGCAGCTGCGCAGCGCGGATGTGATCGGCGCCGCCGGAGTTGGACTGGCGCGGGAAGTTGAACGAGGGCAGCAACGCCTGCAGCGCGCTGCCTAGCTCGCCATTGACCACGCCGGCCTTGCGGATGTCTTCGGCGGTGAGCACGTCCACCGGCACGGTCGATTCCAGTACGGTGCGGTCGCTGGCACGGGTGCCGGTGACGATCACCGTGTCCAGCGTGGGGGCGCCGGGGGCGGCCTGCTGGGCCTGTGCGTTGGCGCTCAACACGGCTGCCACGGCCATGCCGATAGCCGAAAGGGTGGGGCGGGTCATTTCTCTCTCCTGCGACTGCAACTGCAAACGCGCCGCGCGGTCGGCATCCGGCCGGGCAGGGGCGCAAAGGGGTTCGGATCGTCCACATTCATCCGGATAGAGAGATGTTATCGCGTTGTTCAGACGCGTGCGAGATGGCACAGTGCGCGCACGCCGGCATCAGCTGATGCCCGGCCTGCATGAGCCTGCCCAATACGCGTTGTAAAAATATCCGTTGTGGAGAAGTCGATGAAGTTGCTGCCGTCCTGCTTGCTTGCCGCCATGTTGGCGTTGTCCGCCTGTGCCACCACTCCCGGCGGCGCGCCGGGCTCGACCACTGCCAGCCTGCAAGGCGATGCGGCGCGGCCGGCGACCGCCCGCGGCTGGGTACGCAGCGAGCTGTACTTTGGCGTGGGCGAGGAAACCGGCCCGGCCGATCGCCCGCAAACCCGCACCATCGACGAGACCCAGTGGCGCGCGTTCCTGGACAAGGAAGTGACGCCGCGCTTCCCGGATGGGCTGACCGTGTTCGACGCCTACGGCCAGTGGCTGTTCCGCGGCGCCAAGGAGCCGAACCGGCTGGGCACCAAGGTGCTGGTGATCCTGCACGAGGACACCCCGCAGCGGCGCAACGATATCGAGGCGATCCGCCTGGCCTGGAAGCAGGCCACCGGTCACCAGTCGGTGCTGTGGTCGCGGCAGGCGGTTGAGGTGTCGTTCTGAGTCTGCTGACCATGCGCCTTGAATCTCTGCGCCGAATGCGTGTGAGGGCTGCGCGCGCGCTGTTATTCGCCGCGCTTGGCGGGCTGTCGTTCGCGTCCTTGGCACGCGACACCAGCGTGCAGGTGCAGATCGACGCGCACACGCGTGCCACCGCCACACTGGTCGGCGCACGCCTGCAGGTGGTGTTTAGCCCAGGCGGCAAGGAGCAATGGTTCGACGCGAACGTGGACGACGGCGAAGGCGGCACGGGCGTGGACAGCGACGACTACAACTTCGATGGGCACCCAGATCTTGCGGTGTCGGCAATGCTCGGCCAGGTCAACGAGGCGGTGCTGGTGTTTGTGTTCGATCCGGCGCAACGCCGCTTTCGTGCACTGACCGTGCCCACGCGCCCGGCGGTGCAATGCGAAGGTTTCTTCAATCTGACGCCCGACAAGCAGCAGCGCAGCTTGACGAGCTCCTGCCGCAGCGGGCCGATGTGGTACGCCGACGTCTATCGCTACGCCGCCGATGGGCGGCTGTATGTGGCCAGGACGCAGCAGCCGATCGCCTCGCCCGACATCCAGACCTTGCTGGATCCAGGCACCGACGATGGCATGCCGCTCTCGGTGTGGCCGCGTTATGACGCGCGCGGGGCGAAGGTTTCAAGCGAGATCGGCACGACGCTGGAGGCACCGATGCCGGTGCAGCTGCGTGTGCAGGTGGCGCGCCTGCCGCTGTACGCCACGCCTAATTCGACCAGCACCAAGCGCTATCTGGTGCAGGGCGATCGGGCCGACGCGCTGGATGTCAGCGCTGATGCCACGCGCGTGCAGGTGCGCTATCGCAGTGCCGGCCGCAGCGACAGCGTCGGCTGGATCGAGGTCGCTGCAGCGATGCAGGAGCGGACGCAGTAGCGCTTATGGGCGGCAGCGTGCCGGCAAGCGCCGGACGGGCGCACCCTTGCATCGACCAGCGCAACGACACGCTCTGATCCATCGCGCCGCTGTCGCGCATGCGGGGCAGCGGCTACCATCGGGCGATCCCCACGCTTCCTGGCTCCCATGTCGGCCTCTTCCTCGCGTACTGCGGCATCGCCGCGCTGGTTCGTCGCCGGCGACCTCAATGGCTTCTTCGGCCTGGTCGTCGACAATCTCTCCATCCTTGGCTTCATCGCGATGGCGCTCATCGGGATATTCCAGTTTCCCGCTGACGTGATATTCGAACGCATGTTTCCTGGCACCGCGTTCGGCGTGCTGGTTGGCAATTTGCTCTACACCTTGATGGCGCGGCGGCTGGCCGCACGCAGCGGACGCGACGACGTCACCGCGATGCCGCTGGGCCTGGATGCGCCCACCAGCATCGGCATGGCGCTGCTGGTGCTCGGCCCGGCGTTCGTCGGCTTCAAGGCGCAGGGGTTGGACCCGCAGGCGGCCGCCATTGCCACCTGGAAACTCGGCATGGCCTCGCTGGTGGTGATGGGCCTGCTCAAGCTGGTGCTGTCGTTTGCTGGCGAGGCGGTCACGCGCGCGCTGCCGCGGGCGGCGCTGCTCGGTTCGATCGCGGGCATTGCGTTGGTGCTGATGGGCTTGCTGCCGCTGCTGGAAACGCTGCGTTCGCCAGTGGCCGGCTTTGTCACCTTGGGCCTGCTGTTGTACGTGCTGCTGGCCAAGGGCCGGTTGCCGACCAAGTTGCCGGGTGTGCTGGTCGCCTTCGTCATCGGCACCGCGTTGTATTACGGGCTGGGACTGGCCGGACTGGGTGCGCCGGGTTTTGCCGTGCCGGACTGGGCGACGCCCAAGATCGTGTTGCCGCTGCCGAACCTGGGCTTTATCGAAGGACTGCCGGCCACGGTGGCGTACCTGCCGTTGCTGCTGCCGTTCGGTCTGTTGATGGTGGTGGGTGGCATTAATGTCAGCGAGAGCGCACGCGCTGCGGGCGATGACTACCGCACCCGCGACATTCTGTTGGTGGAAGCCTTCGCCACCCTGGTCGCAGGCGTGTGCGGCGGCGTGGCGCAGACCACGCCGTACATCGGCCAGCCTGCGTACAAGCATATGGGCGCGCGTTCGGGCTATACGTTGCTGACCGGGTTGTTCGTCGGCATCGGCGGCATGCTGGGTGTGATCAGCGGGCTGGTGCAATGGGTGCCGCTGGCGGTGCTGGCACCGATCATCGTGTACGTGTCGATCGACATCACCACGCAAGCGTTTCAGGCCACGCCCAGGCATCACGCGGGCGCGATGGTGTTGGGCTTTCTGCCTTCGGTGGCGTACCTGCTGACCATCAAGGCGCCTGGCTGGATCCCGCCGGAGCAACTGGTCGCACTCACCACCAAACTCGATGGTCACGGCTTGCCGGAGTTGGCGGTGATCTTCGCGCTGGGCAATGGTTTCATCATCACCGCGATGCTGTGGATCGCAGCCGTGGCGGCGATGATCGACGGCCGGCTGCGACGTGGCGCGGTGTTTTTGTTGGTGGCCGCTGGCCTGACGTTGTTCGGCCTGATCCATTCGGTGGACCCGCGCGGCGGCATCTATCTACCGTGGTCGCTGCAAGGCCTGGCGCGGGTGATCAGCTGGCAGTTCGTCGGCGCCTATGTCGCGCTGGCGGTGACGTTGTTGCTGCTGTCGCTGCTGCCTGCACGCAAGGAGGCGTTGCAATGAACTATCGCTCGGCCGCGGTGCGGATAGTGGTTGGTGGTGCCCTGTTGCTGGGTGCAAGCGGTGCCTGGGCGGCCTCGTTCGATTGCAAGCAGGCGAGCACTGCGGTCGAAAAACGGCTGTGTGCGGTGCCGGCGCTCGGTGATCTGGACGATCAGCTGGACGAGTCCTATCGGGCGCTGGTGGAGACCACGCCGCGCAGTTCGGTGGCGAGCGTGCGCGATCAGCAACGGGCGTGGCTGCGGCAGCGCAATGCCTGCGCGCAGGACGCCAAGCTGGACGACTGCCTGCAGCGCTCATTGAAGGCCAGAGCCGATGTGCTGGCCAAGGCGCTGACTGCGCAGCAACAGGCACTGGATCGCATCATTGCCAGCATTCCCACGGCGCCTGCCGACGCGGCGCGCCAGTTGCAGGGCTACGACACGCCGCTGGCCTCGGCGTGGCTGGCTTACTTGCATCAGTTCGTGCCTGCGGCGGGGGTGGATGCGGCGCTGGCCAATGCGCGGTTCGAGAGTGCGCGCAAGGCATTGCGCAAGGTCGACACGTTTGCGGCCTCGTTGCTCGACGATGTGGATGGCATGCCTGCCATGCAGGCACCAGAACGCGTCTTGACGTTGCTACGCTTGTGGATCGAGCGCGACGACAGCGATCAGCGTCCTTACGTGCATTGCTTCATCTTCGCTGCGGTGGGTGAGCCGGCATACGACGCATTTGGCTCGCTGTATGGGTCGACACGCGACGGGTTTGCGCCGATCTGCAAGCCGCCGGGCGGTCTGTTTGCATTGGCCAGCTGGAAGCAGCTGGATGCGGGCTTTGCCGGGTTGATCGAGGCATTGAGCAAGGATGCCGGCACCATTCGCTACGCCAGTTACGCCGAGTGGAAAATCATCGCGCTACGCGCGTCGGTGTCGCCGTTGTTGTATCTGACGCCTGCACTGCGCAAGAGCTACGGCGACGATCCGGACAAGGCGATTGCGGCCTGGAGCGGGGAAGACAGCGAGTGGCCGGCGGCGCAACGCAAGGCCGTGCGCGCGTTGCTGCCGAAGGTGCGTGCCGATACGGCAGCGTGGCTGATGCGCGAGAAGCGCCTGCCTGCGAAACAGGCCGATCAGGTCGCCGCCGCCATCGTGGCGGCTTGGGTGAATGCGCGGTTGGATTTCGCAAGCTGAGCGCGGCGGGCACACCTACTTCGCGGGTATGAGACGGCTGGCGTTGTTGCTTGATGCGGCAACGCCAGGCGTCCTTGTCCGAGACTAGGTAATGTGGATAAGCCGAAGCCTGCGGTCTGCGGCTTGGCTGCAGGGCCCTTGCCCGCCCACCATCGCGGGACACGCCGCAAGTACGTCC
>NZ_JBWWVR010000025.1:0-61767 GCF_056675575.1 Xanthomonas sp. NCPPB 3959
ACGACCAGCAAACTGTCTGGTGCGGTGTCCTCACCGATTGCGGGACCGTGTGGCGGCATGGATGCCGCCACCGAGCCTCCAGGGATGGATTCACGGCGTGTCCCGCAAGCGGCGAGGGCACCGCGCCCTCGACCTACCAGGCGTTTGACATGAGCTTCTTGACTGCATCTAAAAGCCGCGACGACTCAAATCACAGTATGTCGAAATGATTGGAAAGTGCGGATAGATCAGTCGTAAAGCGGACACTCTGTGCCTGGCTGCAAGGCCCTTGCCCGCCCATCATCGCAGGACACGCCGCAAGTACGTCCGTGTAGGCTCTTACGCGGCATCCATGCCGCGTAAGGTCCCGCGACGGTGGGCGGGCAAGGACCAGTCGAGATGGTCGGCGTGCGTAGCTCTTCTTGCGATTTACAATGTCGGCACCTTCTTGCCATCGATATAGCATGCAAGAGGTTTTGTTAGCCGCTCTGAAGCCATGGGCAATCCACAATACAAGTGCACGTGGGGTCAAACGCACTCCGCACTCAGGCCGAAGGCCCCAGCACTTCGTGCAACTTGCCGCTGAATTCGCCCAGCGTAAAAGGCTTGGCGATCATGCTCATGCCTTCGCCCAGAAATTCGCCACGATCGCGCGCGGTTTCCGCATAGCCGGTCATGAAGATCACCGGCAGATCGCGGCGTGACTGACGTGCGATTTCTGCCAGCTGGCGCCCGTTGAGCCCGGGCAAGCCGACATCGGTCACCAGCAGATCGATCCGCCGTTGCGAGGCCAGAATCGGCAGTGCGGCATCCGCATCGGCGACCACATCGGCCTCGTAGCCCAATTCGTTGAGCAGCTCGGTGACCAGCAAGCGCACCTGTTCGTCGTCTTCCACCACCAGCACCTGCTGGCCTCTCCCGGTGACCACCGCACCGGCCTGCGGCAGCGGCTGGACTGGCTGCAGATGCACGCCCGCCGGCAGATAGAGACTGACGGTGGTGCCCACGCCCATCGTCGACTCCACCCACACCTGCCCGTTGGACTGCTGCATGAAGCCGTAGATCATCGACATGCCCAGGCCGGTGCCCTGCCCGATCGGCTTGGTGGTGTAGAACGGCTCGAACACGCGCTCCAGCACATCCATCGGCATGCCGGTACCGCTGTCGGTGACCGACACCACCGCATAATTGCCGGGCGCCAGCGTCACGCCACGGCCAAGTTCGAGCGGATGCGTATCGACCAGCAGATGACGCGTGGCGATCCGTAATTGACCACCACCGGGCATGGCATCGCGTGCGTTGATCGCCAGATTGAGCAGTGCGCTCTCCAACTGGTTTTCATCGACATACGCCTGCGGCATGTCGGCGTGCAGATCGGTTTCCAGACGAACCGATTCGCCCAGCGTGCGCGCCAACAACTCCTGCAGCGACACCACCAGATCGTTCAGATGCAGATGGCGCGCTTCCAGCGATTGCCGGCGCGAAAACGCCAGCAACCGCTGGGTCAGCGCGGCGGCCCGCAAGGCCGAGGCCGAGGCCACATCCAGAAAGCGGCCCAGCCCCTCGGTGCGGCCTTGATCAATGCGCAGCCGCGCAAGATCCAGCGCGGACAAAATACCGGTGAGCATATTGTTGAAGTCGTGCGCGATACCGCCGGTCAGCTGGCCTACCGCTTCCATCTTCTGCGCCTGCCGCAACGCGGCTTCGCTGGATTCGCGCGCCTGCATCTGCTGCTGCAACTCGGCAGTGCGCTCGGCCACCTTGACCTCGAGCAGATTGGCCTGCTGCCGCATCGACTCCAACGCCAGCATGCGTGCGGTCACATCGGTGGCAAACACGTGGAAACCATCCACCTCGCCATTGGCATCCAGGCGCGGCATATAACGGATTTCCGCATCGCGTCGGCGCCCATCGGCATGCGGCCAACTGGTTTCCACCGTCAATGCCTGTCCGGCCAGCGCCGCCTCGATCCAGGCGCGCCGCTCCGCCACCACTGCCGGCCCAACCACATCCACCAGTGGCCGCCCGATCACATCGGCAGGCGGCACCCCGATCCAGTCTTCGTACGAGCGATTGGCAAAGCGATAGATCAGGTTCTTGTCGATAAAGGCGATCAACACCGGCAACGCATCGGTGACGCGACGCAATTCGGCTTCGCTCAGCGCCAATGCGGCCTTGCTTTCGGCCAGCTGCGCCATCTGGTCGCGAATCACGAACTGCTTCTGCCGCGAGCGCAACGCGATCGAAATGGCGCTCAGCAACGACGCCGAACTCAATGGCCGCTCCAGCTCGATGACGTTGGTCAGCTCGGCCGGCAACGTGGCTTGACGCCCGTTGTGGGTTCCGCGCGGGGCACGCAGCAGCACGAACGGAATATCCGACCACGCCGCCTGGCCCCGCAAGATGTGCGTCAACTGCTGCAGATCGCCGCCGATCACCTCTTCAGTCAAGACCACCACGCCCGACGCATCGAGCAGTTCGTCCGCCAGCGCAGCCAACGACACATAGACCCGACGCGTTAGCCCGCGCTGGCCAACGATGCCGGCAATGCTTTCGGCGTCGCGCCCGAACGGCGCAATGATGTGGACGATGGACCCGTCCGGGTCACGGGTAGTCAATGGGACGATCCAGCAACGGCGCAGCGTCTCCAACGAACTGCGGCGTGCCGGTCAGCACACCGTGGAATTTTTCCAGCGGCTCGCTCAACTGGATGCCGCCGACCCCGATGCGCAACTCGCGGATCGAATCCTCATGCGCACCGCTGCGATTCTTGATCACCGACAAGGCCTTGCGAATGCGTCCTTGCGCTTCGAAAAAACGGAACAGGATGACGGTGTCGGCCATATAAGAAACGTTGAGGTTGCCGGTCGACATCGTGCCCACCAGCCCGTGCTGCGGGTTGATCAGGAACGTGGTGACGCCGCACTGGTTGAGATACGACAGCAACTCGTGCATCTGCAGCATCAGCTGCTTTTCCTGCGGCATCGACGTCAGATAGCCGTTGAGGCTGTCGATCACCAGCACCCGGCAATGACGCTCTTCGACACTGGCGCGCACCGTCCAGGCGAACTCGCCCGGTGTCAGTTCGGCCGGGTCCATCTGATGCAGTTCCAGCAGACCCGAGTCCAGATGCTTGCGCAGATCCATGCCCAGGCTTTCGGCGCGCGTCAGCAAGGTGCCGGTGCGCTCGTCAAACTCCAGGATGCAGCAGTGCTCGCCACGCTCGCAGGCAGCAACAACGTACTGCAGCGCGATATTGGTCTTGCCCGACCCGGCCGGCCCGGTCAGCAACGTACTGGTGCCACGCAGCGGGCCGCCATGCAGCAGCGCATCGATGCGTCCCACCCCGCTGGACACCGCTTCGCCAACGAAGGGCACGTGGTGGTCGGAGGCGATCAGGCGCGGATAAATCCGCATGCCACCGGTGACGATGGTCAGGTCGTGATAGCCGGCGATGAAATTCACGCCGCGCAGCTTCTGCACCTGCATGCGCCGACGCGCTGCTCCGAAGTCCAGCGTCATGCGCTCCAGCGAGATCACGCCATGGCACAGGCTGTGCAGATGCGCGTCACGCTGGCCGTTTTCGCCGGTGAGATCGTCGACCAGAAGCACGGTGATGTTGCGCGGCGCGAAAAACTGCTTGAGCGCCAGCACCTGGCGGCGATAGCGAAGCGAATCCTGTGCCAGCAGACGCAGTTCGGACAGCGAATCGAACACCACGCGGGTCGGCTTGACCCGATCGATCTCGGCCTGGATGAGCTTGATGGTGCCATCCAGTTCCATTTCCCACGGGTGCAGGATCGACTGCTGGCGCCCGTCGCCCAGAAACGCCTCGGCCGATGCCAGCTCGAAGATATTCAGCGCATCCAGCGTCCAGTCGTGCGAGGCCGCCACCTCGTTGAGCTCGTCGATGGTCTCCGACAAGGTCACATACAGGCAGCTCTCGCCCTTGGCAGCGCCGTCGAGCAGGAACTGCAGCGCCAGCGTCGTCTTGCCCGACCCCGGCTGGCCCTCCAGCAGATACAGCCGATTGGGTGGCAGGCCGCCGCGAAGGATGGTGTCCAACCCCTCGGTACCCGTGGCAATGCGTTTTGCGGTCGTCTGCTTCAAATTTCCCATAGCCTTCAATTTATCACGCGCACGTGATAGCCCGATGCGGACGACTGAATTGATCAGCTTGCTTGCGCGGACCTGCTTGCTCACAGCTTGCGTTCGCTGCTGCCATTGCGCGCTCAACCGAGTTTTTCGGCAATGCCTTTATGACAAATCCGACGCTCCCGTCACATCCGCCAGCCTAGCGTTGCGCATGAAGTACATCGCGTTGTTGCGATTGTTCGAGGATAGCGGTGAATCACGCAGCAAGCACCAGACGCATCCTGTTGGTCGAAGACGACGATGCGATCCGCGCCATGACCGAAGATATCCTGGGCGACGAGGGTTACCAGGTCGTCGCCACCGCCGATGCCGAGCACGCGCTGGAACAGCTCAACACGGCGCGCCCGTTCGACCTGTTGCTCTCGGATATCTGCCTGCCGGGCATGAACGGCCGCGACCTGGCCGACGAGGCCCGGTTTCTTTACCCGGCATTGCCCATCGTGTTCATGACCGGCTATGCAGGCGCCATTGCCAAGCGTGCCGACTTTCTGGATACCGGCATGCGATTGCTGACCAAGCCGTTCTCGTTGCGCGATCTGCTGGGTATCGTGCAGACCACGATGTAAGCGAACGGAGCAATTGCGCCATCCACTCCGTGTGCACGATTACTGCGGCGTCCGCCCCAGCAGTTGCGCCACGCGCCGCTCCAGATCGATCGCAAGAAACGGCTTGGTGAGCACTTCCATGCCATCGTCCAACTGACCCGCTCCAACCGCAGCGGTGGCCGCATAGCCGGTCACGAACAGCACCGGTAGCGACGGTCGATACTGGCGCCCCGCATCGGCGACCTGGCGTCCGTTCAAACCGCCGGTCAGGCCCACGTCCGTCACCAGCAAGTCGATCGCTTCCTGCGAGCGCAAGCGCTCCACGGCAGCACTGCCTTCGGCTGTTTCGATGACGCGGTAGCCCGCTTCGGTCAGCACTTCGGACACCAGGACACGGATCGCGGTTTCGTCTTCCACCAGCAGCACCGTGCTGCTGTGCGTGGGCGATTGCAGCGAGGGTTCGACCGGGTGCTGCATCTCATCGGCCGGCAGCAGGCCGGTGAAACGCGGCAGATACAGCAACATGGTGGTGCCCACGCCCTCTTCCGAATCGATGCGCACATGCCCGCCGGATTGCCGGGTGAACCCATAGATCATCGACAAGCCCAGGCCGGTGCCCTGCCCGATCGGTTTGGTGGTGAAGAACGGCTCGAACACCTTGGACATGACCTCGGCACTCATGCCGGTGCCGCTGTCCTGCACGCTCAGGCACACATAATCGCCAACCGGCAGATCGAGCTGCTGCGCCGCGGCCTCGTTCAACACGCAATTGGCAATGGCAATGGTGAGCTCGCCGCCATCGGGCATGGCATCGCGTGCGTTGATGCACAGGTTCAACAACGCGTTTTCCAGCTGCGGCGCATCCACCAGCACTTTCCACGACTCTGCCGCCGGGCGCAGTTGCAAACTGATCGAAGGCCCCAGCGTGCGCGCGATGATGTCGTGCATGTCGCGCACCAGCGCTTCCACCTCCAGCGCGGTCGGTGCCAGGGTCTGCCTGCGCGAAAACGCCAGCAACCGCTGCGTCAGCGCCGTGGCGCGCGCGGCGCTGGATTGCGCCATGTCCACATAGCGTTCCAGACGGTCGTACTTGCCTTGTTCGATGCGCGTCTGCAGCAGCTCCAGCCCCACGCTGATGGCCGTCAGCAGGTTGTTGAAGTCGTGCGCCAGGCCGCCGGTGAGCTGGCCCACCGCTTCCATCTTCTGGCTCTGGCGCAGTTTCTCTTCGGCCAACAGCAAGGCCGCGCTGCGCTCGCGCACGCGCTCTTCCAGCGTTTCGGTCAGCTGGCGCAATTGCTCTTCGGCGATGCGCTTGTCGGTGATGTCCGCTGCGGTGCCAAACCATTCGACGATCTGCTCATGCTCGTTGAGCAGCGGAATGGCGCGCATCAAGGTCCAGCCCACGCGTTGATCGGAACCCGGCACACGGTATTCCAGATCCAGTGCGGTCTTGTTGACGATCGAATGCGCAATGGCCTCTGCCAGCCGCGCGCGATCGTCCGGATGCACCATGTCCTGCTGCCAGTTCGGCGTGGCCGACAACGCATCGCTCAGCGCGCCATCGCCAACCAGCTGACGCAGTTCGCCCCAATCGGCACTGGCCGAAAAAATCGATTGCGACGATGCACGCACCAGCGCATCGAGCCGGCGTTCGCTCTTGCGCAAGGCCTCGCTGGCCAGCCGTTCGGCAGTGCGATCGCGCAGCACTTTGACAAAACCGATCGCCGCGCCGGTCTCTTCGCGCAGCACCATCAACGAACCATTGGCCCAGAAGCGCTCGCCAGATTTGCGGATGTGCCAGCGCTCGTCCATGCCGCTGCCGCTTTCCAGCGCCGCAGCCGCTTCAATCAGGATCTGCCGGTGCTCCACATCTTCAGGCGTGAACGTGCGCTCCAACGACTGGCCGAGCATTTCCGTCTCGGTCCAGCCCAGGATGCGCCGCGCGCCTTCGTTCCATGAAGTGACCCGCCCCTGCAGATCGGTGGCGATGATCGCGTAATCCATCACGCTGTCCAGGATCTGCCGGTTGCGCACTTCCGCCTCGCGCACCGCGCGTTCCAGGCTGATGCGATCGGTGATGTCCAGACCCTGCACGAAGATGCCGGAGACGGTGCCGTTGGCGCCTGCAATCGGCTGATAGACCAGATCCAGCAGGCGCCGCTCCACCGGGCCACCTGGCGCGGCCTGCACGTTGTACGCAAGCGCATTGGCCGCGTAGGCACGCCCCGACTGATAGACCTCGTCCAGGCGGCGCAGATGGCCTTGCTCGACCAGGTCAGGCAAAGCCTCGGCCAATGGCTTCCCGATCACGTCGCGGTGACCGATCAAACGCGAATAACACGGGTTGGCGAATTCCACCCGGTGCTGCGGCCCGCTCAGGAACGCCATGAACATCGGCGCCTGCTCGAACAACCGGATTAAGCGCTCGTGCTCATCGGCAAGCCGGCTCTGCGCCAGCTTGCGGTCGGTGACTTCGTTGGTCACGCAGAACGCACCGCCGACACGGCCATCGTCCAGATAGATCGGCGAGAACGAGAACGTCCACCAGGTCTCTTCGGGCGCGCCGTAGCGGCTCATGCCGATCGGCACTTCTTCGAAGCGCGATGCGCGCCCTTCGAACGCGGCTTCGATCGGCCCACGCACGGCCTCCCACGCATCGGCCCACAACGCGCGCAGCGGTGCACCCAAGGCCTGCGGCTGACGCGGCCCCAAAATCGGCGCATACGCATCGTTGTAGAAAAAGGTCAGCGCCTCGCCCCACACCACATACATGCTTTCCGGCGAGCCCAGCATCAAGCTGACCGCGTTGCGCAACGGCGATGGCCACTGCGCACTCGGCCCCAGTGGCGTGGACGCCCAATCGTGGCTGCGGACCGCCTGCGCCATGGCGCTGTCGCCGTGCGGGAATGACGAACTCATACGCAATGCGACCGCACTAGCGCCATGCGGCAGCCGCACTGTGTGGACCACGGGCGCAACGCAACGCCGCCCTGGCCCGGATTACCGATCACACCTACCTGCATCTTTTTCAAACCATTGATAGAGAGGCCAGCTGCCAACCTTGCGTGTCGCCTATCGCAAGACCAGGCGCACGCGCATCCGGCTATCATCTGGCCTGCGCCCGGCTGCGTCCAGCCGAACCCACCCGGCATTGCTGAATAGCTAGCGCAGGCAACGCGCGCTGCGCAGCACCCAGGCGATGCACTGCCTCGAGTGCGCAACGACTGCCTGACCGGCAGCGTGCCCAACCGGCGACGGCGTGCCGTGCCAGGCAGCAGAGGTCGCACCGATGCAGGCGTGAACGCGTCGCCGGGAGCAGCACCCATGCCCCGCGCCTTGATGCCCGATAAAATCGCCCGATGGCTGAAAGGCATCACACGGTTGCGCGCATGCAGGATCAAGACGAACGCATTCACCCCCAGGCGGCAGTGGCGCCGGGTTACCTGGCCAATCACGCAGCGCGGGTCTTCAATCGGCTGGTCGACGCCGAACTGCGGCCGCACGGCGTCTCGCTGGCCCTGATCGGACCGATTCTGCTGCTGTCCTGGAAGGGGCCGATGTTGCAACGCGACCTGGTGATCGCCTCTGCGGTCAAGCAGCCCGCCATGGTCGCCCTGCTCGACAAGCTGGAAGCGCAAAAGCTCATCAAACGCGCACCCACCGCGCAGGACCGCCGCGCCGCGCTGGTATCGCTCACCGCGCGCGGTCGCAAGATGGCCGAGCTGGGCGCTCGGGTGCTGATCGATCTGAATGCCGATGCCTTGCAAGGCTTCTCACCTGAGGAGGCCCAGAAAACCGTCGCGTTCATGCAGCGCCTGATCGTCAACCTGGAGCAACGCGGCGCAGACCTGTAATATCACCTCTGATATTTATCTCTACGGGTGATTGTAATGGCGCGTCGCATCCTCATCACCGGCGCCAGCGTCGCCGGCAATACCGCCGCCTGGACGCTTGCCAACCAGGGACTCGACGTCGTGGTGGTGGAACAGGCGGCGCACTTCCGCGACGGCGGCCAGAACATCGACGTACGCGGCGTCGGCCGCCAGGTGCTGCAGCGCATGGGTCTGGAACAGACCGCACTCGACCGTGGCACCGGCGAGCAAGGCACTGCCTGGGTCGACGAACACGGCCATGCGGTGGCCACCTTCAAGACCGACGACATCGACGGCGACGGCCCGACCGCCGAGCTGGAGATCCTGCGCGGCGACCTCGCCCGCCTGCTCTATGAAGCCGCACGCGACAAGGTGACCTATCGCTTCGGCGAACGCATCGCCAGCATCCAGGACGACGGCAACGGCGCGATAGTCAATTTCCACAGCGGAAGCAGCGACCGCTTCGATGCAGTCATCATCGCAGAAGGCGTCGGCTCCTCCACGCGCGAACAGCTTTTCCCGGGCGAAAACGACCCACGCTGGATGGATCTGACCATCGCCTACTTCACCATCGCACGCAACGCAGACGACGATCGCCTGTGGCGCTGGTATCACACCACCGGCGGCCGCAGCATCTCGTTGCGACCGGACCGGCACGGCACCACGCGCGCCATGCTGTCGCTGCAGAAGGTCACCGATGGCGAGCAGGACTGGGACCAGGCAACGCAGAAAGCGTACTTGCGTGAACAGTTTGCCGACGCCGGCTGGCAGGCAGCGCGCGTACTGGACGGCATGGACAGCACCGACGACTTCTACTTCGACGCCTTGCGGCAGGTGCGCATGCCGCGCTGGCACACAGGCCGCGTCGTCCTGACCGGTGACGCGGCGTGGTGCGCAACCCCGCTGGCTGGTATCGGCGCCACCCTGGCGGTCACCGGCGGCTATGTGTTGGCAAGCGAGATCGCACGCACCGATGATCTGCAGAGCGCATTCGCGGCCTACGCGACCGCCATGCGACCGATGGTCGAACAGGGCCAGGGCGTGCCCAAGATCGGTCCGCGACTGATGAACCCGCATAGCCGGCTCGGCATTCAGCTGTTGCACGGCGCACTGAAGTTCGCCAGCCAACCGAGCATCCAGACCATCGCTGCGAAGCTGATGACACCCTCGATCAAGGCGCCGGATCTGGCGCGCTACGACTGAGCCTGCCGGGCTCTCAAGCGCTGCGCAGCGCGGTGACGTTGCGACGTGTCGTCCGGATCGGGATGACGTCGCATCGCCACGAAACCAACCACACCTGAATCGGCCGACGCGCCGGTTTCAGTTTCAATGGCTGGGGTCGCTAACGAACACGTAGAGACGCAATCGGAGCAGCGGCAGCCATGTCGCTTCGAGGAGCGTGCACCTGCCTTCGCCTCCCGGCTGCTGCCGGGACTCCCCTGCTCCCCGCTTTGTCGGATCATCGATCGAACCCCCATGCATGTCTTTTTGAATCTGCGTATTGGTCAACGCCTGGCCCTTGGCTTTCTGTCGATCATCGTGCTGATGGTGATCCTGACCGTCGTCGGCATCCACCGCGTGCGCAGCATCGACCAGCAGCTGACCGCCATCAACGAGGTCAACAGCGTCAAACAACGCTATGCGATCAACTTTCGCGGCAGCGTCCACGACCGTGCGATTGCGCTGCGCGATGTGGTGCTGATGGACGAGGCGGCAGACCGGCACGCAGCAGAACAATCGATCGACAAGCTCGCCGCAGACTACGCACGCTCCGCGCAGCCGCTCGACAACATGATCGCCGCCTCTTCGGATGCCAAAGAGAAAAAGATTCTCCAGCAGATCAAGGAGATCGAGCAGCGCACCATGCCGTTTATCGCCAACGTGCGTGCACTGCGCGAGGCAGGCGACAAACCGCAGGCAGAGCAGCTGCTGTTACATGAAGCGCGGCCCGACTTCATTGCCTGGCTGGCCAGCATCAATGCCTTCATCGATCTGCAGGAAGCCAAGAACCGCGAGGCCGCCAAAGACGCCGTCGCCACTGCACGCGGCTTCGCCATGCTGATGGTGATCTCCACCGTCATCGCGCTGCTGCTGGGCGCCACGATTGCCTTCCTGCTCACCCGCAGCGTGGTGCTGCCCCTGCGCCAGTCGCTGCGCCTGGCAGAGCGCATCAACGACGGCGATCTGCGCAGCCAGGACATGCCCACCAGCCAGGACGAATCCGGCCAGCTGCTGCGTGCCATGCAACAGATGCAGCGCCGCCTGCAAGAGGTGATTTCCGCACAGCGCGCCATGGCCGCCCGCCACGAAGCCGGCGAGATCAGCTACCGCACCGACGCCAAGCGTTTCCCCGGCGAATACGGCGACATGGTGCAGGACACCAACGCACTGGTGCATGCGCACGTGCAGACTCAGCTGCGCATGACCGAGGTCATGGGCAGCTACGCGGTGGGCAATCTCGCGCAGGAAATCGAACAGTATCCCGGCGAAAAGGCCGCCATCACCACCACCATGCAGCAGGTGAAGCAGAACCTGCGCGCCATCAACGCACAGATCCAGGAACTCACCCAGGCCGCCTGTGCAGGCAACTTCGCACTCCGCGGCCAGCCGGAAAAGTTCGAGCACGACTTCCGCCTGATGGTCGAAAACCTCAACACCATGATGGCCACCTCCGACACCAACCTGGCCAAGTTCTCCGACCTGCTGCGCGCCATCGCCGACGGCGACCTGACCGTGCGCATGACCGGCAACTTCCACGGCGTGTTCGCCTCGATGCGCGACGATGCCAACAGCACCGTGCATCGCCTGACCGACATCGTCACGCATATCCAGACTACCTCCAACAGCATCGGGTTTGCCGCCGAAGACATCGCCAGCGGCAATCAGGAACTGGCGCGCCGCAGCGAACAACAGGCCGCCAGTCTCGAAGAAACCGCCGCCTCGATGGAAGAGCTGACCTCCACCGTCAAGCAGAACGCCGAGCACGCAGGCCGCGCCAACCAGCTCGCGCTGGGCGCCGCCGCGATCGCCTCGGACGGACGCGACGTGGTCGGCCAGGTCATCGAAAAGATGTCCGGGATCGAAGCGTCGTCCAAGCGCATCGCCGACATCATCTCGGTCATCGACGGCATCGCCTTCCAGACCAACATCCTCGCCCTCAACGCCGCCGTCGAAGCCGCACGCGCAGGCGAACAAGGCCGCGGATTCGCCGTGGTCGCCTCCGAAGTGCGCACCCTCTCGCACCGCTCATCGGACGCCGCCAAGGAAATCAAACGGCTCATCGACGACTCCGTACAACGCGTCGCCGACGGCGCCACACTGGTGCAAAAGGCCGGCACCACCATGAGCGAGGTCGTCACCAGCGTCCAGCACGTCACCGACATCATGGGCCACATCTCCGCCGCCTCCCAAGAGCAGGCCGGCGGCATCGAACAGGTGAATCAGACCATCGCCCAGATGGACGAAACCACCCAACACAATGTCCGCCTGGTAGAAGCGGCAAACACCGCCGCGCGTGCGCTCGAAGACCACTCCGTGCAGCTGATCCGCGCTGTGGACGTGTTCAAGGTCAAGGCTGCGATCATTTAAGCGCGGCGTCCCCAACGTCGCGAGCACCCGTCGGCCGGGTATGGACGGCACACTCAGAACAACAGGACGAGTGGCACATGCCGCACCGAGTACCCGCTGCGCTCGCCTGGCGGTGAGCGCAGTCGCTTTGTTAGCCGCTCTCACACCATCGATTGCCCTCGCTGGACGTCGCGCCACGAATGCGCCGGACCACATGGTCGGCTGAAGATTTCGTCGACTCTGAGACGTTATGTCGGGTTCCCATTGGCGCATCCGACAAGGTTGGCCAACGCATTTTATGCAGCTCCCAACGCTCGTCAGGACATCGATATGCCTATCCTCAATCAAGGCATCAAAGCAGCCGTCTTGCTGACGCTGCTTGCGTCAAGTGGTCACGCAACCGCCAGTTGCAACGTTGTCGCCCACATCGAGGGCTCCATCAGCGGCTGGCCCACCCGGGTTGCGAACTCTTCAAATGATCGGCTCAGAACCGCATACGCCGCCAATAGCTGCACCTTCACGATAGGAGAGCATGGCGGTGGGCAAATACCTCCCGGAGCAGGGGGCGACACCCATGTCACGGTTCGCATCGATACCGCGCCGATCAGGACCTGCCACGTCTTCAAGCTCCCTTCCAATGCGCCGCAGGGAAGCAGAAACCCAACCACTTGCATTTGAGCCGTTGGTTCGATGGACCTGGTCTCGGAAAAACCTCGACGGGCAACGCCAAGCCCTGCCTTATCACGCGATCACAACCGATGCGTGAATGATTTCGTTCGGCGACCGGTGACGAAACCGCCATCAGGAGCAATCGAAGATGGACCACCTGGTGAGACGTTATGTCGGGTAGCGTTTTTTTTAAACCGGCAAGGTGCAGATAGAGGGAACTTTGAACGATCCACCGCAAACGCGTCGCCACCCTCGTCAGGATGATCGCTGGGCGCCATGTCTCACGTGTCGCATCGATACCAATTCGGATTCCTTTTCCAAACTGTCGTTAGCGCAGCAAGCCAATCGGCAAACGGAGCGAATCACCGTCTCCGTCTCTTCACCCACAACGTCGGGAGCATCTCATGGCAGGCAAAGTCACGGTATTCAACAGCTACAACGAACCCATCACGTCTCTGCTGGTAACCAACAACAATGCCGGCAACATCGCCGGTTGGGCCGCCGGCCCGACGCCGCCGTTATATACCCCGAGTTCGCTGGCCGTGCCACGTTCGAAGTATCCCTCGACGAGCGCGGTGTTCGCATACGGCGACAACACTTTGGTCTTCCCATGGGATAGCCGCACTGGCCACGCCACGGTCACTCTTTCACAGGACAGCAGCCTCGACGACGACCTGATTCTGTACATCACGCAGAACAAGGCGATCCTGTTGACGGCGCGCGGCGTGGTGCTCAACACCTTCGATGTCACCACATCGCTGAGCATGGCGGCCAAGGAAGAATCGCAGGACGCGGTCTGATCGACCACGCACAGGCGGCATCTGGCGTACCCAACGTCCGCGGTTGATGCGGGCGCGATGGCCGGCAGACAACCGCCGTCCATCGATGCCGACGACCACGCTGCATCCGGATCGTCGTCATTGCGTCCGTCGACGCACTCGGATCGAGGTACGTCGCGGCTCACCGGAGATCAGCTCACCGATGCACTCCATGGCAGACATGATCTTCACTCGGATCGCGCTCGACGCCGCCGGCTTTGCGCTCTATTCGGCCGCCGTGGATCAGGCCATTGGTGTCGCGCCCGTCCAGGCAGGCTTTTTGCTGCTGCCGGGCGGTGCCGGCGCATCGCAGATCGGCGTCCGGCGAGACGAGCAGGCGCCGCAGGAGTTGAGCTTGTCGCAAGCCTGGCAACAGCCCGGCTATTTCCTGTTCCATCCGCAATCGCAGGCACTGCCGGCGGAGCCTGCCGACATCGCACAAACCCTCGGGCTCACGCCGCCTTACGCCACGCTGCGTGGGGTGGCTTGGCTATGGCAAGCGGCGCCGCCGCAATCCTGGGCCTGCACGAGCGTGCCGCTGTTCTATTTCTCGCCCACCAGCGGGCAGGTGGCGGGCAGCAACGGCTCGCTGCCGTTCGGTCATGTCGATCTGGTGCTACCGAGCGGTACGCAATGGACGCTGTCAGCAGAGACCGGGCAGGCCACCTTCGTGGGCGATGGCATCGCCCTGCTACGCGACTCCGGCCAGGGCACGCCGCTCTCGCCAGACGCCTACACGGTGGCGCTGTCATTCGATCCGGCCGCGGCCGGCCTGCTGCGCTTCACCGCAGAGTGGGACCCGTACAACCTGTTCGGGCTGTTCGCCGACGATCCGCAGGCGCCCGGCCTGCAAGGCGGCGAGCTGCGCTACTTCCATCCGGACCCGCAGGCGCCGCAGGGGTTTGCGCAACTGCGCTATCCGGTGCTACCGCCGCTACCGCCGCTGCCCGCCAACGACTGGCCGGCGTTTCTGCTGGACTGCGAGATGGATCCGCTCGCACCGCTAGACGGGACACGCACCCGTTTTCTGTTCCGGCCGCAGCGGCTGGACAACCTGGCCTCGTCGTTCGGCCGTACCGTGTCTGGCGATCTGGTGACACTGGCACCGAGCGTGCCGTCCAACGGTTCGCCGGCCGGGCTCTATCCGGCTGCACGGCCCGGCGCTGCGCAAGCGCCGGCAGCCTACCTCGCCCCACTTGGCCCGTTCGTCCTGACGGTACCGGGCGGTGCGGCGAAGCTTTCCTGCGGCACGCTCGGCACCGAATACCTGCGCGTCGCAGACGGCGACATTCTCGATTTCGTGCCATCGATGCCGGCCTGCTCGACGGCGTTTGGCACCGCCATGGCCCGGCGCATGACGCTGGCCAACGGCGCCGACACCAAGCCATTGCTCGACGGGCCATTTGCCACCTCGTGGGTGCGGTTTCGTCCAGGCGCGGCCACCGCCATGCGCGGCTACTACGCGCAACCTGGCGCGTCGGTCAATTTCGGGCGCGGCGCGGTCTCCCCGGACATGCGCTATCCGGCTGCGGTGTCTGCGCTCGTCTCCACGCTCGCATCGACGACGAAGAGTGACGAGATCCCGGTGGCGTTTCCGATGGTGCAGTACGGCGGCGTGTTCGCGCTCGCCGACGCGACCGTACAGGACGCTCAGCTGCTGGCTGGCTACGAGAAACAGGTGATCGCCGGCCTGCGCGGCGCGCTGATCCGCGGTAGCACGCCTGATCGCCCGGTGTTCGTTGGCGAACAGGGTGCGCCATTGCCCGGCACCCGCACTTCCACACCGCAAGGGCTGCTGGTCCAGCTCAACTCGGCAACACAGTCAACGCGGGCCGGCATTGCCGCCGCGCAGGCGCCCGAGGTGCAGGCCGGCACCTGGCAGTCGCTATTGCTCGCACGCAGTGCGGAGCAGACGCTGTCGTTCGACGCCGATCCTGCAACCGGCGTAGTGGACGCGCAGTTGGCCAGCACCTTGATGCGCGAGCAACTGTTTCTGGTGCTCAACGACTGGAGCCGGTTCCCGAACATCACCCGCATGATCGCGGTGGCAGGCTTCAACTTCGAGATCGCGCCCGACGTCGACGCAACCGATCGCTGGCGCACCGTCCTTGTCTTCAAGTACGCAACCACGCAGAGCCTGGCCGAGCTGATCCGCGCGCCGGAGAGTTGGGCCAACACGGACTATTTCATCGGCGACGCTACGCGCGTAACCGACACGCAGTCTGTGCTGATCGATGCGCTGGCTGTTGCAGAAAAGGCGAGCAGCGATGACGACGACCCGTTCGCCGATTTCCGCACCAAGGCAGCCGATCCCGGCTGGACCGGCATGCTTGCCTTCAATGCGCCGATCAATGGCAACGGTATGCCGGACGATCTGCAGATGCTGTTGGCCGGCATCGACGGGCAGTTGAGCGCCCATCACTTCGGCGTGCAGGTCAACCGCATCAGCGACGGCGCCGACCAGGAGCCGCAGATCAGCGAAAGCGCGCTGTTCGGGGTGATCTATCACCATGCGGCGACTGCGATATTCAAACGCAAGCCGGCCGCGCCGCACTCGGACCAGACGCCGCCGGACTACGCATTCGTCGTGGAGGAGCTGTCGGTGGCGATCAACCAGTCGCTCGTCACCCAGTTCCATTGTCGGGTGGGAATGACCATCAACACGCTGTTCGGCCGTGCGGTCACGCTGACCGGCGCGGATATCAACGCCGACGTGCCGCCCAACACCGTGGTGGTGGCGGGCCGTTATCAGCGGCGCGGCGAGGTCGGTACGGTGACGTTCGACGGCGGCCAGCACGGTAGCTTCGCGTTCAACCCGGACCGCTCACGCATCCGGGTGATCGATACCTTCCAGGTCAGCGGTGCCAGCCTGGTGCCGATTGCCTCCGTCCCGTCCGTCCCCGCCGATGCCGGCACCACCATCACCTCGCGCTTTGCACTGAGCGGCACGCTCGCGTTCGCGGCCGATCCGTTTCCTGGCGTGACCGGGCTCGACCTGTTCTCCTACGGCCTGCCCGGTGCCGCACCCGGCACGACCACCACCGGTGTGGCGCTGACAAGCCTGGCATTTGGCATCAGCTGTCAGCTCGACGCCGACGGCAAGCGCATCGGGCTGCCGCAGATCACGGTGGATTTCTCGGGGCTTCGGGCAACGGACGATCGCAGCGGACGGCGGCCCGGCGCACTGGTGCGCATGCTGCCGCTCACGCTGCAGGCGATCCTGCACGACGAGGCCGGCCTGGACATCAAGGCGCTGGGCGCGTTGCCCGTGCAGGTGCCGGCGCTGACCGGCGTCGCTACCAGCGTGCCAGGCGGCGGTGGCGTTGCGCCGATGCCCACGCAGGTCGCGTATGTGACCTCCAAGCCGCTGTATGCCCTGCAATTCGCGCTGCCGCTCGGCGCGCTCGGCGCGCTGGCCGATGCCCATGCATCGCTCGATGCCTCGCTGATCGTCGCCTGGGGCGCGAGCACCTACACGCCCGACGACGACGGCGTCGCGCTGTTCGTGCAGTTGCCGCAGGTCACTGCCGGCGCCTTCGGCTTCAACCTGCAAGGCCTGCTCAAGACGACCTTCTCGGCGGCCAACCTCGGGCTGGTGAAGACAAAGAATGGGCCGGCCTACGTGCTGATGTTCAACAACGTGGCACTCAGCGTGTTCGGTATCACGCTGCCGCCGAAGGTACTTGCCGATTTCATCCTGTTCGCCGACGCCAATGATCCGGGCGGCGGCAATCTGGGCTGGAGCCTGGCTGCGACGCAGACGCCATGACCGACACCGATCCGATTCTCGCCGCACGCAGTGTTCCTGTGCTGATGCAAGCGCTCAACGACGTCTACGGGTGGAACCTGCCCGTCGCGATGGCCGCCGGCACGCCGCTGGCGGCACTGTGGGCAATCGCCATCAGCGTGCGCAAGGATCCGGCCACCGGCGTGCTCTACCTCGCCACTGGCAGCACCACCTACCCGGTCGCGGCGATCCTCGAAGGGATCGTCGATGCCCAGGTCCTCAGCGGCGGCACCCACCCGTTGCCTCCCGCGCCCATCACCCACCGCAGTGCCGCACCCAGGAGAACCACCCATGAGCAAGCAACTGTCGCGCAAGGCCGCCGCCGTGGTCGCCGCTGATCCGCCGACCCCGCCGAGCACGCATCTGGTCTTCGGCCTGAACTTCAATCTGCACGGCACCATGGTGCCGGTATCGACCGACGACATCGCCAACGCCAAGACCAACGGAATCGAGTTCACGCTGCCCGCGCCGGTCGATCTCGGCACGCTGGACGACTTTGCGGCATGGTTCAAGACGCAGTTCAACATCGACCTGCCCAGCGCCGACCAATTGCCGGCACCGCTGGACAGCATCATGAGCAAGCTCACCACGCTCGACGTGGCCGTCGACCAATTCCACATAAAGGTACCGGGCACGGCCTCCCCCGACCAGTCCACCCTGTACACACTTGCGATGTCGGCGGTGTGGCCTGACGGCCAGGGCATCCCGCTGATTCCGGGCGTGCTGTCGATCGAAGGCGCGGTGTTCGGCGCCAGTAACGAAACGCCCAAGTCCAACAGCTGACGCGCCGCCCATGAGCAGGTTCACGCTAGGCGTACAAGCCACCTTGCTGCTGCCGTCGGCATCGCACGCACTCGTCGATGCCGATGCGGCCGGCTATGGCCTGCAATTCGGCTTTGCGTTCGGCGATGGCCCTGCCCAATTCGTGGTGGGGCCATCGCCGCGGCAGCCGCCGCTGAGCCTGGGCACGGTGATCGGACAGATCGCCAAGATGCTGGGGATCGATGCGGTCGGGCAGATTGCGCATCTGAGCGCCTCGCTGCCATGGAGCAAGATCTTCGACGTGAAGATCGCACCCTATTTGACCGTATCGGTCGGTGAGGTGACGGCAGTACAACTGGTGGTGCAACTGTACGACGACGATGGCTACGGCATCCGGCTCGGCGGCAGCTATGGCCCGGTCACCATCGAGCCGAAATTCACCGTCTACGATCTGATCGTCGGTTACGACACGTCCAAGGATGGGCTGGCGGTCAGTGCACGCGTGGCGTTTTCGGAGCAGGACGCGTTTATGCAGACGCGTTCGCTCGCGGCAGGGATCCAACCGGCAACGACGATCGCCGCACCGCTGGACGATGACGCGAAGACCTCGGTCGTCAACTATCCGTTCCCGGTCCCCGCGCAGGGCGGCAGCAATTTTCAGGTGAAGTATCTGGGCCTGGGCCAGCGCTTCGGCCCGCGCGCGCATATGAACAAGGACGATCCGATTGCGGACGATCCGATTGCGGCGATGTTTACCGAACTCGAATCGACGTTCACCACCAACGACCCGCGGCAACTGCTGGATAGTCTTGGCACGTATTACGACGCATCGCGTGACTGGTTCGTGGCCGCACACATCCTGGTGCGTGGCTGGGACATCCGTGCCGTCTTCAACGATCCAGTGCTTTACGGACTGGAAATCACCTGCTCGGCCGACCAGTTCAAAGGGCTGCTGTTCGAAATCCTGTACCAAAAACTCGGCCCACATCTTGGCGTGTATTACGGCGCGCTGACGATGCCCACGCAGTTCCGTCAGATCAACCTCGGCGCGGTGGCGCTCACACTGCCCTCGTTCAAGATCTGGATCTACACCAATGGCGACTTCAAGGTCAGCGTCGGCTGGCCGCTCGGCGACGATTCGATCGGCGTGCAGGTCTACATCTTCACCGGCGGCTGCGGCTTCTACTTCGGCAAGCTGCGCAGCGGCGACAATCCAGCCAGCGCCGCCGCTGCGTTGAAGGCAATCGGCTCGGCGGCGGCCACCGACGTGGTCAGCTACAACCCGATTGTGACCTTCGGTCTGGCGATGTGGTTCGGGGTCGGGCGTTCGATCAGTGCGGGCCCATTCTCGGCGTCGCTATCGCTGACCGCGCAGGGCACCTTCCAGGGCATCCTGGCATGGCGCGACGCTGCCAGCGGCGGCTCGGTCTCGAAGACGCCCGATTACTTCTGGTTCGCCGCCACCGTCGGCATCGTCGGGCAGTTGCAGGGCGAGGTCGATCTGAGCGTGGTCAAACTCTCGGTGCTTGTGCGGCTCTCGGTGGTTGCCGGCATCGCATTCGAAACCGGCTACGGCACGGTCATCAACGTCACCGCGCGCGTGGACGCCGAGGCACGCCTGAAGATCCTGTTCGTCACGATCTCGGTGGGCTTCCACACCACAATTTCCACCTCTTTCGAGATCACCGGCGGCACCCCGGCCAGCCTGGATGGACCGCTCGATCCCGCCTTCCATGGCATGAACGACTGGGCGCATCGCGGCATCGAACAGCATGAGCGTAGTCTGCTCGCCCATCGTCAGCGGCTGCGTGCTGCCACCGCACCGCTGGCCCGGACCGCATGGCACGCAAGTCCGCCGGTCGCGCCGGTCGAGGTGGCGCTGTCGTTCCTGCTGCAGCCGTCGGTGGTGTATACGGCTGACGTCGGCAGCGCAGTCGGCGTGGCGACGCTGATCATCGGTGCGCCCGGCGCCAGCGACGCCGCGCACTTAAGCGCGCTCGAGACGCTGGTCGGCGCGCTCGCATCATGGCTCTTGCGCACCTGGTCCAACGGCACCGGCAGTTGGGCCCAGGTGATCGCGAACCTGGGACAAGGCCGCGCTCTGCCACCTGCCGAGTGGGATAAGACGCTGACCGGTTGCCTGTCCACCGAGGTCCGCTTCACGCTCAATCCAATTGATCTAAGCGTGCATCGCGAGGACGGCGAGGACGGCGACTGGGCGATGTTCCCGATGTTCGGCGCGCTGCAGATGAGCTGGACCGGACAGGATACGCCGCTGGTGTTCGCCGACCACGCGCGCACCTATCCGGACTACCGTCAGGCCGTCGAGGCCTATTTCGCCCAACTCTCGCTCAGCGTGCTGACCGACAACCCCGACCTGCGCGGCGCGGCACGCTTCGGCGCAGCCGACGGCGACGCGCCGCAGGGTCCGTCGCTGACGGCTTACATGTTCGACGACTACTTCCTCACGCTGTGCCGCCAGATGGCGAGCAGCCTCGCCGGCACAGAGCGCGAGACGGGGCAACCCGGCGCACTGCCGGACACCGCGCTGACGCGCACCCTGGGGGGCATGACCTCGCGCTACCTGATGAACGGCATGCGCCTTCCCGACCCGGCCACAACGCCAGCAGATATCGACAAGGTGGATCTATACACGCTCGACATTGCCGCCGGCTACGCGCTCAACGGGCAGCAGTTCGCAATTGCGACCAACGCAAGCGAGCCGCCCACCAGTGTCTCGGCGACCCTCTCGCTTGCACCCGCCCCGCTCGGCGCGGTGGCGGCGATTCCGGTGAAGTTCGCCGGTGGCGGCAGCAGCGTCACCTCAACGATGCCCGTCGAGGCCGTGCCACCGGTGCCCTGCCCGCGATGGAGCCGACGCGGCCTGGCGCTTGCCGCAGCTGCGGCCGTCAGCGTGGCGCCGATCCCGCCGGTGCATGGCGAGGCCGTCTGGTATGCCGCGCGCGATCGCCTGCCCTGGACAGCAGCAGACGCTCCAGCACGCTTCGTAGTGCCGCTGCCGCCGGCGGTGCTGCAGCAGTCGGCCGGCGCGCCGCTCACCTTGACGGTCCAGACCGGCCGGCCGCAGACCTCGGACCCGGTCGGCCTGCAGCAGGTCAACCCGGCCCTGATGATCCAGGTGCCGATCTGGCTAGTGAATCGCGCCGCAGCCGGCAGTGTGGATGGCGACGGCGGCCCTGCGAATCCGTATTACACCGATATCTACCGCATCGGCGGTGCAGACGACGCCACGCGCGAGCGCATCCATGCCTTACTGAGCGCGCAAGCACTGGCCGGCGCAACGCTTTCGGTGCTCTACGACGCCACCACCACCGGCTACCAATCCGACGCGATCGCGTTGTCCGCGCAACCGATAGTGCTGGCAAAGACCAACCTGTCGACGAGCAGCGAACCGGCGCTTGCGAATGTGCCGATGCGCCAGACCTTGCTGCGCGCGAGCGACGACCCACTCGGCCCGGTGTCGACACTTTTCCCCGATCCGCAGCACCCCGACACCCCGGAAAACCAGCAGCGCCTCGAAGCGCTTCTGCAATTGATCTGGGAAGTCAGCGTCACCCAGTCGGATGGCTATTTCCTGCGCTACGCAGACGTCAGCGGCCAACCGCTGCCGGTGCGTATCTTCACCCCCAAGGGGCAAGCGGCGCCCACCGACGGCATTGCCAACGGCGACACCGCCACCCTTACGCTGCTGGTGAGCTTCCCCGCCTCGACCACATTCCATCCCTGGCACAACGCGTTCGCGCTCGCGCCACAGGGCAGCCTGGACGGCACGCTGTATCTCGGCGTCGCCGACGCCGCAGGCACGCCGCTGCTGCACTACCAGCCATCTTATCCACCCGGCTGTCTTGGCTTTGTGGCCGACTGGTCGCTTGCCAACACGATGCTCGCGCGCGAAGCCGGCACGCTGTACGACGCCGACTGGATCGCCGCCCTCTATCACCTGCTGCAGTTCCGCATCGACGGCGCAGCGGCCGACAGCGCGGTTCCGTTCGGCACCTCGCTGTGGAGTCTGGCGCTGAGCCCGTCGTCCGACAGCGCCGGGGAGGACGCGGCCAATGCTGCGCGCCCGGACAGCTTCGACGCGGCCCAGCAGAGCTATCGGCAAGTGGTGCCTGCCTATCGCTTCGTCACCCAGAATGGACTGGTCAGCAGCACGCCGTTGCCCTACGCGGCGATCGGCGGCAAGCCGAATCTGATGCTGCGCGTGAACGACGTGTTCGGCAACGCGCTCGACGGCGCGACCGACACCTTTACCACCGACTTCCCGGTGCTTTACAACGATGCGCTGCTCGCGCCAATGGAATGGCCTGGCGTGCGCTGCGCCTATCGCTTCGAACCCGGCCAGCTGGACAAGCCTAGCCAGCTGGGCTTGTCGATGCAGTTCGACCCCAGCCTGGTGATCCGCACCGACCCGGCGCTGGCCCACGTGCGCGTACATGGCCTGGCAGCTGGTGCGACCGCAACCGACGACGACCGCGCTCAGCAGCAGATTCGCGCAGCACTCGGTCGCTATGCCACCGTGGCCGCGCAATTGGCAGATCCGCATACCTGCGTGACGCTCACCCAATCGGTGTTGCCCTCCAACGGCGGCGAACTCGGCGACGGTAGCGCCATCAAGCAGGCGCTGACTGCGTTCGCAAACGACATCGTGCAGCAGTTGAGCAACGCGCTCGGCGGCGGCACGGCAACGCCCAAAAGCCTGCTGCTGCAGCTCCCCTTCGACAAGACCGATCTGGCAAATCGCGGCGATGATTTGTTTGCGGTAACGGTCACGCTCACCTTCGCCCGACCGCCCGAGTTGGTCGACGAGGTAGCGCGCACTGGCATGCCGCGCGCGGTGTCGGTGGCGATGCCGCTGGCCGCCGATCTCGACCCGCCGTCGCAGGGCACTGCCCGCGCACGCCAGCGCGCTGCTGCCAGCGGCGCGGCGCCGGTGGAAGATGTCGGCCTGGCCTGGTTTGCCAGCCAGTTCGAGGCCAGCTTCGCGGGTTTCGATGGCGCCGACGGCACAACACGGCTCGCCGTGCGCACAGCAGCCGACAGCCCGGCAACCGGCGACGGCGGGGCCTCGCTATGGGGCATGCGCTGGAGCAAGACCCACGGCATCCATGTGCAGTTCCGCCAGGACGCGGCCAGCTACTTCACCCTGCTGCCGCTCAACACCAAGCTGATGTCTGGTCCCGCCCAGGTGCCTGTCTACAATCCCGATACGCTCCTGCCGACCTACACCACGCAGACCTTCAGTGGCGTGGATGTCGATGCCTGGGCGCAGAGCTTTTTATCCGCATTCGACGAACTGCTCGCGCCGGCAAACTGCGCCGCGCTCGCCGCGCTCGACGGTGCCGCCTACCAGACGCTGATGGGGCATAAAGCCACCCTGGCAAAAGCGCTCGCGCGCGGTGTCGGCCCGGTGTTCCCAGCGCTTTCCGGCGGCGATCTTGCCGCCGCGCAGGATCAATTCGAACAAAGCGTGCTGGCCGCACTCTCGACCGCCTACGCAGTCTCCTCGATCGTACAAGTGCCGGCCGACGTCTTCGTGGCCAACACCGCAGAAGCGGGCACGCTGCCACCGCGTTTCTTCGGTGGCCTCACTGCCAGTGCCAAGGCAAGTGGCCCGACCGAAACATTGCCCTCCTCTTGCAGCATCAGCAGCGCAAAGCTGCCGATTGCCACAGCTACCGCGTCCACGCCTGGCCTGCTCAATTTCCTGGTGACGGCCGCGCACGCGGGCAACGATGCCAACCTGCATCTGGACCTGACCTACGGCGCACGTTTCGTCGAGCATCAGATCGACGAAACGCAAGCGGCATTCGGCTATACGCCGTCGCAATGGCTGCGCTTCGTGCTCGAGCTTCCCAACGATCCGCTGTCCATGCCGCTTGGTGCGATCGACGCACCGGTGCCGGTGCGCGCGTTTCCCGCCTCGCCGGTGCTGCAGACGCAGCGCGCCGAACAGACAAGGCCGGTCCGTTTCACCGCCTCGGCCACCACCGCGTTGCAATGGGATTACTCGACCCGGCTCGTGCTGGCCGAGCAGGAAGCGCAGGACGAACTGTGGCTGACGCTGACCTATAACCGGCCAGTGAACGGCACGCTGCGCGGCCGGCAGCTCTCCGAGCTCGGCACCATCGAAGCCGTGTTCGAGGCGTTGGCCGCGTTCATGGCCGCTTGGCCGGTGTTGCGGCCTGCCGTGCTCGCGCTGCAGCAGAGTGCGTTCGACGCACATGTGGGCATGCCGACACCACAGCAGGTGATCGGCGCACTGCTCGATCAGATCGGCCATGTCACCGCTGCGTGGGCGACATGGCGCGGCCCGCCCGGCGATGCCGCCCGGGTGCTGCTCGCCAACGCACCGGTAGCGCAGTCGAGCACGGGCTACGTCTTGAATCTTTCGCATGCGTTCGACGAACAGAAAACCGTGCAGCTGTTCGCCCAGGGTGCGTATGCGAACGGCCAATGCGATGCCGCAAGCATCGTCTGGCCAGCCATTAATGGCCAGATGCACGGCGAGGTGTCACCCGCTGGCGCAGCTGCACCCGACGACACGGCGTGCTGGTTCATGGCGACCTACGCCTACGCGGCGTTGCCGGAAACAGCCACCGGCACCCTCGACGTCGTCTGGGAGAACCTGGACATCGCCACGCGCCAGACCGGCTATTCGACCTGGTGGATCGTCCGCAACGCCAATCTCGCCAGCGCCAACGGCGTGAGGACCAATCCCGCCCTGATCTACCGGACGCCGGAGGTCTCGTTCGCCTCGCCAGTAGTGCCGATCATCACCGTACCGCGCTGCACCTTCGGCTCCGGCGACGCACTGGCCGACGCAATCGAAAACGCGCTGGCGCCGCTCGCCGAGGCCACCAGCGCAGCGGCCAAGGAACGCCTGCTCAAGATCGCTGCCACGTATAGCTACCAGATCGCCGCGCCGGCACAAGGTGGCACCGGCCTGTGGAGCGACATGCCGATTTTGCTGGCCACCGACGTGCGACTCACCAGCGATGACGTGCAAGCCGTCTCGGATAATGCCGTGACGCTGCCTGTGCTGGCCGGACAATTGGCCAACGACTGCGCGCGCTGGTTCGCGATCATGCAGCCATCCACCGACGTCGCACTGCTGCGTCTGGACGTCACGTTGTTCGCCAATGTGGAAGGCACTCAAGTACCGATCGTGCTTGCGCCCGAGCTGGAGATCCAGGTTCCGCCGGGCGGGTGGACGCCCTCCCTATGAACGCCAACGACCGCTCCGACGCCGAGGGCGTAGCGAGGCCGCCCGTTCCGCCTCGCATCATTGAAGGAACCGCATCATGCCTACCACCGTGAAGCAAATCCCCGGCTTCCGCGCCATCGCAAACGGCAACAACATCGTGGTCCAGGCCGGCAACCCGACCCAGTACCTCGTCTCGCATATCGCGCCGTATCCCAACCGGGATCTGGTGGTCGGCAACACCTACAGCATCTCGGACCCGAATTATCCGCCCGGAATCTTAGTAGAGCTGGTGCACGCGCCAGGTGGCGGAATGCAGACCGCCACGTTCCAGCAGCAGACGTAATGTGGACCGGCGGCGACCCAGCCGACACGCCGGGCCGCCACCGGCTTGCGGGCAGTCGCGATGCAAGACCGCCGGAGTGACACCCATGCGCTATCGGAGGATGCAATGACGGGCAAAGTCTATATCGCAAACATCAGCGCCTCGGCCGCGACGTACTCCATCAACAACACGCCTGTCAGCACGCCCGCGCGCCCGATGAATTCCGCCACATGCACGCCCTACTTCGTCATCGTCGCACGCTCGCGCTACCCGGACCCATCCGGCACCTTCGCCATGGGATCCAACGACTTCTACGTGCAATTCGCGGACACGATTCCGCCCGAGCACAAACAAATCGATTGCGTCGTCGTGATTCCCGACAGCAGCTCGATCGACGATGACCTGATTCTCTACGTGTTCCGCAATTCGGTCAGCCTGCTTTCCAGCCGAGGGATCGTGCTGCCCGACACCACACCAGCGGCTTGAGGTAAGCATCGGAGACGGGTTCTTTGATGGGGCTGAGTCGAACAGATCGGATTGGCCGCCATGCGCACGCCTGCTTCAAGAACGCCAACCGGTTAATGGATGAACTGCGCTCTTGACCAGATAAATTTTGGGAATCGTAAGACGGATGTGGCTCTATAAAGTCGTCAACAGCGCGTTGAACGCTTTGGATAGAGGCTGAACTCAGCTACCTTGCTGCCGGACGCGTTTGTAGCCGAACCACCCGCCTAGATTCGGCGCGAAGGTGGCAGCAAATTAGGCAACAGTGGCCTGCGTCAGTCTTGCCAAGAAGTCGAAGATGTCCCGACTTGCGTTCTTCTCGGATCTTCGGGATCTCGAGAAAATCTTAACGCTGTGGTCAAGCAACAACGCACCTTGATTTGGCGGAGAGAGTGGGATCGGATCACCTCCGAATTAACCCATTCAATCCGTTGCAGAAAGCGTGCTCGGCAGGTTTCCTGTCAATGTTTCCTCGATCATAACGCCGGGCTTGACTCGATTGCTAGCGCCCGCTTGCCATCGGCAAGTTGCTGACGCCATTGTCTGTCTGCATAAACTCGGACCTCACAGGCATGAGCAACTCAAACAGCCCGCTTGAAGCACGTGTCGCCGTGTTGGTCGATTGCGACAACGTGCCGACCGACATCGTGGAGCACGCGTTGCTCATGGTGGCCCAGTTCGGCCGGGTCGTGCTGCGCCGTGGGTATGGCAACCACAACACCCTCGCCAACAAGTGGCAGGAAGTCCTGGTCCGCCAGGCGTTCACTCCATGCCTTCAATACCAATACGCCTCCGGCAAGAACACCGCAGACATCGCTCTGGCACTAGACGTTTTGGAGGCACTGTTCGACAGCCGAGCCGACACGTTCTGCTTGGTCACCAGCGACTCCGACTTTTCCTACCTCTGCCGCAAGCTCCGGGAGCGTGGGGCAACGGTCTTCATCGTGGGCGAGCCCAAGACCCCGGATGCTTTGCGCAACGCCTGCGACCAGTTCTTCGAATGGGACCGGAAGGCCAAGGAAGCGGCAGCACCCGAAGTCCAGGGCAATGAACTTCCTGTCCTGAAATCGGAGGCGGCGAAAGAAGAAGCGCCCCGCGCTGAAGCCAAGCCGCTACCCAAGCGCCGCCCTCGGTTCTTGGTTGAAGCCGTCACCCTGCTGACGGGAGACACCTCTGAAGGCAAGGTTGGATTGGGAGCACTGGGCCAATACCTCAAACGCACTGACCCGTCTTTCTCACCCAACCTCTACGGCCACTCCGGCCTGCTCAACATGGTGAAGACCTATGACCTGCTGACCACGCAACGGGAGGAGACCGGCGGCTGGTCGGTCAGCATCGCGCACAAGCCAGAACCCACCGATACGGCGTGATTGCTCCCGTTGCCTCAGCGGACCATGTGCTTCTACAAACGACAAATCGGGGACGCCGACCCAGTTGAAATCTTTCCTATTCGTCAAATGGCATAACTGCCATCGAATTTCTTCGCGTATTCAAATTTGTGAAATGCAGCCACAAGCGAGCTCTTGCGTAAGCACCGTTTCTTGGTTGGATGAGGGCTTACCCAACACAGGAGCACCCATGCACCACCAAACGCAAATCCAAGTCGCCAGTCGCTTGCTCGGCCACCTCCTCCAGCAACACACCACACGCCTTCCCCCGAACCAAGTCGAGGACATCCAATACGCGCTCGATTTGGCTGCAGAGTTGCTACGGCTCGGCGCGCCAGGGCCGGCAAGTCAAACCCAGGCGTCAGCCATGGCACCTTCTCAACCCATCCTCGTCAAACGAGCGGCCGTGGATCGCAACGTCGTGCCGACCATGCCTACCTCCATTGAGGAGTGGCGAGAGGCGCGCAAGAAGAAGGATAAGGACAACGTCCCCCGCCCCAAGGAGCCCATTGGGATTGAACGCGCAGACTTGCGCCCTCGCCCTCGCGCCTGCCGCTAGGGCCCAAGGAAGAAAGCCCCGCATCTGCGGGGCTTTCGATATCCATCAGGGCCGCGGCCGGCGGCGTGTTGGTTGCGGCGCTGGCACTGGCGAAGGCTTGGGCATGGCTGGAGTAGCGTCGATAGATGCAACAGAGCCATGGACGATTTCAGGCTCTGGACTTGCGAGCATCGCTTCGCTCCACTGTTCCACTTGAGCCGCGCGGATCTCAATCTCGTTCTCGTCGTCGTTCCACCGCTGCTCGGAGACCGCTGACCGGGCTGTCGCCAGTTCGGCTGTGCGTTTTTCCAGCAGGGCCAACCGCCGTCCTCGTCGCTTTTCCCATTCTTGAGAGGACCACTCGCCATCGGGACGGGGATGGTCGCCGTTGAACTGCTCCCATGCCTGCTCAGCTAGGTGGAAGAGCTTCTTCGCACGCCCCAAGGCGCTGGTTCGTTGGGCGAACTTCACCATGCTGCGCTTGAGGCGGCCCAGTCGTTCAACCAGCCCATCAAGTCCTCGGCGAAGGTCGGCGTTGTCGACAAACGTCGCCGTTTGCGCCGTCCAGTTCCGCAACAGTCGCTGGGTTGCCACCAACACCAGGTCGGACCGAGTCGAGAGGATCTCTGCAAGGTCACGAGCTGCTTCCATGACCAACTCACCGATGGAGCGCATTGGTCGAGGTTCCATCTCTTCTGCAGACCAACCAAGCGCTTCGGACAGGCGCATGACTCGAAGCCCGTGGATCTCCAAACCCGGCACAGAAGACGGAAGGTCTTTTGTGGAGCCAACCCTGTGTCGACGGTCGCGCTGCGCCCGGTCGTGGCTATGACCAGCGGAGCCCAGAGTCGCCCTGCCCTCCCGCTCAGCTTGGGCTAGCAGTTGTTCGAAAGCTTTCTCGTTGTCTCGCACGATGCGCGCATTCTCGGCGGCACGCTCAGTCATCACTCCCTTGCGGGCCAGTGCTGTGGCCGTCTTGCCTACGTGCTTTGTGGGCTGGCGGGACAGCACCATGGCTTCGGCCCAGTCCCCGCGAGCCAGAGCCTCCTCTGCTTGGACCTCCAGGCGGCGGTGGTCGACCCGAGCATCGATGCCGGCAGCGGCCAAGTGCTCGTTGATGGTGAATGCAATGGCTTGGCGGATCCACTCGATCTCGATCTTCCCCGACGCTCCGCCGTCCAGCTCCCTCGTTTTCTCGGCGAAGCCCTCGCTGGTCAGCCGACGCGTAGTGGCCAGCAGATGGACGTGATGGTTCAGCCCATCCCGTGAGCCCGGGGAGTGGATGCTGGCCTGCAAAGCGAAACCGTAGCGGGCGACCAGGGCTTGCCCAATGGCCACAGCGAGATCGGACCGTTGTTCGTCATTGAGCTCGTGCGGCAACGCCACCTCGAACTCGCGGGCCACGACCGAGTTTTTTCGGTTCTCCGCCGCCTCGGCCTTTTGCCAGAGCTCGGCCGGGACGAGCGCCCAGTCGGGCGCGTCCTGGGGAGCGAGACACTCGGATGTCACGACTCCACCTCGTCGGCGGTAGTCGTGGCGCTGGCCGGTGAGGTGATCGATAAGAAGCAGGCCAGCCCGATAAGCGGCTGCGGCCACAGCAGAGTCGCCGCGGGAACGACTAAAAACTTTGACGCGAGAGTGGTAGATGGCCATGCAGAGCTCCGGATGAGGTTGCTCTCTTTATGCCGTGGCTTTTGATTTGCGCAAGCGCGGAGCGCTTGGGGTCCAAGGGGCGGAGCCCTTTGCGCGCGCAATGTGAAACATTGCATAAGTGCGCTCTTGCTTATTTCTTTTAAGCCTTGTTTTTCAGATCTTTTCGATTCCGAAGGAGTCCAAATTTTCAAGTCGGCGCGAACTTGACGCGAGCCATTTCTCTGGTTGACTCGTAAGCACGCAGAGGAGAAATCAAATGAGCGCGACAAACCACTACCACGACCGAATTCATCGAGCTACAGAGCGGCTAGCGCAGCTGCAAGCGCGCGAGCTTTTAGCGAGCCAGCGCCAAGCGGTAAAGGCGAAGGAAACGCAACGCCGCGAAGAAGCCAAGCGACGCATGCAGGTCGCAGAGCTTGTGTTTTTAGCCGGTGCCGAAACGCTGGAGGATGCTGAGTTAGTCGGCGCGCTGTTGAGCTATGTAGAAAGCCGCAATGACCATGATGTCCGCAACCAAGCACGTTCGCGCGGGACCTTGCGGCTGACAATGGCAGACGCAGAAGACAGCCAAATCAGGCACTGACCTGGCTCTTCAGCGCTCGCACTTGCTGGCGGTCTCCGAGTTGCAGTCGTCTGAAAGTTGAGCTAAAACATGTTTGCCGATCGCTAAGCGTCGGTGTTGTGCCCGCATGCCAAACGGCTCCGGGTGCCCGAGGTCCACCCAATGGGGGCACGGGAATCGCCTTTTGATTCCATGCTGGGACCTCTATTGTGAAACGCCTTAAAACCTTACGCACACAAGCTTTCCAAGCCCAGAACGGCCGCTGTTATTACTGCGATGCGCCAATGTGGCTTTCTTCCCCCGACGAGCTGGATTTGCGCCCACGTTCGGCGCGACCTTACCAATGCACTGCCGAGCACCTATTGGCTCGCCGAGATGGGGGAAAGGACACCGCCGGCAATGTCGTGGCCGCCTGCTACTTGTGCAACCTGCGGCGGCACAAACGTCCTGCGCCAGCCCCCTCGCCCCAGGCCTATAGAGCGCTGGTGCTTCGACGCGTCGCAATGGGAAGATGGTGGCCTGCGTCACTCATCCGACTGAAAGGAGACATAGGATGTTGAAGGAGCGTATTGCCACGCTTGTCACCCTAATAATTTTGGCTGCCTGCTCAAAGGGCCCTGCCACAACATCGCCCTCTTCTGTCCCGACCGAGATTCCACCGTCGACAGCCACGCCTGTCGGCCCTACCCCATTTGAGCAAGAAGTCGAACGGGTTAAGGGCGTGCTGTCTTGCCGCAGCTCTAAGATCACCCCGGCAAGCGATGGCTGGGGCGCACTCTACGGCTGCATTGGTGGTCAAGCTGAGACGGTGAAGTTCTTCATCAATGAAGAGCAAGGCACCGGTAAAGTAAAGAGCATGAAGTTCCTATGGAACGACTGGTTCAAAGACCGCAGATATGGCATTCATGCTGATGCTAAAGACGCTGACAAGATGGTTCATGACTTAGTGAAGCTCTACCCGAGCCCGAATGACAAAGTCCTGTTACTTGCATTCAAGGGCAAGAAAAACGTTACCCAGGAGGGGAGTGGCTACCGCTTTGAATACACTTACGACCGAGGACCAGCGATTGATGAGCGGATGATCGTGGTGACTCCGCTGCCTTCAAATCAGTAGCTGCCCATGCCAATCATCGCTGACCTTCGTGCCGATTTTTTGAACCGCATAGGCACGACTTGGCATAAAGCTCCTGCAGAGCTGCGCGCAGAGCTAATTGTCGCACTAGGTAACCTTTACGACCGTTTCCATCAGGAAGGCTTAGCCGACCGCCACTTTGACCAAGCTTTGACCTCTGGAAGCCCGACCCAGCACGCGCAGCGTTTAGCTGAGCTCCTAATGGCCGGGCACCTCTGGGCGCACGGTTTTGATCTAGATAGTGCAAACGAAGGTCCGGATTTCCGTGCCACCAAAGACGGCCATTCAGTATGGGTGGAACTGCTCACTCCTGAGCCCAGCGGTATTGACCCGACATGGTTAACAGGCAACAAGCAAGGGGTGTGGAAGTATCCACACCCTGAGATTGCCTTGCGTTACACCTCGGCGCTGAAGGAAAAGCACGAAAAGCTAGTAGGCAATGGACGTGGAAAAGTTGGCTATTTGTCTAATGGGATAGTAGCACCACGAGATATCTACGTTATTGCCATAAACCAGCACCTACTCCAGAGATCCTTTCGCACCCTCAGCGGCATCAGTCAAATTCCTGTCGCATGTGAGGTGGCTTTTGCTGTCGGCCCGCAACAAATTCACATCGACAGACATACCCGCCAAGTCGTTCACCGTGACTACGCACACCGACCTGAAATTCCCAAGCAAGTTGCTGGAAAGCCGGCGACTACAGTCCCTGCAGACAGCTTCCTAAATCCATCTTACAATCACGTGTCCGCGATATATGCGGTAGATCTGATGGAGGAAGTTCTGGTTAAAGAGCTACCAGGAAAACCCTTAGCCAGGGAACACCTGTCAGCGATGGCCTATAACCCTAACGCTACAAACCCCCTGCCTCTGCATCTAATTCCAGCCCAGTCTCACTGGACTGCCACGTCAACTAAAGAATTAATTGAACTCCAGCGTCAACGCCAACAATGACGCACACCCACTCTTCCTAGTTGAGCTTCAGGATTCAATTTTCTCGGGTGTGCGGCCATCGGTTCGCACTACGGGCGGCTGGTGAAGAATAAGGTCTCCTCCGCCTGAGGCTCAGGAATTCCTGAGCCTGCGGTATCGCCATTATCATGTATCCGGCCAAGCTGACGGCGCTGGACCTGAGCCTGGAAGAGATCCGCTCGGTGATCGCCACAGCGAATTCAGTGTCGGAGCGGAATGGGGAGCTGGATGGCCTCCCCAACCAGCGAAGCTTAGACATTGATCCGCGGACAACTTAGCCCCAGCGTAGCGTCCGAAAATCTGGCTTAAGCGCTACTTTCCTCAGGCGTCCAGACATCGCTCTTTGCTGGCTCCACGGTCACTTCAATCACCTGTGAGCCGCTTTTTAGTGCAAGGAACCGCTCTCTGTAGAGGTAGAAGGCAGCTTTACAAACCTTGTCCGTATAGTAGGCATTGAATCCACCGCCAAGTACCGCTCCGGCCACGGGTATGACATTGGCAAGCTTCGCCTTGGTTAGATTTATACCCATGGCTTTCGCTATAGACAAACAAACCTGAACAAATACACTCTTCTCAAGATGCTCCCAAGTCTTCTTTTTGGCTACGTCTTGAGCGATCTTCACCAAGTGAGACAAGGCAGCCTGCTTCCCGCCATCAGTGCTGCTCGAGGCAAACGCCAAGATGTTTAGCGAAAATAGCCGCTCCTCCTGAGAGGACATATCAAAGCCGCAATAGGTTCCATATTCCCCGATCGCCCGAAGATTCATGGTCAGAAGCGCAGTTAAGTCAACCGGAATCGCGGCAAGCGCGACCAAGGGATTGACCACAGCTGTTCCACCTGCTGCAGCCCCTTCCAACAGCGCAAGACCTTCGTATTTTGTATCAAGCCAACCTATGGCTCTGTCCACAAGCTGAAGATCGAGGCTTGGAACTTGATCCAGCCCTGTTATTTCTTTCTTAGAGATCGCAGAAAGTTCTTCGATAATCGCGCCCGGCCTAACTGACCATTGTGAGAAATCATTGACCAACCCTACGATACCGCTTGTGGCCTTACTACAAGTTTCACTGAACCCAGGGATCTTATCTACTGCCTGACCCGCAAGCTCCAAAGGCTTGTTCACATAGGTCATGGCGGTATCGAACCAGGTTTGCCGAGGGTTCTTCCAAGCATGAATCTGCGCCAATGCGCGCTTTTCATATTCCGAAAGCAATGACCTATCTCCTGATATTAAAAAACTATGATAGAAATCCCCCAAAGCGTATCCCAAAACACCTTAGTCGAAGCTTGCACCACCGAAAAATATACCTTTACCTCATCTCAAAAAATCTCCCCATTGGCCGAAGTTGGCGCGCAGGAGAGCTAGTCTTTATCCAGCAAATCTTGAAGCTCGTCGAAGCTGAGGTGCCTGCATTCCCCCTCAACGGTTAGAACTCGTTCAACTGAGTATGGAGGGCTGATCTCATTGGCTAAAACCCTGACCTTCATGGTGTAGCAGCCAGGCTTCACAGGCAAGAAAGCCATGTCCTCACTCACTCGCCTTGTCTCGCCCGGGCGAACGTCGCCCAGAAAAGACTGATAGACAGGTTGGCCGCCCACTTCATCCACGTCGGTGGCGCTGCCCACTCTAGCCAGGGAAAAATTCCACTCCTCTGCTGGAACGTCAGGCAGATCATCGGCTGTCAGCACCCTGAAAGCTTCGCCAGCCCAAGTGACTTCGAGCTTAGTCCCGCTCAATGAAAACTTGGAGCGATTGGTTAGCGCCAATCGGATCCGGATTAGGCAGTTTTTGGATTGCTGATACTCTGCCCCCTCCCGCCAGTAGCCGCGATTTTCTTTGGTATAGTCGGAGGCAAACGTGTAACCTGGAAGATGCTCCCGCCCATAATCTGGCATTTCATCGAAAGTTAAGAAGCATCGCTCAAAGAGTTCACCCAACGGTTGATTCTCATGGTCAAGCACGTTCAGTTCAAACAGTGCCTCTCCCTTTGATTGATCGATAATCCCCATGCGGTAGATTTCACGAGGAGTGGCAATCCCGGTTGAACTTCCGCGGCGAACATAGACGGTGTTTGCTTCCACCTTCCCGTAGGCCTTAGAGAGATAGAACGGCCGCGATTGCTTTGGAATAGTAATGACAGCGATATGCTTACCGTCAAACAGCTGCTCTTCATATTTAAAGTCAAGCTTACTCTCCAGCTTTTGATTAACGAACTCCTGAATCCGAGAATCGTCAATGGCACCCTCCGCTGGAAGCCCTACAACCTCCGCTGGATGAGGAGTATTCTCTTTGAAGCCCAGCAGGATGTATGCCTCTCCAATGCGCTGCGTATTTGCCAGTGCAAGGATGTCCTTTAGTAGCTCAGACTTGTCTTCATCCGTCGCCTTTGCGAACTTGTAGCGCTCAACCTTGTAGTCAAGGGTCGAACCTTCCCCTGTGCTTCGAAGCTCCTCCAAAAGCGAATCAGAAAGCATTGAATTTCCTTAGTGTGCAGTCAGGCGCCATCCCATAGTATCGCCGTCGTCGTTCCAATTCTGACCGACCAATTTGTAAAATGCATCCCCCAAAGGCTTGAGTCCTCCTCGCCATTGGTCGGTGTCGGCTTCGCGCGCGAGACCGTAGATCGTTGGCTCCTCGCCCAATGTGTGGACGATGATTAGCAAAGCTTGGATTTCGGGATAAGCATATAAAATACCCTCCCGATCCAATTGACCCTCTATACTAGGCTTTCCCCCAAACTCGACTACTCCAAACACCAAGTTGCCTGGCCGGCCAAACGCGAGGTTCCAATAGGCGCCTGAACGAATTTGCCACTCATCTGGATAGCCAAACGCGACTGGTCGAAGCGAGCTATTGCCGTTGTAGTAGCCGTCTATCAACATCAAGTTGAGCACTAAGCAAGTTGGCGCGGCGGCGTACTGGTCTGACTTAAAATTGTTATTTGATTTATCGATGAGGTTACGGATGATGGCTGTCATATTTTTCCCATCATTGATCACCCCATGCGGCGACACTTCCGTTATGGCCGTCGCCACAAGCCGTCCATCTGAAATTTGACTACTAAGTGACAGCTGAGCTTCAAAGCTTCTCTCATCCATTTCTGCCAGATGAAATGCGCCACCAACAACTGACAAGGTTTTCACCTCAAAACACGGCGCCAAGCCCGCCACAGCAGCCAACCGAAAGTCCGGGGTCTTTTCATTATTTCTCTCAGGGATCCGTCCTAGATCCACTCCTCGCTCTTTGGCCATTTGCCAAAATTGGGCTTCACCGACCAGCTGGATGAATTTTTGAAAAGTTATCGGATTGAGCAACCAATTTGAATCCTGAAATATCTGCTTGATATCGACCTTGAACTTGTTAGCCGACGGCTCGGCATCCAAAAATTCAAGAACACTCCGGATTCTGGCTACATGAACACCTAACAGAAGATTGGGCGCAACGTAGTGCTGAGCTTGAAAATGAGCCAAGAAAGCGTCCGTCAAACTATCCATATGTAAGTCCTTCCAAATATTTAGAAAAATCCACCTGTATTGCAGACGTTCACAAGGAGCGCGTTGACGTAACTTGTTCTTGATTCTGTTTCTGACTCATCTCCACCTGCTGCTGACGCACCTGATCCTGCTTGATGACCTCGGCCTGCTGGAGGTTCTGCTGCGCCGGCTGCTGACAGGCCTCGCGCCCGTCGACATGAGCATGGAAGAACGGTCCTTTGTCCCCGAAGGGCGCATAGACCGCAAAGACGTTCTGCGCGCCATTGTCTCCCAGGCCTCCGGTTACCCGGTCGACCCGTTGCAACAGCGAATCTTCGGCTTGCTGCTTGTAGAGCGACGCCGACACGTTGCGACTCTCTTCCTCGTTCCAGTTGCCCGTGCCCCTCACCCAAGAATGGATCTGCTGGTAGGTGGAGTGATCCGGGTGCGCGGGGTTGTCGGCCAACACCGGCCCCGGCGCCACCTTCTCCAGCGCCGGCTCGGCCTCTTGCTCCTTGCTGCGCACTGGCCCGGTCACCGATACCGTCCCCAGCGTAGGCACATGCGCCATAGCAGGGTGGCCGAGTTCGGCCTTGGCTTGGCGTAGCTCCTCAGAGGTGGTTACTGCCACCTGGTGGGCAACGCCATCGGGTCCGGTCTGGTAATGGGCAATGGGACTGTCGTAGCCGTATTGCCCCTGCTCGTTCGGCTTCAGCTGCTGCATCGTCGGGCCGGCAAGGCCTTCGGTCTGCTTGGTGCGCTGGGTGGCCAGCTCCACCGCCTGAAGGTTGTTCTCCTGGGCGTTGAGGTCGACACCCGCAGCCCGGTAGCGATGCAGGAGCTCGTTGTGCTCCATCTGCGCGGGCGTGGGCGCTGGCCGCGACTGGATGGCTGCCAGGGTCTCCTGGGCGCGCTCCAGCGAGGGCTGGCGCATCTGGTTGGTGAGCTCCAGCTCCACCGCAAGGTTGCCGTTGGCCACCCCGTCCTTGCCAGCCCATTGCCCGACGTCGTTTCGCTGGTAGAGCTGGCCGGTATGGCCCTGGACCTGGTCGGGCCTGGCCCGGGCGCTCTCCACTGCTTCCGGCACTGGCACACCGTAGTCCTGACCTCGCTGAGCGGCATGGTTTTCCAGATAGGCCTGGGCGATGGCCTCGCGACCAGTGGAAATGTTGCTCTCGATCCGAGCAAGGGATTCCTGGTTCAAACGCTGCGCTTGCGCCGGGGTAGCGGTCTGGGGCTCGTAAACACCCTGGTCGCTTGCACCCGCCACGCCGGTCTTGACCTGGCGCTCCCAGGACTCGGTAGCCGGGTTGCGTTGCCAGTTGGGGTTATCCAGTCCCGTCTGATCGCTAGGCTTGGCCGGGAGATTGAAGGGGTCCTGCGGCGGCGGTGCCTTGCCCAGCGCCAACTCGGCAGCTTTGGCATTCGCCACCGCACCCAGTTCCTGGGACTTGGCGTAGCTGGCGCCCACCGGAGCCTGACTGGGAGTGTCTCGTCCATCGGCCCCGCGCTCGAAAGCGCCCTGGCGCTGCCAATCCCGGCCGTTGAATTGCCAATCCACACCGGCATTGTCGGTCTGGTGATAGATGGCGCGGTTGTCCAGCAAATCGGCGCCTTTGTCGAAGGCCTTGCTCATCAAGACGGCGTCGCCGACCACCAGAGCCGCGGGCACAAAGCCACCGCTGCTGCCCAGCGCCGCTGCCGTGGACGCACCACCAGCCCAACCGCCCGCGTTGCGGGCAATGGCGTGCTGAACCTCCGACTGTGCCGCCGTGGTGTTTCCCTGCTCCATCAGCGCGGACGCCGTGCGCGCGGTCATGACCGCATCCGCGCCAGTGGTCAAAAGTCCGCCAGCACGGGTCAGGCCCCGAGCAGAGGCCTCGCCCATCAACAGCTGCATGGCGACATCACCGCGCTGCCCGCGCGGGACACGGAGGTTCTGGGCGGCTTCCTCTCCCAGGGTTTGCTCGACCACCAGGATGCCCCGCTCGGACATCACCACGCGTCCATCTTGGTGCGCATTAGCGATCGCTTGCGACAGACCGTGCCGCTGAAGGTCCATATTGCCGCCGCGCGTCAGCGCTTGCGTGGACCCTTGGAGGTGTTGGAGAGTTGCAAGCACACGCGGCTCACTCTGCGTCACCACACCCCATTGGCGGTTTAGCGGACTGACTTGGCCATGGGCATCTACCTGCCCAGCGTGCAGCTTGTCGTAGCCGTTTGGGTCTTGGAAAAACGCCTGGGTCTGGGCCCGCGCCTGATCGATCGTCTGCCCCAACCCGGCGTTGGTGCGAAGGTCACCATTGATAAGAGCCACCTGCACGCTGTCGCCGAGCCGATGGACCTTCGCCGCTACCCTATCCAGCGCTTCGGGATCGCCGGCCAACGCAGCACGTCCGTCCTTGGATCGTTCCAACCGGGTGAGGCTGTCCTCCAGGCCCTGGCGGTAGTCACGGATAGGGCCGCCGCTGTGAGGAGAAACACCAAGGGCATGAGCCAGCGCCTTGTCGTTCGGCATGTTGATCAGATTCGAACCCGCGTCCATCTCAAAGCGCCCAGTGTCCGCCAGCGCTTTCAACAGGCGGCTATGCCCCAGGGTTTGTTGCTCGATGCCGTGGTGCCCTTGGAAAAGGGGACTGTTGTTGGGCATGGTGCAGATTCCTTCCTTGTCGCGCCTGAGGGCAGTCAGATGTCCGATGCGTCGATGAAAGAGATGCCACTCGCCGCAGGGTCTTCAGGTATTCCAGCGCTGTGAACAGCTTCCTTGAAAGATCGGTCGCAAACGACAAAGGAATTGAACGGCGTCAGAAACACGTGCGCACCACTCAAGACCTCTCGTCTGAAAGCCAAGCTGGCTCCTCCACCGAGGGAATAGAACTTCCCGTTGACGAAGTCCTCATCAATCTCAATCTTCAACCTTGAGGCTTCTTCGTCCAAAGCATCTACCTCGCGAACAACGTCGCAGAGGAAGTGTCTCGGCCCTCTAGTGCCGTCCGCAAGACGGGTCTCGCACTCAACGAATGCGAAGGCGCCAGGGTCAACCGCGACCATGACTTGTTGGAGCCGTTCCGAGACCAGCCAATACCCGCTGAAGCCTCCTTCCAAGTCCCTTGGCGTGGGTCCCTGGGCAGGATCAAACAAGAGCCGTGGTGCTTCACTCAACGGAGGGAATCCGCCGTCCTCAGGGCGCAGGATGAGACGTGGTGGAGTGAGCAACGCTTGTACATTTTCGAAGACTGCGCCACGGAACGGCCTGTCGCTTTCAAGGTCGGGCTCAAATAAAAAAAACTCTCCAGCTTTTGGCTGATTGACCATCGTCGACTCCACGCGTTGCGCTCCATCTTTTTTACAAGTATTGGCAGGCTGGCGGCTTCTTACTACTGCCTCAACGTTCGCAGCAACACTTCCAAGTCGGCTCCTTCGGGAGACGCGAGAAGTGAGTCCTTCTCCTGGGCACTGATTGCAAAATAAGTCATACGACCAGTAGGGGATTTCTTAAAGAGATAGAACCCTGCAAGCTTGGACTGGTTAGTGATCTCATACACACCGTCATCCTCGATGACTAAGTGAATTTGTTTTGGCTTAGCTCTCTCATCAGGCTTACTTTTCGTATGCCACATCTTCACGTCGCCTCGAACCAACGCATTACCTCCTCTTGGGTGGAGACGAAACACCTGAGACACAGCATCTGATTTATTACACTGCAGGAAGATACCTCGCTTCCCACCGATGGTCTCGAATGTTAGGACGTTTCTGTAATCAGCCACTTGACTTCCCTTTTCCTTGCCGTATTAAGAGGAACCTTCTTTGTAGCAGATCGTCCATGTATTGGTTAGAAGTGTTCAATCACGACGAACTATTCCGCCGTATCGAAAACTTAAACACCGAGCAGCTCCAGTCATTGACCTGCCTATTCTTGTCCACCGAGCTTGCCTGGCAATATGGCAGGATGAGCGATGAGCACATTCTAGGCGGCTGCTTGCTAAAAAGCCGAGAGATAGACGACGGGCACATTTTAGCATTGGACCACCTAGATCCTGGGTCAGCCTCCACACTGTTGAACTGATTGAAGAACATGATGAACTAAGCCATACGACTGCCATTCCTTACTAGCCCGGCCCGTCATTGCTCTCACATCTGAATCACTCGCTCCCATCAGCTCTGCCCCGATTCATCGAGATCGCTGGCCTGACGCTCCTCTACGACAACGAAAGTGCTCATTAGCCAGCCATATTTATCGCTGAGCACATTGGCAATATCGCCTTCGCTCTCGCATTCGACGGTGGCTTCAGCGGGCAATACGGGACGCTTGCCGTCGGTCTCCCACACAATACCTCGCACGCGAAACGCTTTCATTCCTGCTCCCTGGAGTGCATCTACCGTAGCAGTCTAGCTTCGATAGACCACATAGGTGAAGAGGCGGGCTATGCCCACCCCCTTGCCGCCAAGCTGACGCTCTTCTGGCCACCGATGACCAAGTGGTCCAGCACTCGGATGTCCAGGAGGCCCAAGGCTTCCTGCAGGCGCTGGGTGACCTTGCGGTCCGCTTCGCTCGGCTCTGGATTGCCGCTCGGATGGTTGTGGAAAAGGATGACAGCCACCGCGTTGAGCTCAAGAGCACGCTGTGCCACGACTCGGGGATGAATCTCGCAGCCGTCGACCGTGCCGAAGAAGAGATGTTCGGTTGCCAGGATGTGATGCTTGGTGTCGAGGAAGACGACCCCGAAGACTTCGTGCGGCAGGTGGGCGCAGCGGGCGACCAGGTAGTCACCGGCTTGGTCAGGGCTGTGGATGCGGCCTTGGCGTTGAAGGCGTTGCTTCAGGATGGTGGCTGCTGCGAGCAAGATGCCCTCCTCGTCCATCTGGAGTTGGTATTGAGCCTTCAGGTCTTGGGTGCGCTTCATCGGTTCTTCTCCACCAGCGCGTTGTGCGCCTCGTGGGAACCGACAGGCGAAGCGTTCGGCCCTACCGCACCCGGGAGTGAGCACCGCGCAAGCGGCGCACAGCGAAGGGCCGCAACAAAGCGCCAGCGACGAGAAGGAGGCCTGTCCTTGCGGTCGGGACAGCGAAGCTAAGGTCCCTTTCAGAGGCCCAGCGCTGGTGGAAAGTGGTGATGCGCGACTCCCATGCCGGTGGTTGAACAGCCAAGGGTGGACTCCATGCTGCTCGCGTGCCATTGCCATCTGCTGCACTCGCCCTGTCGCCGCCTGCCCGAACCACGCCGCTTGCAATCAGCTGCCAGCTGCCAGCTGCCAGCGCCAGCAGCCTTGGGCGTCGACCCACGAAAAACACTCATGCTCAACGCATTTCGGGCGCAGTAGGCTGAGGCACCCATCTCAGCGAAATGCCGCCTAGCTGTGGGACACTCGATGCATATTCGGACTGGCACCGAGCCATGGGAAATGAACGACTAAAGGCCGCCCTGGACCCGTGGATGCGCGTGGAAACGTGGCACACCTTTCATCCGCTTGACGAACAGCGCTTCCATCTAGCCCTAGCTGCCGCCTTCGAGGTGGTTGGCCTGCCCGCTGAAGCCTTGGAGTTTGAGACTGCGATGCTGGCGCTCGCGCGCAAGCACCACGGTGAAGTGATGCTCCATCACATTGACGCGATCGAGGCCTATGCGCAGCTCGCCGAGAACATCAGCTTCTATCTTCACAACACAAGAGCATGACCGCCGCCATAAAGCGTTTCCGCCACTTGCGCAGCCTGGTGCTTGCAATGCTTTGGGTCGTCTCACTTGTCGGGTGCGCAGCGACTGGCCACGTCACTAGCCCGCCCATCGAAGGCCCCGTGCGTCTGGGCGAGATTGCGGCGGTCGACGGGCCCAAGGTGCGTCCCGACAACGTGATTGAGGACAGCCGTTGCCCGGCCGACGTTCAATGCGTCGTGGCAGGCCGGTTGATCGTCAGGACGACCGTGATGGGCGGCGGCTGGTCTAAGCAGATCGATCTCACGTTGGGTATGCCGGTCCCTGTTGCCGATGGCATGTTGACGCTGGTGGACGCCACACCCGTGCCCCTCAGTGGGGAGGCCGTCCCAGCATCTGCCGCTCGTTTCACGTTCAAGTTTCAGGGCGGGCGGTAGCCAAGCCTGTTCAACACGCAGCGCCTTGGCCATTTGCGCTTTTAGCTTGGTTCGTCAGTGCTGGAGAGCCCGTGCCAGGACAAAATTTCCTGGGCCCGACGGCCAACGAATTGGGCGTCCTCGCTCGTCGCTGCCTTGCTCTCGATGGCGGCGGCCATGACTGTAAAAGCTCGCCAGAAGTGGCGACGATCGGGACTTGAGGCCCGCAGTGTGGGCACCGCTGCATCCAAGCGTTCGAGGTGGAGGCGCAATTCAGCTCGGTCCATGCCTCAAGTATCGGCAGCGCTGTCGCATCGCCTGAGACCGTGGCCACGCCCCTCTGAAGGCAAAAGTTGAAGTAGGTGACAGCTTTGCACACCGCCGTGCCCAGGCCAAATCCGGATGGAGCTATGCCGCTGGCATGTGCGGACTCGATCTCCACCACGGAGGCTATTTGTGCCGGCAAGACGCTGCTCAAGCGGCGCGCGGGGTGAGCGACCATCGGTCCCGCGTCCGGCAAAGTCAGGTTGCGCCGCAGGCGTTCCGTAGCCTATAGGTCTCACACCCCTTGGACTGTCAGGAAGTTCTGAGGCGGGCGTCCCTGTCGCCTTACGAAATTGAAACCAGGCTTAGCCAAGGCCGAGCGACTCATTAGTTCCGCCGGATCTTCGTAAGCCCCACGATTCCAAGACCGGTTGCGCCAAGGCACCACGTCCTCCAAGAATGTGATTCGCGGACTCGGTAGTGTGCCTAGCGATGCCAAGTTGCTCTTCAGCCGCTCTGTGTGCGCCTGCGGCACGAACAGCCAGGGCCTGATGGACCATCGTCGTTGAGCTGTATGTAGCACTAGCTGCTGACGAACAGCGCGTGGGCGGCGCGGAGATAGTCCAATACCACGCCTACGAAGCGATCCATGTTAGTCAATTCCCTTAATCACCCTCAGCATCTCAAAATAATACTGACAAATATTTACGGGAGTTTAAGAATGGTACATATTAAAAGCTAACAGACCAGAACCTCTGGCTCGCCCATAAAAATTAAACATTATGATCGCTGGGATTGGTTGGAATTCCTGCAAGGCACGGCTGGCATATCATGCCTGCCGTGCCGGCAGGTCTCAGCCGCCTCCCCCGTACCGCGCCCAGAACTGAGTCGCTTCTGAGCTCAGCGGAGTGTCAAATAGAGCCGTTAGCGGCTTATTGTAGGCGAGACGCACTTTTGCTGGTCCGGAAGCCGGCATTGCCTCTAGTCGGGCCATTCCTGAGTGCTCCAGCGCATCTACGAACTTCACCCACTCCCCTTGATCTGCATGGCCGATCCAAGAGAGCCGCTGGTCTTCAGCGCTGTAGTCATCTCGATCTAATACAACCGGCATCTCAGATCGACGTGTTAGACGACCGATAAAGTTGCTTGCCTGTTCGCGCGACGCATCGTTCTGCAATACCTTTGACCTACTGACCAAGCCCAGATCTTCGAGAGCAGCACGAATATCAGTCAGATTGTCCGCAAACCGATCTCCGACGTAAAGACTTCGGATATCTGAAGACTCTACGCCTGTCAACGCCCGCGACAGTAGGTCTGGAGACTTTGCATTAAGGAACTCTATCGTTGAATTTGTCACGTTGACTACGGCTGTCAGTCCCGGAGGAATAGAAAGCTCCCCAACATTACTTCGGCTAATGTCTAGAGAACTCCATCCAGACTTCGCTAGCTGGATTTTCTCCAGCTGTAGTCCGATCGCGCGCAATGTAGGTGGGACGCCTTGATTTGCGCCTAGCATCTCTTCCCATAGGGCGCCGAGGTTCGAGGCCAGTACAGTTCCCTCATTTCCCGCCGGCACCATGAACTCAACACTCTGCGCCAGAATTTTCGAAGCAGCAGGCATCTTTTCCACGAGCCACTCAAAGGCGACGGGGTTAATCTTACTCGCGCTGAATAGCCTCAGAATCGACGCCGTGCTCACGACCCCGGTGAGCTTGCGTTGCAGAGCAAGAGATAGGAAACAGTCAAATAGGACTTCATGCGAAAATCCGAACTGGCTATGTCCTGAAGCATCAAAAGCGACGCCAAGTCCACAGAGTGATGATAGTCTTCGAGTCAAACCAGGACGGGCTCGATCAAGCGCATCGGTGCCTACGACAGCCTCCGCGCAAGCTACAAGATCGCTCTGTTCAATCTCACGACTCGTAGTGGACTGCATGATTTCAGCGATGTCCGAAAAAAGCTCACGTAATTCATCTGAGCTGAGAAGCTCGCCAGCGTTCGGATCGCGTAGCTTTAGCGCTTCTCGCTCGAGGTACTGTTCAATAACAATTTCGTAAACCGAAGGAATAGCCTGCGCCGAGTCACTCTGGAGCTCAAGCCAAGCTGCGAAGGCCTTGGCAAAGAATGGCACACTCAGAACGGGCCACTCGCGTTCCTTCACCGATCTCAACACGCTTTCATCAGCGCCCATTGCAGTCAAGTACTTCTTGGAATCAGCCTTGGTCCATGCTTGCAATTCCAGCAATGTGTGGTCAACATTGAGATGCGTGGCGAGCGCTAGGGATTTTCGATATTGTGTTAGATAGTATGATGAGCGAGCGGAAGCGACAAGAACGCCTCGGCCTCTGAGTTCGTTGAACCAAGGCTCGAGAGAGCCCAATGCGTTTTCGTATCCGCTGCTACCTAGAAGCTCGTCGAAGCCATCCACAAGAAGTACGAGCAGTCCATTTCTGCAAAGCGCCTTAGCACTGTGACTAGAGAGCACTTTCGTAATGGTTAGCGCACTGTTTACCGCATCTTCCAGGCTAGATAGCGTTCGCCCTGATGAGGATATGAATAAATATAGAGGAAGTGGAGAGCTAGGTTTCTTTTCAATGGCACGCGCTCTTTCAATGGCAGCATTGACCATCAGCTCCGTTTTTCCAAGGCCAGCCTGCCCGATCAAGAAGAACGCGGAGGTCGATGGCTTCACGTTTTGGCAGGAATCGTCAATGCGCGCAACAAGATCAAATTCCTTCTCGTTGTCAGATACTCCAAAATCTTTCCTTTCTCTGATCAGCGTTGGCCCTCTAACGCCCGTGCTTTTCGGGAAACCGAGTCGAGATATTTCTTCCTGCTCTCGTTCATTGGCATAGGTTTCCAGCCCAATCGCCAGCCTTCGCGCGAGAAAATCCCAGTTCGATATGTGCTTCAAAAATGCGATATAGCTTACCCACTCACCCCCTTTTACTCTCCATTCCCTTTGATCGGCTATTCCAATTCGAAATGCATCGAGCCTTGGCACGTTGCTCTCACTCGTCGATCTTGTCCAGGGTACAAACAGGATTCCCGCATGTTCGCCGTCTCCAAAGAAATAACTCGGCCTTGAGTAGTCCTCGGTATAAGCACCCACATCGGCGAGGACATCTTTAACAAGTCGGCCCAAACCACCCTGTTGAGCGAAGCCATCTCCGATAAATGTCTTTCTAAAACGAGTGACGATGGGGTCTGAGCTTTCTGAGAAAATATCGCCGTCAGGGGCAATGTAGTGGATGCCGTCGCCTGACAGGTGTGAATAGACCTGAATTGCGTTAAACGCTTCAGACCACATCCACAAAGGAGATACCTCGAAGAGGGATTTCTCCTTGCGCTTTTGAATAATTAACCTATCTTCTCGGGCCGTCACATATGTATCAAGGAGATTTCTCTTCAAGATTACATCGAGCTGATCTAGTAGCCTGCTCAGCTCAGCGCTAATTAATTCAATAACTTCCGAGTCATTAGGAAGTGGCTGCCCGTGCGAAAGCCTATCCCTCAAGGACTTTAGGGAGCTATATCTCGGAACTTTGAACTTTTCGAAAGCAACAGTGATCTCATTGCCCCAGTTGCCGACCATGGATGATATCCATGTGGAAGCTTCCGCTGCATAACTTTCTCCCTTTCGCAATGGTGCGAGCATTGTTCCAAAGCCCGGAACCGGAGACATACGAATTGGCATGCCTTCGGGGCGCTTTCCGAGACAGACAGCAAGCGTATACACAAGTCGAGTATGGAAATCAATTAAGGCCAGTGACTCCCTAATATCTAGTCTACTAGACGAATTCTTCGGCCTGAATTGTGACAGCACTGGTGTCAATGCATCGATAGTGGCAAGCTCTTCCATTGAATCGTACCGTCCTTACTTTTGGCAATTGAGGCGGTTCCCGCGAATTACTGCTGCCCCTCACGTTTCGGCGTTTGGTCGCCATCGAAGGAACATGCTGGATCCATAGAATGCCTAGCATATTAAGAATTACAGCGTAGTAAAAGGGGGTATCCCTATCGAATCTGTTAGGGATACAGCTTTTTAGAGCAACGTTGGGTGATACTGTCCTGAGGAAAAATGCCCAACTCGTTGTTCGCAAGCTCCAGGCATTATCATGCGTCTAATGGGAATCGAGAGAAGAAGTGTTAGGTTCGACTGCACCCGGGCACCGCAGCATCCAGACGCTCAAGGTGACGGCGGAGCTCGGCTCTGTCCATGGGCTCGAGTATCGGCGGCGCTGTCGCACTGCTTGAGACGCGCCCTCTCCCTGATACGGCAGAAGCCCCACGATCGTGCGCTGACAGCGCATGGCACTGACTAGATGCCTCGCACCTATCGGCGTCTGGCTCTAATCGGAGGTAGCACGAAGGGCGGCTATGCCGCCAGACCGTATGAACGCAACCTCAAACAGACATCCTTGCGGGTTGCCGGCACGACGCTGCTCAAGCGTCTCGCGGGGTGAGCGACCATCGGTCCCGCGTCCGGCAGAATCAGATTGCGCCTCTGGCATTCCTGAAACCATAGGCCTCAAGCCCTGCGGGATGTCAGGAAGTTCTTAGCCAGCCGTCGTCGAATGACGCCAATTTCCCCCAGGCATCTCCGACGCGACCAAGTCACGGCCGCACAGAATTGACGGGACATCCAACCGGGCTGCTGCCCCGCCGTCAGAGCCACTTGACCTAGATGTTTAGCGCAACCATTGCGGGGCGTGGCTGGGCCGACTTCAGGCCAAACGTTTCGCCACCAAGTCCATCCACCCAGACTGGGATACGGAAGCTTGCGCGCTCAACGGGCCACGGCCCGCGATGACCTGGAGCGCGTCTACGCCAGCCTGATCCTGGGGAAAGAACGGCCCGTCCACGCCCCTGACGAAGTGATCGCCTTGAATAGCCCCGCATGCCTCACAGTGATTGGCCCAATAGGTCGCGTTCGCGGTCTCCGAGCTCCCCGGCTTGAGCCATGGTGCGACTTTTTGGATGTGCTCCGCAGTGCCTGGGTCCAGCGCCTCGATGTAGCCCAGTATGGCCGTGCCACCTATCTCGGGCTCGTCGTCTGGCTCTTCCACACCTTCGTTGTCGATGAAGGACGGCACCCACACCGTGGTGACAGGAATGGCCTTCGCACACTTCCAGCACTCAGTGGTCGCTTGCAGGAGGGCGTAACTTGGAGCGCTAAAGGTCAGCGGGGTCATGGGGTCGTATCGGTGTATGCACCGCGATTCCAGGAACGATAGCGCCAAGGTACTACGTCCTCCAAAAACGTGATGCGGGGGCCAGGAAGGTTGCCAAATCCTGCGATGCTGGCGCGCAGCCGCTCGGCCTGAGCCTCGGGGACAAAAAGCCAAGGCCTCACCGTCCAGTCCAGCGGCACACCGCTGTCACGCTCAAGGGCATCCCTGATGCCGGCCCAGTGCTCGTTCCATCCCTTCAGGCGAGCAATCAAGGAAGGGGCCCGGGCTGCGTAGCTGATTTCGCACAGGTAGGCCGCCTGCTCCTTGAAGCTCACGGCCACCGCATCGCAATACCAATGCGGGCCGCTGGTGTCCGGGTTGGCGCCCTCGTTGAGCTGGATGCAGCACTGGCTGTTGACGAACAGCGCCCGGTCGGCTCGGAGGTAGTCGAGCACCACGCCTTCGAAATGATCCATGTTTGCAATGCTCCTCTTTAGACTAGGATAAGGTTTCAGACAAGTTATCTTAGCCAAGACCAAACTGAAAAATGGCACGCTGATCGTGATCGAAAAATCAATCACCCCACCTCCGAGCGGAGTTGCGGCGGAGTTCGGATATTACCCTATGGCCTGTGACATAAAGACCAGGCGGTTTATTTTAAAAACACTTCCTGACCACAAAGAAATTGTGGCTGATGTTCGAGGCGACCCGAACGTGGTCAAAGGGTGGATTTATCCTGGAGCGCAACAAGCCCTAAAGGGGGGCGATCGTGAAATGCCTTACAGCGCGCGAATCTTCGGGCTTCCCAAAACTCACGCATTAACGCTTCGCAAAAGCGGAAGCCGAGAGGAACTCGTGTTTGTAGTGTGGTGCCTATCGTTCTTAACCGGCATGCGCCTGACCACAACAGACAGGGGCTTTCTCGACGCGACACCAATAATTCCTGGAAAGCTTATCGATTTTTCCTTGAGCCGCTGCACTTTGACAGACGCTCTCAATTTGGCTTTAGATTACCTAGAATCAGAGCGCAGCAACCCACGCGCTCTTAGGCGTGTAGAGGCAGTCATCCATACCCTTTTCTTGGCTCAGCATCCACAAAGCTTAGATTTCGAAAAATTCCAATATCTCTACATGGCATTAGATGCATGTTTCAAGCTAGTAATCTCCAAAGAACCTAACATTTCAAAACCAACTGGACTAGAGAAGTCTCATGCTGGCCGTATTCAGTGGATGTGCCACAAGTTTGGATTGTCCGTTCCAGGGTGGGCAACTCTCGATGCACAAAGCAAGACCGAGTTGTCAATAGTCAGAAATGACCTCTCACATGAGGCCCTGTTCTTTGACCAGCCGATAGGATTCGCCATTTACAGCGGCGGCCACATAAAAGGAAAAAACATAAATGTGCCACTCCAAATGCAGGCATTGATTTGCCGACTTTTAGTCGCGATCCTTGGGAGACCTGGCGTCGGCTACGTAAAAACCCCTATTGATACAAGGCAACGTTTTGCTTTGGAACTGCGCCCTGCCCGCCTTAAAAATAGGTGGACAGTTAGGAATAATTTCGAAGCACGCTTACGTATTAGCGCCAGTCAGGGATAAGCTACGCTATGGGCCTTATGCACGCCTTGCCCTGCAAGCTCCATCCCACATAAGATACATCACCCTCTCGACCTTGGACGAATCGATGCATGAGTGCCGCCTCTGCCTCCAGAAAGTCTCTTCACTTGTGAAGTCGCACATCTACCCCCGAGCTCTGAATCAGCCTTTCGGAACATCTGGAGAGCCACTTGCAGTGGTCACACGAGAAGGTGTCAAGAAAAGCCACATGGGTATATATGAGAGCTTTCTGTGCCAGTCCTGCGAGGCATTGTTCAGCGAGCCAGAAAGGCATTTCGTCAATTTTGTCAGGCAAATAGAATCCGGCCGACCCATCCACCACTTGGATGGGAAATTACTGGCCCGACAATACACCCAGCAACAGGCGAACCCCCGATTACTTCGCCTCTATGCAAACTCCTTACTGCTACGAGCGCATCTTACAACGCATGAGTTCTTTCGTAATGTAAAGTTAGGAGCTCACCACGAACGACTTAAATCACTTGTATTACGCAATGAACCTGGTAGCGATGAAGACTTCTCACTTCTTCTTTTACGGCCCACAGGCCCCCTGGGCGGCCCCGCACGTGCGCCTCAAAAAATCAGACTAGGGCATGCAAACGGAGTGATCCTTGCGCCTCCGGGCATCCAGCTTCACATCAAGGTAGATCAGCGCCCCCTCGCCAATGGGCTACGATATGGGACGGTGACGGAAGGCCAAGAAATTATTGTCATTCATCGCGAGACAAGCCGCGACGACCTCGCGCACACCATTGCCTTGACTGATCCTCATAGACACGGCATCTCGAGAATACTCAAGCGCACCCCATAGAGTCCGCTTGGATAGAGGTAGTCCAATACCGCGCCTTCAAAGTGGTCCATGCTTTAGTTTCTTTGCGGACATAGGCTCAATCCTACGTCTCATCTTGGTAGGGGACATGGGTGACGCGCTCCGAGACGGGGCCACCCTGCCTGCATCTTGATAACAGCTCGCAGCGAGTAAATCAAATAGAAATAAGCTAACTAATATCGTCCAATATTAGCTAACGTTTAACTTTCGTTCATTTTATGAATAGATCTATTTTTAGCTTTTAGCTAACCAATTATTTTTAAATACTACGGAGATGCCTCCCCGGCTAGGGAGGATCTCTATCGTATAAAGCGCTCGCGGGTGAGCTGGGCTGTCCAATACGACGAACGTGGCGACGCTCGATGCTCCGGCGATTTCATCCTCATCATCACACTTGACCGTACACTCCCGCGGAAGTTCGAGACTGTGCCTATCCGTCTTCCACTAAATGCGTCCCACGCGATAGATCCCCATTCGCTTCCGCCCCCCTAGGTCCAGGCTGCTTACGTAGACAACCGGCCACAGCGGCAGAGGCCGGCGCCAAGGCAGTGCCGGCTAGTTGTAACAGCTCTACTTTCTCGCCTTCTTGCTCCGAGAACTGCCCCGCCTTCAATCACTTGCCGGTTTTATGCTTGTGAGGTTTCAAACCAGGCGTATTTCCGGGGGTGTCCTTGTTGTCCCGTCGGCGCTTATCCGGCTCCCCAGTGGATGGAGCAATCGGCTTCGGACCAGGTTTAATCGCCATGGCTTGACTCCTTCAGTAAGAGGGAAGAGCCAAACAAAGCTGCTACGTCGCGCCACTACTGTCAACACAAACTAACATCCAGAGACAATTGTTTATGCTGCATTCATCTTTACGTTAGGTTATATCACGCTTATCGCCACCCCGAATTTTTAAACAGTATGGAGCATGGACCAGTCTATTTCAGAAGGAGACTGGCCTGTTGAACATTCTTTAGAGGAAAATCAGGCTGTCCATACCCGTGTAATCCATGGAGTTCATGATGTCTGACGGCGATCGCTTCTCGGGAATCGACGCATTCGTATCGTCGGCAACCCACGGAAGCTTCACGGCAGCGGCAGCCGAGCTTCTGATGACGCCTTCTGGCGTTGCAAAAGCGGTGACCCGCTTGGAGGCCCGCATTGAGCTCAAACTATTCCATCGCACCACCCGTCGGCTGACGTTGACCCCCGAGGGCGAGGCATACCTGCTCACATGCAGGTCAATCATAGAGCAGCTAGAAGGGGCCGAAGCAGGACTTTCACCAAAGGATACGGCACCACAAGGCCGAGTAAGAGTCGAGTTACCTGCCGCTTTCGGCCGCCGACATGTGCTGCCCGAACTCCTCAGAATGACCTGTGAATTCCCGCGCCTGGATCTCACTGTGTCCTTCTCCGAGCGCAGAATTGACATTGTCGAGGAGCAGTTCGATCTGGCGGTTCGCATAGGTGAACTAACCAGCGATTACAACCTGGTGGCTCGCCAGCTCGGCACGCAGCGGCTTGTGTTGTGCGCGGCGCCCGGCTACATGGCAAAGCACCGCAGAATTGACTCAGTAGACGACCTACTCGGCCACGACTACATCACTGGGCCAAGGCGTGGCTCTAAGGTGTCGTGGTTGCTTCGGGACGCCGATGGCAGGCCTATGCGGCTGGAGGTCGAACCGCGCCATGAGTTCAGTGATGGCGAGGCAATGCTGCAGGCTGGCCTAGCAGGATGTGGGGTAATGCAGATGCCTACTTGGCTGGTAGGTGAAGCGATCGTGGCTGGGCGCCTGCTGCCCGTATTGGAGCATCATTCGGGTGCAGAAATGCCGATCCAAGCCATTTGGCCGAAATCGCACTACTTACAGCCTAAGGTGCGGGCAATCGTCGACCGTTTGATCGCGCTTGCACGGCGCCCCGGCTCGGGCTTCGTTCCTTAGCACGGCATATCCGTAATTCACGGCAGAGAGCACAGGCTCGCCGGATCGGCTCTGGTCCGGCAACGCTAGTTGAAGCTAGTGCGGCCCTCTGTCGCTTGGCATCGGGCCCTCGTGAAGCAGGGAATAGTCGAGAACGATTAGACGCAGGTTACTGGCCATCTCTCAGGCCTATGTCTTCACGGGAGGGCACCATCGGCGCTGGCGCGATCAGGCCAAACGACTTCCAGCCTGGTTTTTGTAATACGCCATTGGCCATCAATGCGCCTGTATTGGTCGCTATACAGTCCCAGCAGGAGCAGCGGATTGGGATCAGGCTTTTTCGCAGTCTCGAAATCGATCAAGTAGCAGGTTCCTTCAGCTGTATCGTGTCCGGTCAAATTGACCCAGTGATTGGCGATCACATGCATAAAGGGGTAACTTCCTTGATGGTCGCGATCAAACAGCACGAACGCCTCTTCAAGTCCTTTGCGGATGGCATCTATGCCTTCCATCTTTCCGACGGTGACTTCTACGGTTGCATCGGCGGAGAAGACTTCGTCGAGGGCGGCAATGTTGTTGCTATCGAGGTGATGCGCATAGAGCATCCTCAAGGTGCGGATGGCTTCGCGGTCTATTAGTGTATTGATTTCCGGATTCATGGCCATTGCCTTTGGTGTGGTGCGGCGCCGGTGGCGCCACTGCGTGGGGGATAGTGTGAGGCGCATCGTCTATTCAAGTGGTGATGCCTGGCGGCGAGTGAGCCGCTCTCAGTAGCTTACGAATATGCAGCGGAAATACCAGTTGCATGCCTTCGGGTTCGAATGAGAACGCAGGCATGTCAAATGCGGGCATGTTCTCGGTGCCAAACCATCCGGGCCGATTGTCCGTCCATGAGATCCACCGCTGAGTGTCGCCCTCTCGCTCCGCTGGCCAACTGGTAATGATCGCCATAGACGGGTCTGCCGTTCTCGTTCAATAGCCCACCGCATCCGGTGCCAACAGCGCGGCAAAAGCGAGCGGGCCAAGGCCTTGTCCATGCTGGCAGCTGCGAAGAGGTTCGCCCGCGTCAATCCATGTCTCGCCACCTTGCCAGTCTCCGCTTCGCCACGCCTGCATGAAACGTTCAATGATGTGTTGAGCTGACGCGTGTGGCATGTCGTTCATCTCATTTTCTCTGCATTTTTCGACGTCAAAATCGGGGCCGTCCCAATGCGTCGGCGAGTTGCTCAGAGGCATAATGCTGGTGGATGACATGCATGGTGCTTTCACCAGAAGTCGGTGCCTCGGCTAGGCCGCATATCTCGGATAGTCGGTGTAGCCCTTTGCACCAAAGAGCCCATAGAACGTCGCGCGGTCGGCCTCCTGGATTGGCCAGCCATTCTTCATCCGTTCCACAAGATCTGGGTTGGCGATGAAGGGCCTGCCGAAGCCTACAAGGTCCAGGCCGCGGCGATTGAGCGCGTCTTCTGCGCTCTCGGCGTTGAAGCCGCCTGCAGCAATCAAGGTGCCCCGATAGGTTTCGCGGAAGGCTGTAAAAAACCCAGCGGGAATCGACTCGGCACCCAGGCTGAACTGATCGCTCAGATGCACGTAGGCAAGCGCGCGTGCATTCAGCGCCTCGGCAGCTGCAAGCCATGTCTCGCGCTCGTCTTCGAAAGGCCTCATGTCCGAGAATCGCCCATAAGGTGACAGTCGAACCCCCAGCTTCTGGCTGCCGATTTCTGTGGAGACCCGGTCGACAGTCTCCATCAACAAGCGCAGGCGGTTCTCGATTGAGCCGCCGAAGGCGTCGTCTCTCGTATTAAGTTCGCCGTTGATGAACTGCTCGAAGAGATAGCCGTTGGCGCCATGCAGTTCCACACCATCAAAACCGGCGTCCATAGCGCGCTTTGCGGCGGCGACGAAGTCATTGATGACCCTCAGCACCTCGTGCGATTCCAGCGCCCGCGGCATGCTGGCAGGCACTGGCCCGGCAACGCCGGTCTCCTGCCAGGCGAAGGCATTGGCATTTTGTGCCTGGCGGGCCACTGCCGACACGGGCGCCGCACCGTTTTCCTGTAGCGATACATGGGAAAGTCGTCCAACATGCCAAAGCTGGGCAAAGATCCGGCCGCCGTCGGCATGCACCGCGTCGGTGACGCGACGCCAGGCATCGGTCTGCTCTTCGGTAAACAGCCCCGGATTAAACACGAATCCCGTGCCTTCCTGGGAAATCGGTACGCCTTCGCTGATGATCAGGCCCGCCGACGCACGTTGGCGGTAATACAGCATGGTCTGCTCGTCGGGCACGCCGTTCTTCGCCCGGGCTCTAGTCATCGGCGCCATTACGGTGCGATTGGGCAGCTGCAGTCCTGCCAGGTCGTATGGGCTGAAAAGTGTGTTCATTAGGTCTCAGTCTTTGGCGAAGGGAACAGGTTGATCGGGCAGCGCAGTGGTTACGCACTTAGCGCCGGTATCACGTAATCGGCCAGTTCCTGCATGACATCGACATAGGGTCGCTGGCTGATCTTTGGATTGAGGGCAATGTGGGCGATACCAGCTTCCTTGGCGGTGCACAGAAAACTGATGAGCGATTCCCGTCCAGAACGGAATCCGCCCTGGACGCGCTCGAAGGGGTGTCGGGGCTTGGCGGACAGGTCGAGGAAACCCGCGATGCCCAGGGGCTTGCGCGCTTGGTAACCAAGCGTCTCGGTTACGATTCGATTCCAGCCTTCCACGAAGTCGAAGAGAGCGGCTTCTGGCGGTGTAGGAACCACCAGGGCATCCATGTGCTCGGCAATCCATTGCTCGGTCTGCTGTGCGCGACCGATAGCGATCTTGGGCAAGCTGGAACGCCACGGCTTGGGAATCAGGTCGAGCGTCCCCGAAGACCGCCCAAAATGGGCCGAGTCAAACACGGGGAAGTCTTCATCGCTCACGACGCGATAAACCTCGAATGCTTCCCTGAAGCGCTCGCTTCGTTCTTCATAGGGAATGCCGAAGAGCGGGTAGTCCGAAGGGCGGTCGCCAGAGGAAAGGCCCAGGAGCAGCCGTCCACCCGAGAGCTGATCGATGGAGGTGGCCTGCTTGGCGAAAATTTTCGGCTCGCGAATAGGCAACACTATGCCTGCAGTCCCTAGTCCAATCGAGCGGGTAACGGCAGCAAGATGCGCCATGTAGACCATGGGCTCAAATACCTGGGCCACATCGCCATAGCGCGGACCGTAGAACGGGACGTCCCGCAACCACAGCGTGGCGAAACCCAGCGCATCGGCGCACTGGGCCATCTCTAGATGATCACTCATTGTCGGCGCAGGCCGGCCTGGATGTGACTCCAGCGGCATGATCAGGCCAACGGACATCCCTTTGCTTGGGAAGACGCGCTGGATAATTTGCGTTGAACTATCGTGCGGCTTGCTGGGGGCCGCTTGAAGTTTGGCTTGCATCGCTGAAGACTCAGAAGAGATGCGCGCCATTGTATTGAGGATGATCGATACGATAATCGAACCTACATTCCCAACATTTGATCCCAACAGTCACAAACGAATGTGCTCGCTGATCTTGACCGGTATCGAGCCCTATCTGTGAGCCCACTCCTGCGGCTTTACGGCCGCGGTCACATAGGGTCCGATCGCAGGAAGGCAACGTCAAGTCACAAGCCGTCATGGCTCACAGACGATCTCGCCTGTTATGTCGCGTGTTCCGCAAAAGCGCTGCCTTCCCGCTACAATTTCTTGCCTATCTTCCCCAATCCGGCAAGCAACGTAGGTACTTTGGCCGATTAATTCTCACAAGCAAGCTACTTGCTCCTCGAAGCTCGGAGCCACCGCATCGCACGCAATACCCACCCATCACGACAAGCGCCGTTCAAGAAGGCATTTTCTGCCTTCTTGAACGGCGGATGGGTCGAATTTCATTGCACCATGCTGCGCTATACCACCAGCTAGGGTGCCATCCTAAGGACGCTCTACAGCTTCAGCGCATAGACAAATGAAGTTTGATGCCGCTAGCGGCACCTCGCCGGACGTTTCAGACAATACTGCGCTGGGCGTAACTAGAGTTCACGCCCTTAGTCTGCTTTTCAGAGGGCAAGGCCGCCACGCGCCCCCCGTGTATGTCACTTATGGCTTCTCAGCAGCAACAACACCGCATCCGCTTTTATCACAATTGCCGCTAGGCAGGCGCCTACCGTGTTAGCTCAGCCAGCTGCTGCACTCGCTGGTTTGCTTGCTGTCGCAACTGGCTTTCATCTTCTGGCGCAGCCGCCCAAGCATCGCGCTTCCTTCCTGATGATGCTGCTTGCTCCAGGTCTTGAGAGAGGAAGCGAGATGGTCGAAGTGTTGACGGCTGCGCTGGCGGTAACCATCTGGTTCTCCAGCCAGTTCGCCAATTACCTGAGTTGCCGCCGCTTCGATTCCAGCGGAGTCATCTGGTGTCAACCGAATCAGTCCGACCACATACATCGTCCCCCACTGGATGCGGGTGGCGCTGCCATCCGCACTTTCGTAGGCCTTTTTGAGCCAAGATACCGCCGTCTTCCGATCGCCGCGCTCTTCAGCGAGTTGAGACAGTTCCGGCATGTAGTAGTAAGGTGCTTTGCTACGTCCCAGCTCGGCGAGCAGCAATTGCTCGGCGCCGCTGCTGTCGCCGATTTCGCTCAGTAATGTCGCCGCATCACTGATGATCGATTGCCTCTCCTCTAGGGTTTTGGCCGTATCGACTGCCAACTGGACGCGTTGATGGACAGTGTTAATGACTGCTTCCGGCAGCGGATGCGGAGGCCCTTTTTCCTCGGAGTGAATCGGCTGTCCCTGTGCCACGCGCGTCAGCTGGATTTTCAAGTAGGCGGTGCCCAGCCGGTCGACCATTGGCAGGCTTGTGTCGGGATAGACCTTATCTAGGGCCTGATCTAACTTGGTGGCCAAGGCTGCGCGCGTGCCGGCATCGGGGCTGGCAGCATTGACCAGCGGTGCGGCGAGGTAGGTCAGCATGCTGAGGTTTGAGCGCAATTCGGCCGGATCGGCCAAGATCGCTTCGAGTAGCGGGCGATAGGCAGGGTCGGGAGTGGGATACTTCCTGGCTGCAGCGACCGCCGCAAGCGCGAAACGATGCTTCAATGCTGCCTGCGGTGCGGCCTTGGACAAGCGAGTCAGAACGTCCTGAGCGTTATCGGGATTGACCATTCGATCATCACCCACCCAGTCATAGTTGCTGAGGACGGCCCAGTCGTCCGCGCTAAGGTCTTTCGGCTCGTGCAGTGCCTTGTTCAGCAGCTGCTTGGCGCTGGCGGTACTGTTGGCCGCCACACGCAACGTGTCAGCTAGGCTTTCGTTAGCGGCGTAACCCGCTAAGCGAGTGATTTCGCTGCGGTCCGGGCGCAGCACGATGATGGTGGGATAGCCTTTGATACCGAACCGGTCGCCCCAGGCCTGTGCACCTTCGGAGTCGCCGTCCAGATGAACCGCCACGAATTGCCGAGTGCGCGCAATGAAGGCCAGATCTTTGAACAAAGTGGCCTTCAACTGGTTACACGGCGGGCACCAGGCCGCGCCCCAGTAGAGCAAGATCGGCTTGCCGTTTTCCTTAGCCTCGGCAAACGCGTCTTCGACGTCACCTTCGTGCCAAGCAATTTCCGCTTCTGCCGCAGACGCGACGGCGGGTTGTTTGGCCCGTGCAGTGGGCGGTGAAGGCGGCGCTGGCTTATCGCAGGCGGTCAGGGTCGTCAGAAACGCCAGTAGTGCGAGTGAAGACGGGGAAGCGAGTCGGCAAGAAAGCTTCATGGTCAATTACCAATGGGAGAGGCAGAACAATGTATCGATCGCGCCAGGGAGCAGGCCTGCCCGCACGGAGTGGCGTTCATCACTTTTATAGATCCACTTACACCTCGGCAACAGCGTTTCGATGTGGATTGTAGTTATGCCCCTACGACCGGAAAGCACTCGAGAGCACCGCGCAGGCCAGAGTGGACCACATCCATGCTTTCCATCCGTCCCGCGGAGACTTCATCAACTGCGTCGCGCATTCGTTTATTCGGAACGCTGAGGTGTAGTTTCAAGTATGAGGACGCGGGACGTCGCCGCACCAAGACGTATTGGCTTCAGCTTCTGATAAGCAGAAGACTCATACCAAGCCCGTGCTTTCTCCACGCTATCAAACTCAATAATAACAAAACGTCCCTTTGGCGAGTCCCCTTCCAAAGATGCGACGGGCCCACCGCGCACCAGAAATCGGCCTCCATATGGGCGGAATGTTGCTTCCACCTGATCCCTATATGGTTTTAACGCCTCAGAGTTAGTTACGTTGGTTTCGGCAACAAATAGCGCGTGAGGCGATGTTGGATCCCTACTTTCGGCTAAGGCCTCGGCGCAAAGCGCGGGCCCACTGAACGCAATTACACCCAAACCAACCTTAGAGACAATAGATTGAAAATCCAGTGTTTTCACACCAAAGACCTCCTTCACATTAGATTGAAAAATGGGAAGCGGAAATTATCAGACTAATTTTCACCAAAGATTCAGACTATCCCAACAATAGAGTCATCGCCTCAAGCTCCAATAAGTCAGTCAATAAATTCCCACAATCCGTCGAGAATGCAAATAAACGCTTTTTATACAACTAGCTTACTTTTGTCTGATCGCCAATCGACCACGCGACCCCGTCGCCTCGATCTTCGCTCCTTAACAAATCCATATCTTCTTCAGATAGGACGAATGAGAAGATCCGCGCATTCTCCTCCATCCTCAAAGGATTTGTGCTTTTAGGCAAAACGGGATATCCACTTTGGACCGCCCAGCGCAGTAGCACCTGGGCATCAGTGACTCCGTATTTATTGGCTAGCATCTTGAATATTGAATCGACTCGCTGACCATCAGACTTCATAGCCTCTGTCTTACCACTATCTTGGCCAGGCACTTCTCGCCACGTCGCAAGCGGCACTAGGCTGCTATAAGCGATCGGAAGAATATTATTTTCCTTCAGAAATTTTACCAGCTCAAATTTCTGCGACCAAGGATGAAGCTCGATCTGATTTGCGTGAGGGAACAGTAGACCCGCCTCCTTAATTCCCTCTAAATGACTAACACCAAAGTTACTGACCCCAATAGCCAGAGCTCGCCTTTTCTCATAAAGTGAAATCATTCCCTCCCACTGCTCCAGTCGATAGACAGGGTCAAAAGGGGCATGGATGAGGTAAAGGTCGACATAGTCAAGCCCAAGTCTAGCTAGACTTTCCTCTAAAGAAGTGACGGTCGTGTCGGTGGTTTTTGGCGTCTCGCCCCAAGCAGCATTACCAGGCCAAAGCTTCGTAGTTATAAATAGCTCTTCGCGCTTGATCCCCTCGCTGATCATGGCACGCCTGATGCCAGCTCCAACTCCGCCCTCGTTACCATAGATCTCCGCAGTATCAATGTGGCGGTAGCCGAGACAGATTGCACGATACACTGCCTCTTCAGCCAGATCGTCAGCGATTAGATAAGTCCCGAAGCCGAGATAAGGGATCTCAGTTCCGTTTACCAAGCTTTGCCTATGCGCTCGCATTGCGTTCACCTATTAAAATTACTTTATAGACCAATAGTGATATTGAGTTAAAAATTTACAACTAATGGCGCCACCGAACTTGAAGACACAAATTACTAGCCGCAATGAAACAGAGCCAAGTTTATTCTAAATTATTTAACTACTTTACTTGACTACTATAAACAACAGGAATCCACTCCCAGCCAGTTCCGTTCGCCCTTAGATGGCCCATACCTGGGAAGCTAATGTGCGCTGCTCCAACTAATTCACCTTCCCTGGCAAGACGAGAAAATACCGTCTGGCGTGTGGCAGCCGCAGCTTTAACATCAGAGTCAAAGCCGACAGTGATACTAGGGTGATCTAGCTGCACGGCGGCCACGTGAATTAGGTCCCCAATAATAACTAAACGCTCACCTTCGCTTTCAATAATATAACTCGTATGTCCCGGCGTATGCCCCAAGGTCGCCCACGCGCTGACGCCTGGGACCACCTCTCCCTGCTCTTTGATCGGTGCAAAGCGACCTGCACTGATATAGGGATTGAAAGAAGCAGATGCCACTTCACTGAATCCTTTCTCCTGAGGGTCGGCCTGACGTTTATCAGATGACAACCAGTAGTCAACATCATGTTGGTCAACATGAATTGTCGCATTAACAAATGCACGTTTACCTTTTTCGGTCAAACCTCCAATATGATCAGGGTGCATATGCGTGATGAAGACGTCATCAATTTTATCTAATTCGTAACCGGAATCACGAATGCGTTGCGCCAAGTGCCCTAACGTAGGGCCATAGATATTTAAATCACCGGCGCCGGCATCAATCAAAATCAACCTGCTGCCAGTATTGACCAACCAAGTATTAACGGACATCTCGACTGGTAATTTCTGAAAGTTACGGGACAGTCCGGCTTCGACTTCAGAAGCAGGCGCATGCAACAACTTATCCACCGGAAAAGCAACAGTCCCATCGCTGAGAGCTGTGACTTCAAAAGCACCAAGCATCATGCGATAGTAGCCCAGCCCTTGGGTCTTGGCCATCGGAGCTGCCGCGCCCGCATTCAAACTTACACTCAAGAGCAGGCCTACAATTGCAAAAATTAACAAATTCAGTCTTTTCATCTTCTTCTATACCTTATGAGACGCAGGATCAGACAGTCCCTCACCTGTCATTGCCTAAAATTTAATTCCATAAAATCCGCGGAGGCATCCGAGCAACACGCCAGCTGCTACCCACGGCAACTACAGTGTGAAAATCCCGCGAAAATGCATACCTGAGAGTGGCGACTAATTGATAATTTGATTAATCGGCCGCCTACTTTATTGGTCCAAACAATTTAATAGCTCCAAAAACGAAAATAAAGATGCAAAAAAATAACTTACAATTCCCTGCGGAAGAACAATGGACCTAGATGACCTGAGGATTTTTTGCCGCGTTGCCCAGCTTTCCAGCTTCACCAGAGCCGCTGAACAGCTCAATATGGCGAAGGGCCGCGTCTCTACCATCGTTCAATCACTGGAAGCTGAAGTTGGACGGCGCCTGCTCCAACGCACCACTCGAAGTGTCAAATTGACACGCGATGGAGAAGAATTTTTAGTTCGTTGCAAGGAGCTACTATTTGATTCGGAGCGGTTGCAAGGGATGTTCCGCCCGCTCTCGAATGGTTTACGAGGGAGCGTGCGTATCGATATGCCTGGCCTATTCGCTCAAGAGTTGATATTACCAAAATTAAAAGATTTACTTTCAACGCATCCACAGCTCGACATTGGAATAAGCATTAACGATCGCTGGGTAGACATCATACAAGAGGGCGTTGATTGCGTTGTTAGAATTGGACAGTTGCCCGATTCAAATTTGGTTGTCCGCACTATAGGGGCGATGACGATGTGCAACCTAGCGAGCCCTGCCTATTTAAGACGACACGCCATACCACTTTCGCTTGAAGACTTGGAGAACCATCGCATCATTCATTACACAGGGACCTCCCATAAAGAGCATGCAGTATTCCGCTATTTCCAGGACGGAACCACCAAGGCTCACCCAATGCCAAGCGCATTTTCTGTTAACAGTGGAAACTTCATGCATGCAGCGTGTTTATCTGGCATGGGAATAATGCAGTTATCTAAACCAACATGTCAACGCATGATCGACGACGGATCTTTAATTGAAATACTACCTGATTTTATCCCGCCGCCATTACAAGTCTCGCTACTTATACCCCATAGAATGCATACAGCGCCCCGTGTAAAAGAGGTTCTTAACTGGTTAACCCAGACAATACGGCCACACATGTCATTTCAAAATTAATCTAGCCCACGAGGAAACTTAACACCAGTCCGAAACATTTATTCGACACATTTCTGGGACGGCTAGATATCCGTTGAACGGATGGTAAAAATTTGGGCATCGAGAAGGTCGCTTAATAGGCCGCAGGCTACTACGTCATCGGTGACCTGCCCCCATCGTCCGTACCAGTGATTACTGATAAAGCCCAGGGT